>JADIMK010000014.1 GCA_017694785.1 Candidatus Cryptobacteroides intestinigallinarum
CTCTGTCTCTCTTTCCGTACCCCTTCTTCCCGAACGGGATTGCAAAGGTACACCTTTTTTCTTTCCCTCCAAACTTTTTCCCACTTTTTTTTCATCTTTTTTGCATCTTTTTTCCGACGAAAATCTACCTCCGATACCAACAGATTGTAGTTCAGAGACATACGAAAAACCAGCTATGAAGACTTTTTTCTCTCTTTTTTTACTCTTTTTTTTCTATCCCAAGACATATAACCGGGAACCTCCCGGAACAATCTTTCCAAGACATCAAAAATAATTGTTCCTGACCCGCCGTTTCATTCTAAAGACAAGCTTATGGAACAAAAATTCCGGGGGCAGACCAAGGATTCTTGGAAACTGCCCCCGGAATATATTTTGGGAATGAATCTGCCCGATGTCATGAGACCCCGATTGTGCTTTCGCAGATATCACTGTTCTCTAGCCTAAGGCCTCATTGCTTCTGACAGGCGAGATTACCTGAAGAGAATATATATCTGTTCCACTGCTCTCATCTGTCTCACTGCTCCGGATTCCATTGATAGAATGTCACACCCGGAATCTGGTTGTTGATTTCAGTCTTCGGGTTGAGATAGACAGAACATCCGGTAAGATTAGTGAAGCTACAGTACATCGTGCCCAGGATAGACGGGCAATTATACAGATTGATCATCTTAAGGCTGGTGTTGTTTGCCAGATAGACATACATTATAGCTTCTCCTGTGATCTTTATGGACGTGGAGGAAGTCCCGTCTGCTCCTGTAAGGCCCAACAGATCCGGATAATAGTTATCCTTGGCCTGAAGTGAGAGTGAATTTGATGCACTGTTCAGCTTCAAATCTTCAATAGGATTACCATCTATATAAGTCTTGCTGCTGTAAGTAATGTTTATGCCGGTATTTGACAGGTCTATCTTCCGGATATTGTTGTTGCGGCAATTCAGGGTCTTCAAACCTGTGAAATACTCTATGCCGGTTATATCTGAGATATCCCGACTTGATATGTCAAGATCTGTAGCCGAAATACCGGTCTCCGTCACTTCACACTGAGTTCCCTCACCTTCTATGATGTAGGCATATGATGCAAGTGCCTTACGGAAATTAGCATCTGGAATCTCAACATACACTGGTGAAGTACCTTTCTGGATAATCACAAAGGATGCATCGGACAGATCGGCACCGACAGGCTTCAGGACAACCATAGCTGCCCTGGAAGCTGCACTCGGAGATGTCTTTACGAGGAATGTCTCGACTCTCTCTACAAGCCCTGACGGTTCCTCTCCAGCATTGGGATCAGGAGTATATTCCAGCCATGAGGACATATTGTCAGGGACACTTACTGAATATGCAAGATTGGTATGCACCGTGACCTTTAGTACAGTTCCGGATGATCCTGCCTGATATTCCGGATTGTCCACCCTAAGTTCGGCCTTTCTGTCTTGGGTTATCTCAGCATAGGCAGTTGTCTCTCCTGCCGTAAAGCCGAGTCTGCAGATTCGGTCAGCATACTCGTCAGTAGGCTGTATATTGAAGTAGAACACATTGAGATCAAGGCTCTTTGACGAAGGGGACCCGACCTGTTCCACCCATTCAGCGCATTCGGCAGGTATCTCTACTGAGACTTCATCATTTGCACTGACTCTGACAGCAATCTGCCCTCCGGACATCGGGATTGAGAAGCTGTCCTTATAGAGTTCTATCGCATCACTTGACTTCTGCATTATGTAGAGCTTCTCCGTACGGCTGCCGCACACAAAAGAAAAGACTTCTGTACGGCTTTCAATACCAGGATTCGGATCAGCCGTGAAAGTAACCGTCTCTCCGGACTTTCCTTCCTTGGATGAAGGATGGATCCAGGAAGTCTTGCCAATGAGTGTCCAGTCCCCGCTGCTTGTCACAGTGACAGAAGCATCACCGGACGGTTCTCCGGAATTGAGGAAAGACAGAGATGAGACACTTATCTCTATCTGTGAATTATCCTGCTCCACGTTCTCTACAGCCAAGTCCGAGCATGAGACTGCTGTCAGCAGAAGAGGAAGGAAGTATATTAATTTTCTCATGATACTATCATATATATTTAATTGTACTGATACTGTTTGGTATATTGCCGGATCATCATTACCAGTCCTTTTCATGGTCGATTCCTGAATGTGTCGCGCCTTCATCATAAAGGATAGGGCACATCAGGTTGAACGTACTCTCATATCTTCCTGAAGGGACATTCGGATCGTCTGAAGTCCTAAGGTCATAGAATACCTGCACTCCATATCCGCCGCTGCGCACCTGTGAAGTCATGATGCTGCCGGCACTGGCGAAGTCTGTCATATCCCATGGATATGGCCCCCACTGGTTTCTCTCCATACCTTTTATCGTCATATAAGCCTCACTCCATGAACCATAGCTGGAAAAATATGAATAGTCTATGAAATCTCCAGGTTCCATACCCTCGATATCTGTTTCAAAGCCCTCGGTAGCAGATCCTATGAAATACACAGTACAGAGCTTGTCCGGCATGATACGCTTGACTTCATAGCAGAGCTTGGCATAAGGCAGGGAGCCTGGATCTTCAAATCCAGGACGGTTGTGAGATGAATATTCGCCATACTCATCATCGAAGTCAACTCCGTCCAGTCCGTAGGTTTCAACGACAGACTTGAGTTCAGCAGCGAAAGTCCTTATATCAGCATCTGTCAGATTTGCGAAGCCTACTCCGTCATGGTCAGGCAAGACGCTCAGACTGACCTTCATGCCTTTGTCCTGGAGAGGCTTTATATATTTGTCTCTGCCGCTTAGGATGGCTTTGACATTAGGGTTAAAGCTCAGATATGGCCGTCCTGTCGATTCATCGAACTTTATGTTCGCTGCAAATATGTTCACAATGTCGAAGAGAGGCTTTCCGCTTGTTGTCAATGTCCATTCACCGGCATTGAGGGGGTTGTAACCGTTGACCTCGACATATACTATCGAGACAATCCCTGAAGCCTTTGCTGCAGAAGGACGTTCACCCAGAGCCTTTATAAGGAAGTATGTTACCTTATCTTCTTCCGTTACAGTTACTTCCGGAGTACTGCATACCAGGGTGACAGGCAGGATATATGTCTTCCCTGTTTCCAGACCGTCCGGGACAATCTTCAGATCAAGGATATAGGATTCGCGGTCACCTGGTGCAACAGCTGCCACGCCCCGGTCTTCTAGGGTGAGGCATGACTCAGGAAGAGCCTCGAAAGAGGTGCCGTGCTCCTGATTGTACGCTGTGGCAAGCGATCCATACATGGATGTGTTGAAAGTAAATTCAGCGATACTGCTGCATGTGTTGCTCAAAGCGGCCTGAAGATGTATGGTCACAGGCTCAGTCCGAATCTCCACGACTTTCATCCTTGGATTATCCGGGACTTTGAGAAATCCCTTTACAGCAAGAGTATTCTCAAGGGATGAAGGGTCAACATTACCCGGGATATCTATTGTCTCCGAACATGAATTCACGGAAATACCTGCTGCGGCCATTACCGCTGCAACCAGAGGAATGCTTATGATTCCTTTCATATATCTTTTTTCCATAACAAATGATCGTTTTAAGGATTATTTCCCTATCTCCGGAATGGACACAGATACCCACAGGAGGTTCGGATCATGTGCTGTCCCGTTGTTGCCGTACTTGGTATAGTCTGTAATTGTACTTCCCTGGCCTTCATCAAATTTCCAGTAGCCGATAAGGCCCTCGGACTCAGGTTCGACCTCATACTGGGCGGTACTTATCTCTTCCTGTGTGCGGACCTTGTTCCATACACGGCATTCGCTTATCATTCCGTCCATCTCTCGTCCAGATTCATAAGAATATCCGATATGGAAATACTGGTCACCTTTGGCTGATTTTCCTGGAGTCACAAGGTCAATGGTTCCCCAGTTGCCCATCACCTTGCTTGCTGCTATTTCGCCGTCAAAATAGACAGTGAGTTCTCCGGTCTGGGAATTTCCTGTCACAGCGATATGTGTCCATTTGCCTGGAGTAAGAGCACAGACCGATGTCGCATCACCTGCCTGCGGCAGATTTCCTGCAGGGGTTACAACCTGAAGCTGGTTCGGTTCAAGTCCGTTGTCACTGATCCTGATCAGCAGCTTGCCTTCCATTCCCATGACTGTCTGGATACCAGGAAGGAACTGACGTACATTGATAAGTGCTTCCAGAGTAAAATCCGTGAGGCTTCTGAAAGGATCTGCACTGGCAGCGCCTTCCTTGAATGACGGGAATTCTATGTAATTTGACTTCTCGAGATCAGCAACTACATTGATCAGAGAACCGCCCCTGAAGACATAGTAGACAGTCTTTGCAGAACTGAGCACTTCAATGCCAGAAGAAGCGATGGTGACAGGCAGGACATAGCCCTCCTCCAGAGACAGGTCACCGAGGCCTGAGAAATGCAGGTCTACAGGGGATGACTCTACGGTACCTTCTGCGATTCTTGATGCTGCAGAAGCCATGGACCAGTTCGCATCAGGCAACAGGATGGCATCGTCATGATATATCGCATTATATACTTCGACCAGAGACGGGTCGGATGCGAATGTCACTTCCACGGTCTTGTCGACCGGACGGGCTACCGAAGCGGTAATTGAGAAATCAAGAGAAGTGAGACTCGGTTTGAGCACTGTGCTTGTGACCTGGTCTCCGGAGATGAACACCTTGTTGTCATATGTCCACTCCCTTTCCTGGCACGAAGAAGCGGCAACTGCTGCAAAAGCCAGGAACAAAGTTTTCAATATTTTGGATTTCATCACTGTTCTAACGGTTTGAAATAGGATTCATGATTGATATTGCCCTGCGGACCTGCGCATATATGAGATCAGCATTGAAATATGAATTGCGTATGCTGCAGATTCCCAGGCCTGCGAGTTCCAGTCCCTCATGAGGTTCAGCGACGAGCCAAGCGATCTCAGATATGGCATCGACACTTTGGCCATCAGCATCATTGATATATCCGGACCCTGGCACTGAAGATGAGCCGGCATCTGCCATCACAAGGAACCTGTCTGACGGGACACCGTCCATTTCAAGATTCCTGACCTCGCTCTCCACATCGTAGATGCTTTCTGCCTCCTCCGTATGTACTGCCAGCAGGTCTGCGTTTTCAACGATTGACTTGTCTGATACAAGATAAGGATAATTGCTCTCAAGGATCAGCATCTTGTCTGGGTTTGCTGCAATCCATCCGGACAATGCTGTCTCGAAAGCATTTTGACGGGCCGTCTCATACTCCCGTGCAGCATCCTCAAGATGTGAAAGTTCCAGAGGATCATACCATACAGAAATGCCGTCAAAGCCATTCTCCTCACACATCGGAAGAATCTTGTCCATCCATGCAGAAATTTCTACAGCTGCCTCATCAGGTGTCATTTCCGCTGCCCCGTCTGCCGACTCTCCGGTTTCAGATGTGCCAGGTGCAGAAGCATAGTCGATATGATAGAGGACCTTGGTCCCCTTGGTACTCCTTACTGAAGCCATCTCGTCAAGTTCCCAGGCCTCAACCATATCAGGATACATCAGCACCACAGCATCCATGCTGTCCGGAAGGGCTGTCAGCCTGTCAGCCTGCCCTGAAGGGACAGAAGCGCTGTTGTCAAACCAGCCGACTGACAGCTTATGCGGTCCTTCCTTATATTCCTTGAGATTTTCAAGATATCTTGCATAAAGCTCAGGATACTGCTGGCCAAGTCCCTGGGAGTCTATTCCCATGGACTCCGGTACAGTCCAGTCCGAGCATGAGGCAACAGTCATCAGACCAAGCGCCGAAACAAACGCCGCAGCCTTGGAGACAGCCTTCCTTGCGCCATGCCAAGCCTTGTCATTCATATTTTTCTGTTCCATTATTATTTTACTTTATATTATATTCACTGATATGACTCCCTGCTGTCAGTCTTTCTTTGCCCACCAGAGGTCTGTACCCATATTGTCCGGACCGCCCAGCATAGCCACAGCGTCACCCATATATGGATTGTTCGTATATTCGGCCTGAGGATAAGGCATCCTGCGGGCACCTCTTGAAGAATTCACGACAGCCGGATTCCTGTTGCCGGCTTCACTTGCCGGGAAGAGCTCCGGATAACCCGTACGGCGGTAATCAGCCCAGGCTTCATTGCCAAGGATCCAGTTTGCTATCCATTTCTGGATGATTATCCTCTGCTGCATGTACTCGTCATCATGCCACTTGACTGACGGCACAGTGAACGGCTCGACACGGCCATTCGGGTTCTGGTCAGTCCAAGGATCATCGTATGATACCGTGACCTTCGTATCCTGCGCCATATATGCATCTGCTCCGTCTACTCCATACTGGGAGAATGAAAGACGTATTCCTTCCTCATAGAACTGCTGCGCATCTCCTCCCATGTCAAAGCCATACACGCCGGCGGCCTCTGCCTTCAGAAAGGCTACCTCGGCGGCGTTCATCCAGACGAGAGGTGACTGTGAAGTAATGTTTATGCCTGAATACTTATGTCCGGCCACATTGATTGCCGGACGTTCTATGCCGCGGCGGATCCCGCAGTATTGCTGTCCAGGCCATTCGGAGTCTATGAAATAGGCAGATCTACGCGGATCCTGGTAGGCATTCATATAGCTTGTGATATCCGCTGAAGCATGTGATTCACCGCCTGTCCGGCAGGCATGGCCGTCGATATCGGCAACGTTGTACCATGCGGCAGCATATATCGGGTTGCCTGAAGTACCGAATGAGGAGAATACAGCCATATCCGATGTGCCGCTTATGTATCCTGCAGGACTTGCTGCCGTCTCTTCAGCCGCTGCCTTGGCAAAGTCCCTGTCAACATTGACGATACGCATGGCAAGACGCAGTCTGAGGGAATTGGCATACTTCGCCCACTTGGAGATGTCTCCGCCGTAGACATAGTCTGATGTAGCAGGAATAGCTGCCACAGAATATTTGACCAGGGTATCCACTGCTGCGCCCAGTTCATCGATCATTGTCTCATAGACGACCTTCTCCGAATCATAAGGCACGGCAATCTGACCATCGGCACCTATCTTTGTATAAGGGATAGGTCCGTACGTATCCGCCACGCGGTGCATGACAGCGACTTTCAGTACATCTGCGATTGCAAGAGGCACAGGGTCGTCGGTAATGTGGTGAAGCTCAGTATAATTTGAGTAGAAAAGCGGGATGACCTGGTCACTGGCCAGGAATACGCGGGTCCAGTCATCGGTGGCATCGAACTGGGATATGGTGTAGCGCCATGAACCTGTGTCACCGAAATAGCCGCCCTGGGTGCAGCCCAAGAGGTTTTCCGTAAACTGGGCCGTATTGACGTTGGTGGATATTACGACTCCTGCCATTCCGTTGAGAGCCGCCCCCATTCCGTAGCCGTCTGCCTCCATCTGTTCCTTGGAGACCTCATACGGGTTGGTATTTATCTTAAGATAGTTGGCAGTACATGATGTGCCGGCCAAAGCCGCAGCAGCCACGATCGCCATAGTTATTGATTTCATTTTCATGATACGTCTCCTTAGAATTTAAGTCTGATGTTGAAACCTATGTTCCTGGTGCTCGGAAGCATGAAATAGTCTATGCCCTGATAGTAGTTGTCCATTGAGGCGACTGATTCAGGATCGAACGGAGCCTTGTTGTATATCATCCACAGATTGCGTCCCACAAGCTGCAGAGTGAGTTCGCACACATTATTCAACATCTTGCGAGGGAATGTATATCCGATGGAAGCTTCCTGAAGTCTCACGTTTGTGGCTGAATATGTGTAATACTGAGGCACAGGTGAAGACTCTCCGACTGTCTGGTACCAGGACTGGGCGTTGACCAGATCACCATTGTTGATGAGCACTCCTCCGTTGTCCCTTGCAAGAGCCGAGGCTTCCGAGACACCGAAACCGTCGATCATTGCCTGAGTCTTTGAGTATACGATACCTCCGATTCTGGCAGTGATCAGGAACCCGATGTTGAAATTGCCTATATTGAAACTGTTGTTCCATGCAAGATTTGCCTTCGGGAGCACACTTCCGAGCTTGATATATTTGTCAGGATCGCTTATGTTCTCCTTGGTGACCTGACCTTTTTCATTTATATATATCATGCCGTTGCTGTCTCTCTTCAGGTCGACCAGAGAATACAGGTCTCCGAGAGAACCTCCTTCCCTGAGTATGAAGTGAGCCTGGTCAAGGCCTTCCATATCAAGCTGAGGGATATCGAGACGCACACCCTCCACAACTACATTGTCTGCGAGAGACAGGATCTTGTTGTGGTTGGTCGAGAAGGTGAAATTGCTGTTCCAGCCGAAGATCCCCCACCTGTTGCTGAAGCCCAGTGCGAGCTCAACACCATTGTTCAGGACACTTCCGGACTGCACGTACATGTTTGACCATCCTGAACCTACAGAAATCTTAGGGTCAAAGGTCTGGTTGAAGGTAAGCGCATGATAATATGTCGCATCCAGATTGAAATACTTCAGGAAGCGCATCGTAAGACCTACTTCCCATGACGATGTCCTTTCCGGCTTGAGGTTGTATAGAGGATACTGTGTCTGGGTGTTCCATGAGGTATTGTCCGAGTTCCATGAATACATAGGATTTGCGATATATCTCTCGAACGGCACACCTACAGACGCATATGATCCGCGGATCTTCAGGTACTCAAGCATTTCAGGCATATTGCCGATGACCTCTGAGAGCACTACCGAAGCTCCGACCGAAGGATAGAAGAATGACCTCTGGTTCGAATTCGGGCCGGCAAGCTGCGACGGCCAGTCATTTCTTCCGGTAAGTGTCAGATAATAGGCTCCTTTAAATCCTATTTCAGCAGAAGCGAAGACAGACTGTGTCTGCTCCCTCCATCCTGACTGCAGACGTGATGTCTTGGACTGGCTGAGGTTCATCACATTGAACACATTGGCAAGTCCTGCTTTCTCGCCTTCTATAGTTCCGTCCGAAATAGGTCCCCTCACCTGAAGAAGATCCGAGCGCATGTCTGTGAATGAAGCACCGGCAGTAGCCTGCAGGCTCCAGTCCTTCCATGTCTTGTTTATGTTCACAAGAACATCTCCGTATATCTGCTTGTCCTTTGTATCTGCAACTGAGTAGAGGCCCCTGTCGGAAAGTTCCGTAAGGGTATTGTTGGTTGAAGCGTAATATTTTTCGGTATACTCGTTCTGCGAGTTGTCTATCCTGATCCTTCCGGACACACTGAGCCAGTCAAGTATCTGGTATGAGAGACCTGCATTGAGCATATACCTGTCCTTCTTGTTCTCGCGGAGATTGCGGTAGTTGATCCAGTAAGGGTTCTGCATGGTAAGTCCGGCTGCCCCTGCCGGCCAGTACTGGGTATAGAGGTTTCTCGAAGGATCCCATCTCTCGTACATCTTTATGTCTTCCCAGTCGTTTCCGAGAGGGAAAAGGTACGCTCCGACGATAGGGTTGCTGTAGGTTCCCTGATTGGTCATGTTGCGGTCGTCCTGGAGGATGTAGCTTGCTCCGATGTCAAACTTCATCTTGTCCTTGAAGAACGAAGTAGTGTTCCTGACAGTGAAATTGTATCTGTCATACCTGTTGTTAGGTACGATACCCCTTGAATTGACGGCGGCAGCTGAGACATACAGCTGGTTCTTGTCCGTACCGGTAGACAATGATATGCTTTCAGTGCCGGTCACACCTGTCTGATAATAGTCTTTGCCAGGATTGAATCCATAGTTGTTCCACTGGCTCAACGGATTTCCCCAGCTGTAGTATGAGGCTCCTGAAGACGACTGGAGATTGCCTGTACCGTACCTGTTCTGGAAACGTGGCAGGACAAAAGGCGCAGATACCTCGGTATTGCTTGATATGGTGATTGATGTCTTGCCTGCCTGGCCCTGCCTGGTCGTGATGACGATTGCACCGTTGGCAGCATCAGATCCGTAGAGGGCGGCTGCGGCGGCACCAGTGAGGACCGTCATTGACTCGATGTCCTCCGGGTTGATATCGGCGACAGGATCTGTTGTTCCCTGGGAACCGAACTCCGTACCTGCAGACTTTGCCGTCGTGTACATCGGGATACCGTCTATCACATAGAGGGCGTTCGAAGACTGTTCTATTGACTTCTGGCCTCGCATGATGACCTTGGAAGCTCCGCCGACTCCTGAAGATGAAGCATTGATCACCAGACCTGCTACCTTACCGTTGAGCGAGTTGACGAAATTCGCATCCTTGTTGGTGAGAAGTTCATCGGACTTCACTTCCTGGACATTATATGAAAGGGCCTTCTCCGCCCTCCTGATGCCCAGAGCCGTAACGACAGTTCCTTCCATCATTATGGAATCGTCTTCAAGGGTGACATTGAACACTCTCCGGCCACCTATAGGAAGCTCCACCGTCCTGTATCCCAGGCAGCTGATTTCTATTGAAGCTGAATCCATGCCTGCAGGAAGTTCGAATGAGAAGTTTCCGTCAAGATCGGTTCCTGCTCCCAGAGTAGTCCCCTTTACCAGGACTCCGGCCCCGATGACTGGGTTGCCGTATGTGTCGGTTATATGTCCGGAGACGACATTGTCCTCCGGACGTGAGGCGTCCTCACTTTCCTGGGCCTTGGTTATATATACATTTGTCCCCTGGATATCCCAAGTGATCCCGCTTCCACGGAACATTTCTTCAAGGACATCCTGAAGAGGCTGGTTCAAGGCATCTACATCCACATGTGTATTTACATCCACATGATCTATCAGGAAAAGATACCTGGACTGCTGCTCTATGGCATCAATGACCTCCTGAAGAGGTACATTCTCCATTTTCAGCGTAATGCCTGTCCGGTCCTGGGCATGGGCCGCAAATGCAGCGCAAGCCAGCAAGATGACAGGCAGAAACAGTCTGAAGAATGAATTTGACAGACGTTTGTTCATAAGATCTGATATTAAATATTAATGTAATTTGACATTTGTACGATATTCATCATCTGCGTAGGGGCAGCCTGGAAGAGAGTTTCATCTGATTATGACTGCACCTGTATCATTGTTACGTTCCCATGTGAAGTCCGATGCCTTTGCGAGGACAGACAAGGCATGGTCAAGGCCGTCGGAGACACGTATCTTTCCCCACGTATATCTCACGACCGGCAGCTCAGGCCTGTCTATTATGATATCGACATCGTAAAGCCGCTCGAATTTCTGCATGAGACGGTCAAACGGCGCCCCGGCTACATCCACCAGACCTTTCGTCCAGCATTCGATCCTTGAAGAATCTTCAAACCTGGTGGTCCTGAAGCCGTCACCGTCCATGCGTATCATCTCGTTAGGATTCAGGAGAAACTCTGAATCATCGCCAGGGATCAGGCTCCGCACTTTTACCGAGCCCCTTATAAGGGCTGTGGAGAATTCTCCGTTCTCACTGTCGGCCAGGACATTGAATCTCGTTCCCATGACTGTGATCACAGATGCGAAGGTCTCTACATTGAATGGTCTGTTGTCATCATGCTGTACATCGAACATCGCCTCCCCCGAGATCAGCCTGACAGTCCGGTCACCCTTGGCAAAGGCAGACGGATATTCAAGTTCTGTACAAGCATTCAGCCAGACTGTAGATCCGTCGGACAAAGTGAGCTCTACACTTGTTCCGGCAGGGACCTTGATGCTCTCCATCTCAGAAGACAAGGCATCCAGCGTCAGGCGGTTCGCCACGTATGAAGATATGGATACGAGCAGCAGTGCAGCTGCAGAGGCGGCAAGAGTCAGAGCCAGTCTGCGGAAAGCGGAAGAATATCTCCTGCGGCCGGCATTACGGCTGCCTGCGTCCGAATGGACAAGCATTCCGGAATACATCAGATGTGCTGTCCTGTATTGTTCTGCATGACTTCCGTCAGGATCATCAGCCAGCCATGTCCTTATGCGGGCTTCCTCTTCCGGGGTTACAGAACACCTGAAGAATCTTATCAAAAGATAAGTGTCGATGTCATTATGTTCCAGTGCCATTCTACGTGATTATATGGTAAACGGGAAACCTTATGTTTCCGCAAAACTATATTATGACACTCGGACAGGCATGACGGACCCCCTGCGTGGTGATATTTTTTTAAAATTTGTTTCAGTGTTTTTGTTTGCAGTTATTAAGAAATTTTACGATTTTTGTAGAATATTTTATCCGACACATGGGAAATTCATATAATACCGGCCACATAAGATCAATGACATCCGAGGAATCCTTGATAATAATGTATCCGGAATGACCTTTTCCTGATATCTTCATCAACTACCGACCGGGGATCCGGCAAATTTTCATACCACATAATATCAGCAATATCCGATGACTGGAACAAATCAGCATAAACATTCTCCGCTTACATGGGTACCGAGCGCTTATTTTGCGATGGGCATGCCTTTCGTGATACTCAACATGGTATGTGTACTCATGTTCAAGGGACTGGGAATCGAAGACAGCCAGATTGCCCTGTGGACATCTGTCATAATGTTCCCGTGGACAATAAAATTTCTCTGGAGCCCTTTCCTCGAGATTTTCAAGACAAAGAAATTCTTTGTCGTCACGACCCAGCTTATCTCAGGAGTAGGCTTCGGACTTGTCGCCCTGGCTCTCCATCTTGACCACTTCTTTGCAATATCAATAGCCATACTTGCTGTCATTGCGCTCAGCGGCGCTACGCATGACATTGCACTGGACGGACTCTATATGGAAGAACTTTCCAAGACAGACCAGGCAAGATTCATAGGCTGGCAAGGAGCGTTCTATAACCTGGCTAAACTTATGGCCACAGGCCTTCTGGTCTACATCGCCGGAACATTGATGGACCATTATGAAGGCAACGGGCTCTCTGCTCAGGAAGCAGCGCTGCCGGCGTGGACAGTAATAATGATTTCATGCTGCATAATACTGATAGTGTTGAGCATCTGGCACAGGATATCTCTTCCGTCGAGCCATGCTGCACCGCAGGAAAAGAAATCATCCGGGGAAGTACTTGACGAACTGAAGGCAGTACTCAGCGATTTCTTCACAAAGAAGCACATCTGGCTCTATATCGCATTCATCATACTCTACCGTCTCGGCGAGGGTTTCGTCATCAAGATCGTACCTCTGTTCCTCAAGGCGGACAGGGCCGTCGGAGGGCTCGGACTCAGCGAGCAGCAGATCGGACTGTACTACGGCTCGTTCGGTGCTGCCGCCTTTGTGCTCGGCTCCCTGCTTGCAGGCTACTATATAGCCCATTTCGGACTGAAGAAGACTCTTTTCTCGCTGGTATGCATCTTCAACCTGCCATTCCTGGTGTACACTTTCCTGGCATGGACACAGCCGGAGTCTGTGCTGCTTATCGGATCCTGCATCGTGGTCGAATACTTCGGCTACGGATTCGGATTCGTCGGACTCACACTCTTCATGATGCAGCAGGTAGCCCCAGGGAAGCACCAGATGGCACACTATGCATTCGCTTCAGGCATCATGAACCTTTCGGTGATGGTGACAGGAGCCGTATCCGGCTTCCTGAGCGATGCCCTGGGATACAAGATATTCTTCATCGTTGTGATGGCTGCAGTGATACCTGTGTTCATAATGACAAGGTTCCTGCCGTTCACATATCCTGACAATGCGGCCAAGGAAGCAGCGAAGGAATGAGAAACCAGTCATAAAGTCAATTCCGGAAACGCCCTTGACAAGGACAAGGAAAACAGACATTTCAAGATAAAAAACAGAATCAATATCATTTTATAGAGACATGGACAGCAAAATAAAAATCGCAGGCAATCCCCTTCCGGGAATGCCGTGGGAAGAAAGGCCGGCAGGCAACAACAATGTCATGTGGAGATACTCCGCAAATCCGGTGATTCCACGTAACCTTCTTCCTGACTCAAACAGCATATTCAACTCAGCTGTCGTTCCTTTCAAGGACGGCTATGCCGGAGTATTCCGCGTCGATGACACCAACATCAGAATGACGCTCCACAGAGGTTTCTCAAAAAACGGCATCAAGTGGGACCTCGATCCGAAGCCGCTCAGATTCCAGTGCGACATCCCGGAAGTCGGAGAATGGGTATACGGATACGATCCTCGCGTCTGCAAGATCGATGACAAGTATTTCGTTACATGGTGCAACGGCTACCACGGCCCTACAATCGGCATCGCCTGGACCGAAGATTTCGAGACATTCCACCAGCTGGAGAACGCATTCCTGCCGTACAACCGCAACGGTGTGCTCTTCCCGAGGAAGATCAACGGACGCTACGCCCTTCTCTCAAGGCCGAGCGACACCGGACATACTCCTTTCGGAGATATCTTCTACTCAGAGTCGCCAGACCTCGAATTCTGGGGAAGGCACCGTTTCGTGATGGGTCCGTCTCCGTTCGAGAAGAGCGCATGGCAGTGCTGCAAGATAGGAGCAGGACCTATCCCTATCGAGACTTCTGAAGGATGGCTGATGTTCTTCCACGGTGTACATCACACCTGCCAAGGCTACAACTACTCGTTCGGTTCTGCCCTCCTGGACCTTGACCAGCCGTGGAAGGTGATCGCCCGTTCAGGTCCATATCTTCTCCACCCAGAGACTCTCTATGAGTGCACGGGAGACGTTCCTAACGTATGCTTCCCTTGCGCTGCACTGCATGACCCTCAGACAGGAAGAGTTGCCGTATACTACGGATGTGCAGACACGGTGACCGGACTTTCATTCGGTTACATCCCTGAGATCATAGAATTCACGAAAAGGACAAACATTCTTTAACATCAATGGACCTTGCGGTACAGGCCGTACGACAGGCATGTATCAGGCAAGGTCCTTTTTGCATAACAATACTGATGAGAAGAAAACTGACAGTTGCACTCGCCGCTCTTCTGGCTGCCGGCTCTGCTTCCGCAGCTGAAGCCGCAAAGGCCACAGACTATGTCGACCCGTTCATCGGGACGACCAATTTCGGCACGACAAATCCAGGGGCCGTATGTCCCAACGGCATGATGTCCGTATCCCCATTCAACGTGATGGGGTCGGAACTGAATGTCTACGACAAGGACAGCAGATGGTGGTCGACTCCGTACTGCTTCGAGAACAGCTTCTTTACAGGATTCTCGCATGTGAACCTGAGCGGTGTCGGCTGTCCAGAGCTCGGTGCTCTGCTCACCATGCCGACAGCCGGTCCGCTGCAGGTGGACTACCGTCTTTACGGCTCTGAATATGCTGAGGAGACCGCTTCGCCAGGGTACTATTCGAATCTGCTGACAGCATACGGCATAAGGACTGAGGTCACGGCCACGACAAGGACTTCTGCGGAGCGCTATACTTTCCCTGAAGGACAGGCCAATATCCTCCTGAACCTTGGAGAAGGGCTCACAAACGAGACAGGGGCCTGGGTCAGGAAAGTAAGCGACACCGAAATAGAAGGCATGAGGCTGCTCGGTACATTCTGCTACAACCCGCAGGCTGTCTTCCCTATCTATTTTGTAATGAGAGTCAGCAAGACTCCATCTGAAAGCGGCTACTGGAAGAAACAGAGGCCGATGACTGGAGTCGAGGCAGAATGGACACCGGACAACGGCAAATACAAGATCTACACAAAATATGGACGGGACATGGCAGGCGATGACATCGGATACTGGTTCTCATTCGACACTGAAGAGGGAGAACAGATCCAGATCCAGATGGGAGTATCCTTTGTCAGCACCGAAAATGCCAGGGAAAACCTCGATGCCGAGCAGACTGGCTTTGATTTCGACAAAGTAAGGGCCCAGGCTGAAGAAAAATGGGAATCCGACCTCTCCAGGATAAAGGTAAGCGGTGGCAGCGAAAGGGATATGACAATATTCTATACCGCACTATATCACGCACTTATCCACCCTAATATCCTCAACGACGTCAACGGGGAATATCCGCTGATGGAAAACGACGGTATAGGGAAAGTTCCTGAGGGCCATACAAGATACACTGTATTCTCACTCTGGGACACATATCGCAATCTGCACCAGCTCATGACTCTCGTCTGGCCGGACAGGCAGACCGACATGGTCCGCTCGATGATAGGCATATATGAAGAATGGGGCTGGATGCCTAAATGGGAGCTCTACGGACGTGAGACCTTCACGATGGAAGGAGACCCGGCAATCCCGGTCATCGCCGACACATGGTTCAAGGGGTTGAAGGACTTTGACATAGAGAAAGCATACGAAGCATTTGTCAAATCTGCAGACACGCCTGGCGCACAGAACAAGATGCGTCCGGATGTGGACCCTTACATTGAAAGAGGATATATTCCGCTCGGTATCTATTCAGCCGACCTTTCAGGAGACAATGCTGTATCGCATGCCCTTGAATACTATATCGCCGACCATGCTCTCTCACTTCTGGCCGATTCGCTCGGTCATAGTGAAGACGCAGCAAAGTACAAGGCCCGCTCCCTCGGGTACAGGCACTACTACTGTCCTGAATACGGGACTCTGAGACCTCTGATGGACGACGGAAGCTTCTATTCGCCGTTCAATCCCCGCCAGGGAGAAAACTTCGAGACAGCTCCTGGCTTCCATGAAGGAAGTGCATGGAACTACACATTCTATGTGCCTCACGACATAAAGGGACTTGCCAAGCTGATGGGCGGGCAGAAGAAATTCGTCGACAAGCTGCAGATGGTATTCGATGAAGGACTCTATGATCCTGCCAACGAACCTGACATTGCTTATCCGTATCTGTTCAGCTACTTCAAGGGACAGGAATGGAGGACACAGGCACAGGTAAACAGGATCCTTGACACATATTACAAGCCTGAGCCTGACGGCATCCCGGGGAACGATGACACGGGTACAATGTCGGCATGGGCAGTATTCTCGATGATGGGATTCTATCCGGACTGCCCGGGAGAGCCTCACTATACGCTCACTACACCGAGATTTGAAAAGATCGAGATCACTCTTGACCCTCAATATACAGGCAAAGACAAGCTTGTCATCACAAGGACACCTGGTGAAGACATGAAATTCATAGGCGGAATCAATGTAGGCGGAAAGAAATTCAAAGGCTACAGGATAAGCCACAGTGACCTTACCGGAAGCGGAGAGATAGACTTCATGCTGAAGGAAGACCCGTCACTTTAAAAATAGGACAGAAGATTATAGCACAAAACAAAAAATACTGAGCAATGAGATTATCATTCATGGCAATTCCGGCAGCAGCACTCATCGCATTTGGTGCGGCCGGCTGCTCGCAGAACACTGCTGACAACGGAAGCTTTACAAGCTATGTCAACACAAAGATAGGTACTGGAGGACACGGCCACGTGTTCGTAGGAGCCAATGTCCCGTTCGGACTTGTCCAGCTCGGCCCGACAAGCATCCCTCAGAGCTGGGACTGGTGCTCCGGATATCATGAGAGCGACTCCACTGTAATCGGATTCTCTCACACCCATCTCAGCGGTACCGGCATCGGTGACCTTTTTGATGTGACAGTAATGCCTGTGACCGGAGAAGTCACATACGCTAGAGGCACAGAAGACGCTCCGGGGTCAGGGCTCTGGTCATACGCTGACAGGACAAAGGAAATCAGCCGCCCGGGATATTATTCAGTTCCGCTCGAAAGATACGGCATCACCGCAGAGCTCACCGCCACAACCCGCGTGGGCCTGCACAGGTACACTTTCCCTGCTTCTGATGAGGCTGCAATAGTATTCGACCTTGAGAACGGCGGATGCTGGGACAAGGCTACGGAAGTACATATCGAAGTTGTCGGAGACAAATCTGTATCAGGCTGGAGATATTCGACAGGCTGGGCAAACGACCAGAAGATATACTTCACCGCTGAATTCTCGAAGCCTTTCGACTCCTTCGAGATTTGCGGAGAAAACAAGATGTACGGACGTGCATCATTCAAGACCGCGGACGGAGAGCAGATCCTTCTCAAGGTCGCACTCTCTCCTGTAAGTGTAGAAGGAGCCAAGGCAAACATGGCAGCAGAGCTCCCTGGCTGGGACTTTGAGGCTACTGCCAAGGCAGCAGACAAGGCATGGAACAGAGAACTTTCAAAGATAAGGATAGAGACCGCTGACGAGCAGGCGAAGGAAATCTTCTACACTGCCCTCTACCATACCATGATAGCACCATCAGTCTTCTGTGACAGCGACGGCAGCTACAGAGGCGCTGACGGCAAGATGCACGGCAACGAAGGTTTCACCAACTACACCACTTTCTCTCTCTGGGATACATACAGGGCTGCAATGCCGCTGATGACAATAATCCACCCGGAAAAGATGAACGATATGGTGAACACTATGCTCCACATCTATCAGCAGCAGGGCAAGCTCCCTGTATGGCATCTGATGGGCTGCGAGACAGACTGCATGGTCGGCAACCCTGGCATTCCTCCTGTAGCTGATGCAATACTAAAAGGTTATGACGGATTTGACAAGCAGCTGGCTCTTGAAGCAATGGTGCAGTCGGCCCTCCGTCCGGACAGAGGACAGGACCTGAGGATGGAATACGGCTACATTCCTTGCAATCTTTTCAATGAATCCGTGGCATATGACATGGAATATGCGATAGCAGACTGGGCTCTTGCTCAGGCAGCAAAGGCTCTCGGTGACGAAGAGACATACGCAAAGTTCAATGAAAGGAGCCACTCATACAGGAACTTCTTCGACCCTGAGACCCAGTTCATCAGAGGCAAGGACAGCAAAGGAAATTTCCGTACTCCGTTCAATCCGTTCGCCTCTACCCACAGGGAGGACGACTACTGCGAAGGCAACGCATGGCAGTACACTTGGCTGGCGCCTCATGACTATGAAGGTCTTGTAGGCTGCTTCGGTTCAAAGGAAGCCTTCCTTGCAAAGCTTGACCAGCTCTTTACTGTATCATCTGAAATTGAAGGCGGCAATACATCACCAGACATTTCAGGCCTCATAGGACAGTATGCCCACGGAAACGAACCGAGCCACCATATAATTTACTTCTATACAATGGCCGGAGAGCCATGGAAGGCCGCCGACAAGGTAAGGCAGGTACTCGGCACAATGTACCACGATGCTCCTGACGGACTTTCAGGCAATGAGGATGTGGGACAGATGTCTTCTTGGTATATACTGTCTTCCCTCGGATTCTATCAGGCAGAGCCTGCAGGAGGAAGATACTGGTTCGGTTCCCCTCTCTTCGACAAAGCCGAAGTCAGGACTGAAGGAGGCATATTCACGATCACTGCCCTGAACAACAGCCCGGAAAACAGATACATCCAGAAGATCACTCTGAACGGGCAGGAATACAGAAAGCCATATATAGACTACAAGGATATCAAGGCCGGAGGAAATCTGACAATTGAAATGGGAAGTGAAAAGGCTCTGTGGTATTGACCGCGGTCTTTTCATAAATCCGATAATGGCATAAAATCTGTGGGATTGGCCGGAAATGGATATTAAGGAGATTTCGCCCCAGGAATTCGGGAAAATATTTCTTGAAAACAGGGAGAAATACATAGCTATAGCACGATCTTATATCAGAGATGAAATAGCAGCCGAAGATATAGTCTCCGGCTGCTTTGCCAATTTCTGGGACAACAGGGAAAAGATATCCCTTACGGTATCTCCAGAAGCCTATATACTGCAGTCTGTAAAGAACCGTTGCATCAACTGGCTGAGGGATAAAGCCACAAAAGCCAGGCTGGATGAAGATCAGTACAACTTCACCATGGCCCAGATCAGGATCATGGAAAACGAGGATCTAGGGATGATCTTCAGGTCCGACATCTCCGAAATTTTCAGGAGACTTCTTGACAAGACTCCGGAAATGACGCGGAACATATTCTGTTCCAGCAGGTTTGAGGATCTGACCTATGAGGAGATAGCCAAGAAGTACAATATATCACCGCGCAAAGTCAAACGCGAGATACAGTCAGTCCTCAGCATGATGAGACAGTCCCTCAAGGACTATCTTCCGGTCCTGGCCGCAGTCATGGTCCTTTTTATGTAAGATAATGCACCTGAAAAACCGCCTGTGATATAGAGAATTTGAAACAGTTTGATAAATTTGTAGAGATATTCAAAACAGCATAAAATGAGAAAGACACTTCTTATCATTGGAGCCATGCTTCTGTCAGGAAGCATATTCGCAGCAGAGGACTCCCCTCTCTGGCTGCGGAAGAACAGCATTTCTCCAGACGGGAAGCAGATCGCTTTCTGCTACCAGGGGGACATTTTCATCGTTGATGCAGCTGGCGGCAAGGCCAGGCAGATCACATCAAACCCGGCCTACGATTCAGACCCGATCTGGACGCCTGACGGCAAATACATTATCTTCAGCTCCTACAGAGACAAGACAAAGGATATTTTCAGGACCACACCGGAAGGAGGTGCTCCGGAAAAGATAACCGATTACCCCGGCAACGAGACTCCGCTGGCAGCAATGCCTGACGGCAATGTCGTATTCTCAGCCAACATACAGCCTGATGCAGTATACGGGAATTTCCCGGGCGAGGCACAGCTCTATAAAGTGAAGGCTCTGGGAGAAAGGCCACAGAGGGTGACATCCCTTCCTGTATCGGCACTCAGCGTCAACGGTGAAGGAGAAATAATCTATGAGGACAAGAAAGGATATGAAGATCCGTTCAGAAAGCACCATACTTCCTCAGTGACCAGAGACATCTGGCTCTACACTCCGGCAGCGCCGCAGACTGACGGAGACTGTCCTTCAATCAGCGGAGACGGGACATTCACTAAGCTTACTTCATTCAAAGGAGAAGACAGGAATCCTGTATTTTCTGCAGACGGAGACACATTCTACTATCTGAGCGAAAAGGACAGCACATCCAACATCTACAGAAGTTCAATATCTGATCCAGAGAAATCAGAACAGATCACATTCTTCAAGAAGCATCCTGTAAGATATCTGTCCGTTTCCAAGGAGGGGCTGATGTCATTCTCCTATGACGGTGAGCTCTATACAGTAAAGCCAGGGGAAGAGCCGGCCAAGGTCAATGTAACCATCATTTCTGACCGTAACGAGAGAGAAAACATCTACCGCACCCTGACAAGCGGAGCTACTGACCTGGCTGTCTCCCCGAACGGGAAGGAAGTCGCAGTCATCGCAAGAGGCGACGTATATGTAGCATCGATTGACTACGGCACCACAAGAAGAATCACGGACACTCCTGAACAGGAGAGAGACCTGTGCTTCTCGCCGGACGGCAAGACCCTGTACTACTCTTCAGAACGTGACGGACACTGGGGCATATATTCTACAAAGCTCACCGGAAAGGACGAAAAGTATTTCACATATTCAGTGAAGATGGAAGAAGAGCCTGTTACAGATGAAGGACAGACCTGCTTCCAGCCACTGGTTTCTCCTGACGGGAAATGGATAGCATTCCTCAGGGACAGGACTGAGATCGTCATAAAGGACCTCAAGAGCGGCAAGGAAAAATCTCTTCTCAAGAATGTCAACTACTCATACACTGACGGAGACCAGAGCTTCGCATGGAGTCCTGACAGCCGCTGGCTGCTTTGCAACTGGCAGGGCAACGGAGGCTGGAACAACGAGGACATAGCACTGATCAACATCAAGGACGGTACCGTAACCGATCTTACACAGAGCGGCTACACCGACACAGGCTTCAGATGGGCAATGAAAGGAAAGGCCATGACATGGATGAGCGACAGAGCCGGATACAGAAGCCACGGAAGCTGGGGATCGGAATATGACGTCTACGCCATGTTCTTCGACGGAAAGGCTTTCCATGAATTCACCCGCGATGAAGAAGAAGACGAGATCTCAAAGCTTCTCGCGACCGAGAAAGAAGAAAAGGAAGAGGCAAAGGATTCCCTAAAGGCAGAAAAGAAGACTCCGGAGCTCACTCCAGACCTTGAGAACAGGGAGGACAGGACCATAAGGCTGACAAGATTCTCCGGACGCCTCGGAGACCACTATCTCACACAGGACGGAAGCAAGCTCTACTATATAGCAAGACTGGAGCAGAGCATGGATCTCTGTGTACTTGACATCAAGGAAAGAAGCATCGACGTGATTGCAAAGAACGTGTACGGAAGCCTTTATCCTGATGCTGAAGACAAATACCTATATGTACTCAGCGGAAGCGGCGTATCTCGCATAGACATGGCCAGCGGCGCAAAGGAATCCATTTCCTTTGCAGGAGAATTCGACTACAGGCCGAGGCTTGAGCGCGAATACATCTTCAACCATGTTTGGAAACAGGTTCTGGACAAATTCTATGATCCAGACATCCACGGGATCGACTGGGAAGGCTACAAGGAAGCCTACGCACGGTTCCTGCCTTACATCAACAACAACTTTGATTTCCAGGAGATGCTGTCAGAGATGCTCGGTGAACTGAACGGATCACATACAGGAGCCAGATATTACTATTATTCCGGCGTATCATACGGTACCCTCGGCCTTCTCTACGACTGGGCATATACAGGTGACGGTCTGAAGATCAAGGAAGTCCTCAAGGGAGGTCCTGCCTACATAGCTGATCCGGAGATCAAGGCCGGAGACGTAATAACTGCAATCGACGGAAAAGAAATCAAGGCCGGAGAAAACTGGTTCCCTCTCCTGACGATGAAAGCCGGTGACAAGGTGCTTGTCACAGTCAAGAAAGACGGCAAGAAGGCGCAGGACATCTATATGGAAGCCGGCTACTCTGACTACCAGCTTCTCTACAAGAGATGGGTAAGACAGAGAGAGGATATGGTCAACAAGCTTTCAGGAGGCAGGATTGCATACGTCCATGTCGAAGGCATGGACTCCGAAAGCTTCAGGGAAGTCTACTCAAAGCTCCTCGGCAAATACAGGACCTGCGAAGCAGTCATCGTAGATACCCGCCACAACGGAGGCGGATGGCTGCACGATGACCTCGCCACTCTGCTTGACGGCAAGGCCTACATCAGATTCGAGCCGCGTGGCCAGTACATCGGCACAGAGCCTTACAGCAAATGGACCAAGCCTTCATGCGTGCTGATAGGTGAAGACAACTATTCCGATGCATCAGGTTTCCCTTATGTCTACAAGACACTCGGCATAGGCAAGCTTATCGGAGCTCCTGTACCTGGCACAATGACTGCAGTATGGTGGGAGCAGCAGATCGACCCGACTCTCATCTTCGGAATACCGCAGGTCGGAGCCATCGGCATAAAGGAAGGCAGATACCTTGAGAATCTCCAGGTGGAGCCGGACATCCTTGTCTACAATGACCCTGCATCCGTACTGAACGGAGAGGACAAGCAGCTTGAAGCAGCTGTCGAAGAGATGCTCAAGGAAATCGACGGCATACAGGACAAATAAGAAAAGGCCGGGGCAATCTGAGGAAAGCCCCGGCATATATAAATCAAAATGGACATGGACAGGAAAATCGTCATTATCCCGACCTACAATGAAAAGGAGAACATCGAGAAGATAATCCGGGCAGTCTTTGCTCTGGAAGGGGAATACAATATCCTTGTGATTGAAGACGGATCTCCGGACGGAACAGGAAATATCGTGAAAAGTCTCCAGCAGGAATTTCCGGACAGGCTGTTCATGATAGAGAGGTCAGGTAAGCAGGGACTCGGGACAGCATATATCACAGGATTCAAATGGTCTGTGGAAAAAGGATATGACTATATATTCGAGATGGATGCTGACTTTTCCCACAATCCGGCCGACCTGCCGAGGCTGTATGAAGCATGCAGCAAGGATGGCGCCGACCTTGCCATAGGGTCACGCTACTGCGACGGCATAAGTGTCATAAACTGGCCGATCGGCAGGGTAATCATGTCTTACTATGCATCAGTCTATGTCCGCAAGGTGCTCGGCATGAAGGTATATGACACTACAGCCGGCTTCAAGTGCTATAGAAGGAAAGTCCTCGAGACCATTGACCTTGACAACATCAGGATGAAAGGCTACGGCTTCCAGATAGAGATGAAATATACTACGTTCAAGCTCGGATTCAAGATAAAGGAAGTGCCGATCATCTTCGTGGACAGGAAAGAAGGAACATCCAAGATGAGCAGCAGCATATTCGGTGAGGCATTCTGGGGAGTACTCAGGATGAAGTTCCGCAAGATCAGGCCGAGAGCAAACCGTTAGTCTATGAACTACCTTCTGCATAATGTGACAATAGCCTCCTCTGTAGGAGAAAAGAGAGGCAGCATAGCGATATCCGGAGACAGGATCTCGCACATATTCGGCTCCAAGGACGGGATGACAGTCCTCCCGGAGAATCTTTCTGCGGAGATTCATTCAATGAAAAATCTTACCGGGAAGAATCATGCCAGGAAGGATCATGCTGTCAAGGATCATTCCGGAGAAAATGGATCCGCAGCTGATGCTGCTATGACAAATGGGTCTGAAGCCCGGCAGATACCGTTCGAAAGACTGGCTGAAGCTGTAAAGGCAGAATTTCCTGAATGTGAAGTCATTGACTGCACGGGCAGGATAGCATTGCCTGGCGGGATAGACGCCCATGTTCATTTCAGGGAACCGGGCATGACACACAAGGCCGACATGGAAAGCGAGTCCCTTGCAGCCCTGCTCGGAGGTGTGACATCCTTCATAGACATGCCGAACACCAATCCTCCTACCACATCGGCAGAAAGGCTCGCACAGAAGCTGAGTATGGCGGAAGGCAGGTGCCATGCAAACTACGGTTTCCATATAGGAGCGACAAACGGCAATTTCAGCCAGATAGAAAGACTCATACATGAAGGTGACTCCGGGATGTCTGCAGCAGATTTCGGTGGGATCAAGGTATTCATGGGCTCCTCTACAGGAAATATGCTGGTCGATGACAGCAATGCCCTTACCCGCTTCTTCAGCATAAAGGAAAAACCGATACTCATCCACAGCGAGGACGAGACAATAATCCGTCATAACCTTGCGCAGGCGCAGGAAAAGTTCGGAGAAGACATTCCTTTTTCGGAACACAAGGAAATCAGAAGCAGAAAGGCCTGCATAAGGTCTACGGCAAGAGCCCTTGAGCTTGCCATGGAGGAGGGCACAAGGCTTCATGTACTGCATGTCTCAACAAAGGAGGAGATTGAAATGATACGAGCAGCCAAAAGGCTGAACCCCAATATCACAGCAGAGACTTCAGCCAACTATCTCTGGTTTGACTCCACAGGATATGATAAGATGGGGAGCCATCTGAAATGCAATCCGTCCGTCAAGGATCCTGAAGACAGGGCCGCACTCAGGGAAGCACTTCTGGACGGTACGATAGACACCATAGGATCTGACCATGCGCCGCATCTGCTGGAGGAAAAGGACAGGAAATATCTTACGGCACCGTCCGGACTGCCATCGATAAGGCAGACTCTGCCTGTACTCCTGACACTGGCTGATGAAGGAGGCATTCCTCTCAGCAGGATAGCCTCTGTATTTGCAGAAAACGCAGCACGTATTCTCGGGATAAAGGACAGAGGCTACATCCGTACCGGATGCTATGCGGACATTGTAATAGCGGACCCATCATACGAAAGGGCCATAGAAGAGTCTCAGGAAGGATACAGATGCGGGTGGACACCATATCAGGGAGTCATGCTCAAAGGCGCAGCAGAGACAGTGTTCATAAACGGAATCCCTGCAGTACGTCATGGCAGACTTGTTTCCGGACATCAGGGCAGAAAGCTGGTATTCTCTATGCAATAGCTTATAAGGCAGGCAGTCTTCCCGACATAGTCAATCTCACGGATAATACATAAAAAGGCAAGCTACAGAAAATAAAACACAGGAATAATTCAGGAATGGGAAACATGGAATGCACCAAGACCGGTAAAAGGATATTGCCAGGGTCAAAACTGCTCACTTACGTTGTATCAACTTTTGCCATTATACTCTGGGGAATTTCATACATCTGGACGAATAAACTGATAGCACTCGGCATCCCGATAAGCTACTTTGTCTTTGTCAGGATACTCCTTGCCGGAGTTGTTCTCTTCCTGCTTAATGCTGCAATCGGACAGATTACTCCGATACGGAAAGCTGACCTTCCTAAATTCCTGCTTCTTGCCTTCTGCGAGCCATTCATCTATTTCACCTGCGAGTCCCTCGGTATAAAGGAGACCGGGTCCCCTACCCTGAGTGCAATGATAATAGCGACCATACCGCTGTTTTCAATAGGTGCAGGCATCCTCTTCTTCAAGGAAAAGATCAATGCAGTGAATATAGCCGGGATTGTACTGTCATTGGCAGGGATTGCTCTGGTGGTAATGGCGAAAGAAGAAGGTCTAGGGAAACATTTCATCTTCGGGATACTCCTGCTGCTGACGGCAGTGATAAGTGAAGTAGGACATGCCTCGTTGACAAAGAGCCTTTCAGGTAACTACAGCAGCCAGGTCATAGTGATGTATCAGTTCCTCATAGGCTCTGTCTATCTGCTTCCACTATTCATATTCAAAGGTCTGGATGGCTTCTCATGGGAGAAATACATGGACATGGATGTATGGTACCCGATAATATGTCTAGGGGTATTCTGCTCAAGCATTGCATTCTCCCTATGGGTGAGTACGATAAAATCCCTGGGAGTGGCCAAGTCAAGCATATTTTCAGCACTTATACCTGTTGTCGCAGCCATCGCGGCCTGGATCCTGGGCCATGAAGAGCTTTCCGGAAGACAGTTCCTGGGTATAGCAATATCTGCGGCAGGAGTCATAATGTCTCAATACACATCAGGCTCCTGCCGCAGAAAAAATCAAAAGGCTTAAAGGGAATAAACCCTTTAAGGAATACTTGTTATAGACTAATGCTTATCCTTAGGTGAAGACTGGCCCTTGTCCGGAGCCTTAGTCTGGGCTGCCGGTACATGACGGTAATCCTTGGCCATTGATTCATACTCTTCAACTGTTATCATCTTGCATGTACCGTTGAAGATTGAGTCAAGCTCTACTATCAGCTTCCTGACCTTGAGGTTCCCGTTGACTGAACATCCGGCCTTGAGGGAAACGGTATCCTTTACTATAAGGTTGCCGCCGACTTTCCCCCAGATGTCAACATTCGTGCATACGACATCTCCATCTACTCTGGCTGTCTCACCTACCACGACCTTGCCGTCCGTATAGATCTTGCCTTCAAACTCACCGTCTACACGTATATCCGATGCAGAACTCATTTCTCCCTTGATGAAAGTACCTGATGAGATCCTGCTCACAGAATTGATGTTTACCTGTGGTTCAACTTTTCCCATATCTCTTTCTATTTAACAATCAATGAAACTATAACTTCAACACAACGGTTATAGGTTACGTCCGTGGCAGTTCTTGTATTTCTTTCCTGAACCGCAAGGACACGGATCATTACGTCCGACTGTCTTCTCTACGTGCACAGGAGCCTTGCTCTTCGGCTCACCTGAATTAGTGACAAGATCAGTCCTGCTGGTATGCATCTGGCTCATGTCAGGCTTGCGCTGAGGTGCAGGAGCCTGAGCCGGAGCAGCTTCGCGGAGCGGAATATGCGCCCTGAACAGGAATGAAAGTATATCCTTGCTGAGAGCTTCAAGCATATTCTTGAAAAGATTGAAACTCTCGAACTTATAGATGAGGAGAGGATCTTTCTGCTCATATGTCGCATTCTGTACAGACTGTTTGAGGTCATCCATGTCACGCAGATGCTCTTTCCAATGCTCATCGATCTGATAGAGAGTTATTGACTTGGTGAGAGCCCTGGCGATCTCCTTTCCTTCTGTCTCATAGGCCTTCTTCAGATTGACTGAAAGAGTCATCATCTTGCGTCCGTCTGAGATAGGAATTGCAATGTTCTGGTAGATCGCACCCTGTTTCTCAAAGACATCCTTGATCACAGGATATGCCTTCTGGACCATATTGTCCATCCTCCGTTTGTAGACCTCAAGCATGTTGTGGAAAAGCTTGTCTGAAATCTCCTCCTTCTTGGCCTTGTTGTAGAATTCTTCATCAAAGCCAGGATCTATGGAGAGAGCCTTCATCACATACTCTGAGAAAGAAGCGTAATCGTAGCCTTCACAGTTCTCCACTATGATGTCAGCCATATCCTGCATCATGTTCATCACATCGATCTCTACCCTCTCTCCTGAAAGTGCGTTACGGCGCCTTGTATATATGACTTCCCTCTGGGAATTCATCACATCGTCGTATTCAAGGAGTCTCTTTCGGATGCCGAAGTTGTTCTCCTCAACCTTCTTCTGGGCTTTCTCGACGGAGCTTGACAGCATCTTGCTCTCAAGAGGCTCATCATCCTTGAGCCCCATCTTGTCGACCACCGCTGCTATCCTCTCTGAGCCGAAAAGACGCATCAGCTTGTCCTCAAGCGACACGTAGAAAGTAGAGGATCCCGGGTCCCCCTGACGTCCGGCACGTCCTCTCAGCTGCCTGTCTACACGGCGGCTGTCATGGCGCTCCGTACCGATGATCGCGAGACCTCCGGCCTTGCGGACTTCATCAGAAAGCTTGATATCGGTACCACGACCGGCCATGTTGGTGGCGATTGTCACAGTACTTTTCTGTCCTGCATGTGCCACAACCTCGGCTTCCCTCGCATGCTGCTTGGCATTGAGGACCTGATGAGGAATGCCCCTGAGCTTGAGCATCCTGCTCAGCAGCTCTGAAGTCTCGACATCTGTCGTACCCACAAGCACAGGGCGGCCCTGTGAAGTGAGCTCGACGATCTTGTTTATCACAGCATCATATTTTGCTTTCTTTGTCTTGTAGACAAGGTCATTGTTGTCTATACGGGCTATCGGCTTATTGGTCGGTATGACAACGACATCAAGCTTGTAGATGGACCAGAACTCACCTGCCTCAGTCTCGGCTGTACCGGTCATACCGGCAAGCTTGTGGTACATACGGAAGTAGTTCTGCAGAGTAATGGTAGCGAAAGTCTGTGTCGCCGCCTCCACCTTCACATTCTCCTTCGCCTCAACAGCCTGGTGAAGACCGTCACTCCAGCGTCTGCCTTCCATGATACGGCCTGTCTGCTCATCGACGATCTTGACCTTGTTGTCCATGATGACATAGTCGATGTCCTTTTCAAACATCGCATAAGCCTTGAGAAGCTGGTTGACCGTATGGACCCTTTCTGACTTCAAGGCGAAGTCTGCCATGATCTCGTCTTTCTTGGCCTGCTTGTCGGCATCGCTGAGGTCACTCTTCTCGACATCAGCAATCGCACTTCCTACATCCGGGAGGATGAAGAACTTAGGATCCGAGAGCTGGCTGCTCAGGAGATCATGACCGTTGTCGGTAAGCTCTACAGAGTGCTGCTTCTCGTTGATGACGAAATACAGAGGGTCTGTCACGACAGGCATTTCCCTCTCATTGTCCTGGATATAGTAGTTCTCGGTCTTCTGAAGGAGCTGCTTGATGCCTGGCTCACTCAGATACTTGATGATAGGCTTGTATTTCGGAAGTCCCTTGTAGGCACGAAGGAGGAGCTTTCCGCCTTCTGCCTCATCACCAGCTGCTATGAGCTTCTTGGCCTCGTTTAGAGTAGATGTCACAAGAGTCTTCTGGCTGTTGTAGAGTCTTTCCACATACGGCTTGAACTCCATGAACTGCTGGTCATCGCCCTTAGGCACAGGACCTGAGATGATAAGAGGCGTACGGGCATCATCGATAAGGACCGAATCGACCTCATCGACGATTGCATAATGATGTTTCCTCTGGACAAGATCGTTGACAGAGACGGCCATGTTGTCCCTCAGGTAATCGAAACCGAACTCATTGTTGGTACCGAAGGTGACATCACAGGCATAGGCCTTCTTGCGGGCCTCGCTGTTCGGCTGATGCTTGTCAATGCAGTCTACTGAAAGGCCGTGGAACATATACAGAGGTCCCATCCACTCTGAATCTCGCTTTGACAAGTAGTCGTTGACTGTGACGACATGAACTCCCTTGCCTGCAAGTGCATTCAGAAAAACCGGCAGCGTAGCCACGAGGGTTTTTCCCTCACCTGTTGCCATCTCGGCTATCTTGCCCTGATGGAGCACTATACCGCCGATGAGCTGTACATCATAATGCACCATGTCCCAGGTCACTTCATTTCCTCCGGCAAGCCAATGGTTGTGCCAGATGGCATAGTCTCCGTCTATCTCGACGAAATCCTTGGTTGTGCTGAGTGCCCGGTCAAAGTCAGTAGCCTTTACCCTGATGGTCTCATTTTCCTTGAATCGCCTTGCTGTGGACTTCATCACGGCAAATGCGACAGGCAATATCTCATTGAGGACTTCTTCTATCTCATCATCCACCTTCTTGACGAGTTTGTCTGACTCTGTAGCGAGGGACTCCTTCTCGTCAAGCGGAATATCTTTCTCGAGTTCTGTCTTTATCTCTGCTATCCTTGCTTCATCCGGAGCGATCCTGTCCCTGATGATCTGCCTGAGTTCGGCTGACTTTGCCCTCAGATCGTCATCAGAAAGCTTGTCAATGTCAACGTATGCGTCCAGGATCTTGCTGAGGATCGGCTGGAGCTGTTTCAGATCTCGCTCGGCCTTCGAGCCGAATATCTTTCTGAAAATTTCCGCTAGCGCCATATCTTTTGATTTTTCGTTTTATATCTGTTTATCTACATATTCCGGGACATTACCGAAATCTTGCAAATATAATAATATAATCCGTTCAATCAAAAAATATACCATGTATCAGATAGGGAACCAGATGAATACCGCGGCATCCCATATCGCATGTGAGATGATCACAGCAGGAAAGCGTTCCGGAAAGAACCGGTAGACCGCTCCCCAGACGACTCCGGCGACAAAAGCGGCCATCACAAGCATGAAATTGCAAGACGGAGCATGTACCAGGGCATAGATGATGGAAGTAACAACGAATCCGGCATTGCCTCCCCATTTCATCGAAAATGTATGCTGGACATAGCCTCTCCAGAAAATTTCTTCCGCAGGACCTATAAGGAACAGAAGAAGGAAAGAAAGCAGCCATGCCGATGCGCCTTCTTTTATCCCGTATATGGCATCCACCTGAGGCCTTGCGAAATTGAAAAGCCATGAGGACACCTTGTCTCCTGTCCAGAATATTCCCCAGAGGAGTACAGCAAGGGCAATACCCAGAAGTATATTAGACGGTGTCCATCTGAGCCCGCGCCACCAGTGCGGACGGAACAAGGTGGAGAGCAGGGTCAGGACACATGCCGAGCCGGTCATCATCCACCAGAAATCAAGCCTTGGAGCTGTCAGCGGTGAAAACATGAGTGTCCACAGGACTGCAGCCACAGCAACAGCAGAAATTACTTTCTTCATCGTCTGCAAAAGATATCCTATTTTCTTGACTGGTTTTTCACGAAACGGCTGAGGATCAGGCCATGATTCCGGCAAGGAAAAACGTTGCCGAGAATATCAGGCTGAAGACGAGCTGCAGCTTGGCTGTAGCTTCATCAAGCCTTGCGATGGCTGCGGCGCCTTCCTTGAAATATGCCAAAGCCATACGCACATTGCCTGCAGCAGGGACTGCAGCCAGCCATACGATAAGGCACCATACAGGAAATATTCCGGCGATGACGCAGCCGCTTATCCACAGGAAAGGAAAAATTATCTCGAAACAATACAGCCATACCGAGAGCTTTCCGCCAAGTTTCATGGCAAGTGTGCTTATCTTCGCCCGGGAATCAGTAGCGATATCACGCAGATTGTTGCAATGCAGAATCGCCACTGTAATCAGTCCGACCGGAACGGCAATATAAAGTGAACTCCAGTCGATTTCAAGAGTTGCGACATATACTGTCCCCAATGCAGGGAGAAAGGCATATGCTGCAAATATCACAAGCTCGCCCAGTGCCCTGTACTTCAGGAACGGATACAGGACTGAACAAAGCGCACCGCCTATCCCGATATAAAGCAGAGGCAGTCCCGTCCTGAGCAGCAGTCCGATACCGGCAGCGACAGCCACGGCAAGCAATGAAACCGACAGCCAGAATATTTCCTTCTTTGAAAACATTCCCGATGTCAGTGTCCTGACACCGAAGGTATCCTTGTCATCTACATGCTTCCTGAAATCGAAATAATCGCTCCAGGTATTGCCAGCTGCATGGAATATGATTATATTCAGCAGGGCCCACACACCATTTGTCCAGCAGACATCCGCATTTTCTGAAAAAAGCCAGCCCAGCGTCACGACAACAGGCATTGCCGAAGCCGGGAAAGACCATGGGCGGACAGCAGTCATCCATTCGCCGAAAGTATGTTTCATCACACTATGGATTAAATAATCAGAATCCGGAAAGGTCAATATCGGATACACCGACAAGATCCTTCAGTTCAATTGTCTCCGCATCAGGGACCTCAAGCGTCACAACATATTCACCTGCCGAAGGGTACGTATGGGAAGCGCCTTCTTCATAGGACTCTTCTTCGGAATCATCTCCCCAGAAGATCTTTCCGTCGGAAAAATCCGGTCCATAGACAAGAGGTACAGTGAAAGTGTCTCCGGAAAATGTTATCAGGACTTTCTGTACAGGAACCTCCACCGGCTCCTGGTCATCATCAGTATCATCGTCACCTCCGTTTCCTGTATTTTCAATCTTTATCGGCTCAATGGTCAGATCACACGAAGAAACGGCCAGGGAGAAAGGAACCAGCAGGAAAAGCGAAGCTCCGATCACGGCATGGGCAGCAGCAGAAATTATTCTGTAAAATGATATTTTCATGTCAATAAATCTTATTATAAAAAACTTCAGACTTGCCTCCTACTGGATAAGGCTTCCTTCAGCAGGTTTGAAAGGGACCAGTATCAATTGTCCGGTGCCAGATGAAAGTCCGTCAGACAGAATTCCTGACGCAGGCAAAGACAATGCTTCTGATGATCTGGAATCAGACGCAGTGACGGTAAACGTAAGTTCCTTAGTTTCATCATCTCTCTGAAGGACGAGCCGGCATCTCCCCGCAGGAAGGAGCATAGTATTTATCTTGACTTCCTGACCTTCGGTAGTACATGAACTGCTCAGGTCTTCTCCTGAAGGTCCGAAAAGCGACACCGAAACATCTTCAGGAACAGTCAGATGGAGGATTTTGTCAGATTTGCTGTATGTCAATGCGGTCTCCTCCTCTATCGGACGCTTCGGCTCCACAGGCTCGACATACTCGTCAGCAATGAGAAGATCCCAGACACACCCTGCTTCATCATTGCCCGTGACAACAGTCCATTCGGGAGTCCTGTTGCTCTTGAACAAGGCCCTGATACGATATCCGTCCCTGATCACCTGACTGACAGTCACGCTGATCTCTGCAGCATAACCGTATCCGGGGCGAAGGGGTTCACTATCACTTGGCCGCATTCCGTCATATAGTGTTTCAATAATATTACCATCGTGATCCACAACAGCAAGACAGATTGTACCGACAAAGTCAAATGATCCCCTGTTGTAAAGAAGTCCGAATTTAAGATTGAAAGGTTTGTTCTGTTCAACAGTCCTGTCTACCCCCAGACCGTTGTAAAGTTCATTGTAATTGTCCATATACGGAGTAAAGCCTATATCATCGACGTAATCACCGCCGAAATTACTCTGCAGTCCGATTATGGCACTCTGTCCGTCATTGAACGAACCGGTTCCTCCGCCGGCTCCTGTCCCGGTAGGATCCAATGCATCAAGGAGGAAATATCCATTGAAATATCCTCCCCAACCCCAGTTGAGTCCGAAATAGTCATCTGAAGTATATCCGTCCAGGATGAAAGCGTGTCCGCTTCCGCCGTCGTAATCATAGCCTGTATAGTACACAGGACGCTCAGCATCAAGCTCAGCCTTAATCATCGACAGCCACTGGCTGGTACCGAAATCATCCCTGTAAAGATTGCGGGCCGACTTGTCATAACCCATATATGTCGATAGAAGCTGAGGTATTGTATTGGTATATGCTCCTGTTCCGGCACTGCCCACAGGGCAGAAATCAGACTGAAGCATGACTGCACAGTCCCTCATCAGTGTCGCGACAGCATTCCTCTGAGTCGAATTGGAATATCCGCTGTAGTCCAGGAGCATATTGCTCCAGTCGTAGGTATGGCCGAGGGCTATGGAGTTTATAGTCTGGCCATAAGTTGTGGTACTGTACGAAGGAAGAGTACCTGTGCCTCTGACAGGCCAGCTGTGATACCTCATGAGTATGGCCAGGGCAGTAGCGGAACACCCTGTATATACCGGTGAATTATTTACATAAGGGCAAAGCAGATTATATGGTTCTTCCTGGTTCCAGTCAGCTGTCTCCAGCTGTACGACTATATTTCCCGAACGGGTTTCAGCCCATTTCTGTGCCACATCTGCAGACGCAGTCACCCCGGCCGCCCGACTGGCCAGAATCTGAGCCCTGATATGCCCGAGCCAGCCCAGAAGATTTGCCGGCATGGACGGTCCCTGAGGAAAATCATTCTCGAAAGAATATCCCAATATAGGCTCTACTGAATCATCTCCTGCGACAATCACGAATCCGGGACCGGAGGCATTGTCATATACATAATAAGCAGGAGCCCCTGAATATGAAGACAAAGATGCCGAAGCCGGGGCATAACCGCCGGCAAGGAGTCCGGACATCTCGCTGTGGAGGACCATCTTCAGATCGGCAGACGAAGCCCTCGTATGAGGGACAGATGCATTCCAGAAAGCATCCGCTATCTCAGCAGCTCTTTTTTCCGATACGTTCCCTGCAGACAAAAGCATAGGGAACAGCATAAGGAGCGACAGGAAAAAATATCTCATAATTGACAACAGTTGGTTATTATAGCAATATAACTGCATCCGCATTCTGTCAACTAGATACGGATGCAGTTAGCAAATATAGCGATTAAGCGAGAACAAAGACAAATTGATTTGTCTTTGCCGAGCGCCAGCTATAAATGCGAACGCAGTGAGCAAATATAGTGAAAAATAAATTACTCCGCCATACAGGGAGCTATGATTATATTTATCCTATTCCAAGCCACATATCTGCACCCTCTACTTTCCTCCCGGAAATAAATTATACCAATGCTTCGACTTGTATACATACAAAAAAAGAGAGTCACATTGCTGTAACTCTCTGTTCTGGAGTGGTGTCACCGGGAATCGAACCAGATGACCAATGTTCTTATTCCAGTAAAAGAACTTTATTATAGAAGATTTTACTCTTTGTTCTTTAACCTCTCCTTCAATGCCAATCCTTTTGCTGTGAGGCGATATTTCTGGAACTTACTTCGCTTCTCATCAGGTATAGTAAACTCAACATAACCTTCATCCATACTCGGCTTAAGATATGTACCTCGAAAATATGTCCGGTGCTTGATTCCTAATGCTGACTGAAGTGCTTCCCTATCAACTTCTCCATCTATACAAGCTACTAGAGTTCTAATAAATTTAGATACGCTATCAACATCATGAGCAGTATCATGAACTGTTATTGGGAAAGTAATCCGAATAAAATTATCTGTAAACTTAAAACAATCTTCTCCGTATGCTTTTAGTATGCGGGGAATACCAGAGCCTAACGATTCTACCAATTCCAGATCGCGATAAATTCTCATCAACTCCTTGTTGCGAGGAATCGATATACCATTAAAAAACTCCTCTCTGGAAAGAGATTCAGGCAGACGCCCTGCTGAAGTTATCTCAAGTCTATCTGGAAAAATTTCAAATTTTGGCGGCACCTCAAAAGAGTAATCGTTATGCACAATCGCATTGATAACAGCTTCGCGCAAAGCTACCTTGTTCCACAATGGGGTCTCGATACGTTCCACAGGTGTAATAGTAGCAGCAATCTTGTTTTCAATATCCAGCTTTGCCAACACGCTTTTTGTCGCTTTAATGAGAGAGCAATATCCATACTCATTATTCTCTACCAGGTCACAGCGATCAAGGCTTGAATACTTTGCCACTTTGATTGAATTAGCATTTTCATCAGCCAGAAGATAAGCTACATAATTGTATTTTCCATCTTCTGTGAGCAATTCCAATGTCCGTTTGAAATTATCGTTGAGTCTTTTCCCTCGTTCATCGTAATAGATACGTAAATGTTCAAAACTCAAATCCTGTCGGTTTGACACTATTCGTCCGATGGAGTTTCGTGTACGCATGGCAAACAGACGGTCAATCTGGTCTTGAGGCATCGGTTCAGCCGATGTTCCAACACGCATATATGCACCTCGTGGTGTCATTCCATATTTCGTTTTGAAGTATGGTTTCTCAATACCACTTGCAACCGTAATCTTGATAATGCTACATCCGTCTTTTTGTTCCTCGGCAATATCAAACAGCCCCATTGCAGAAGGGGATATATTATGCTTGATGCGATCTTTCAACCTTAGCATACAAGCATCGATATCACTCACACCTACGGCTGCTCCATCTTTGTCAATGCCGATATAGATTCAAGATCTGACGCAATTCTCTTATTATATTATAAGCAATTGGTTTCTAGCAGAGTAATATTTGTCCGTAGTTATATTACTTTACATACTGATTTTAATCTTTCTATTGCGTTTTTTAATTGGAGCATGTTAATTCCTGAAAATAAAAGTTTTGACGAAATTAATGATAATGTTGAATGATTGACAATTGATATATTAAAACTATCTTTGACAGTTAAAATGAATGATGATATAGTTCCGATAACTATTGAGGCGACCGATATGCCGTTATTCTCTTGCACTTCATTTTCTGCAATTGTTAACGCATATCCAATCGAACTATTTATATAATTATTTCGTTTGTTCATCAGATTCATAATCTCCATTTCAATAGATTGTTTCTTCATATTATTCAAGTAAGAATTATCATACGAAGAATATCTACTATTTATATTAATCATTTGTAATTCCATCTCCTTTTGAGAAATGGAAATTTGACAATTCCGAGCAGATTCAATATCATTAAAAGCATTTGTATATAAAAACTTTATTGCTGTTGAATCCATAGTCTACTTTTTTGATTGGTTATTTTCAATAGTGTCCTTCACATGCTTTATTTGCTCCATAATGTTGCAGGCATCAACAAAACACTTATTGATTTCACTAAGTTTATTTGTACTTTCACCCTCGAAATAACTAAGTGTCTGTATCATTCTATCCTGTTGTTCTTTAATAAAGTTATCTATTTGACTTCTGGTCTTATTAATCTCCAATTTGCTTGTTGTTTCTAAATTTCCGATTAATCTTTCACTGTCTTTCTTGAGTCTTCGAATATCTTTTACGCCGTCATTTCCTTGTTGTATCAACTCGTCCATTTTGTAAATAGAATAAAAGCTAAAAACAAGAAATAATATAGTCAGAATAGCAGCCCATATAGTTAAATTGCTATATTCATGTTCAACCTTATCCAAGTGTAAATCTATCATAGATTTTGTCTGCATTTCAACAAGTGATCTTTCATTATATAAACGCAAGGAGTCTTCCTTTAATACTTTTTCGTATTCCATATACAACAATTCCATATCCTTATTATATATAGAATCTTGCATATAAGTTGATAATATGGCTTTATTATTTATGCCTAAATTATAATATAAACTATCTACTTTTTCTATATGATCAAGATAATAGTTTTTAATCTTATCCTGAGATGAATTAAGACTACATATTGCAAATATCTGATAAACAATAAATATAGCAGTGTATATACTCAATATTATTAAGAACAATTGTGAATATTTAGGTCGTTGTGGAATAATAGTTTTATTTCGCATTTCAGTATATTTAATAGTAATTTACTTAATATTTGGTATGACATTCTATCTAATAACATTCTTTATATCATAATCAAAACCTTGTAGTTTCAATGCTCTATCAATAACGAAATCAATGCAGAAATGACATTCTCTGTCACTTATATTATATTTTTCTTCATATGAATCTTTCGGTATAGATATATACTCAGGTTTCCCTTCTCCCCAACAAAGTATAGTCTTTGGGGTTATAAAGTCAAAATATGAGTATTTTTTATAATCAATACCGAGTGCTGTAATTTTAAGAATTTCTCGAATCTTGTTTGTGGTTTCAGTCATTTGTCGAAACCAACGTTCTCCATAATTACTATTTTCCCTTATAAGTTTTTGATAATCTCGTCCTATCTCATCACCTACATCTAAAATACTATGACTTATATGATACTGGCATTTACTAGACTTGTAAGTTGATAGTAGTTCCAAAAATGCAATCTTACAATCAACCAAGCATTCATAAAATTTACCATCGTTATAATTCTTTTCGGCATTATCTATATATTCCCTTACCTTGTTATAGGATATAAGACAAGAAACTGATACATCTTTAAAATTAATACCAAATTGCTTTATGGTGTTTTGACCAAGAAAATCTGCAATAGTAATACGGCTTATTTCAATATCTGACTTAGATGGGAATAATCCTTTATGCTTAATACTAATACGTCTATCTTTAAGATTCCTCATTGATTCTTTCAGTGTTAAGTCCGGGTATTTATCCCAAAATCCCATAAATGGTATTTTTTCAGCATTATCCCCTCTATTCTCTGCCACTAATAATAGAAACATTTCAGCACAGTCATGGAATGCCAAGATAGAAAATCCTGCGACTGACTCAACTTGTAAAGATTGTTGAACACCAATGCTGTATAAATACTTTATGGCCGCAAGCCTTCGAATGATGATCTCCTTATCTAAATTATTGATATTCATTATAATATTAGCTTACATTCCAATTATCATATGCTCTACTTTGCGTTTTGCGTTATCCAAGATTTCTTTACCCTCTGCTTGTAATGCTTTTGCTTTATTTCTGATATTTGTAATATAATCGACAATCTCTTGCTGTTTCTTTTGGGGAATAATAGGGATGTTAAGCAGTTGCAAATCTGATGCATAAACGTGTGGCTGGGCAGCTCCTGTCTGTAGTCTGTAAATAGACTTTTGCTGTAGTTTTAAAACCTCAAATAAATATTTTGTGATATAGCAAGACTCATCTTTGGAAAAAATCACACAACAATCCGTGGCATAAATCGGATAATCATGATACCATACATATCCAGCATAAGCTCCGGATGCGCTAACCGTAATGACATTTCCTTCATAATTTGCATGACTGTGATTATATGGACTTGTTTGTCCTCCTGCAATAACAGGAATGCTACCATTTTCAATTTCGGAACTAGATAAAGCATTACCCTTGACTATGTAAGCGATTGACCGGAGCAACGTATTTTCATATTTTGTACTTAATGCATTCTTCCCAAGATATAATGTAAATGTAGGATCAATTCTGTTCCCTTCTATTGTATGAAAAGAACTCAGGAATATACGGTTGTCTAATGTGGTATCAACTTGTGGAATTGTTATACCCAGTTCACTTAAAAGATAGTTGTCGATGTTATCCAAAAGTTGTTGAGCTGTGGCATCTTTTGTGTTTTTTTCTTTTATTGCATTGACAATAGACGAAAAATCGATACCTTCTATTATGGGTAGATTCATTAATGAAGGATAATCTAATGCTGGGCGGGTACCGCCAGTTGAATGACGAGAGGCTATCTTCTCTATAATATCGAGATTAAGATATTGAGCCAAATATTTACTTATATCAGCATTCCCTGTTTTAACAACAACCATATGCTGATTAGTATTTCCAATAAAATTTTTAGGAGCAACGGATGCTACAGCCATTCTACCGATACCTGTAATTTTTATAAGTAAATCACCTTCTGATACCTGACTGCGTTTTAATAAACCATTATGGGTTTCATGATTAATATACAGGCAACCAGCCAACAATAATTCTCCAGTTGTTTGAAGATTTTGAACTCTAAGGAATGGCACTCCATTTTCAGCATCAGAATAATATTTCTCAACCTCAGTTTTTTTGGGCGTTGCACCACCAGCTATAGACGAGGCATAGTCCCTTAGCTTTTTAGTAGCTAAAGAACGTACCTTTTTTTCCAATAAAGATATTGAAGGTCGGTAATAATTAGGTTCTAATCTTCCTTCAATCTCTGATCTATTTACAATAAAGATTTTATCTTTATCTATATGTTGTGGTATAGAATTAATCATGCTTTTTTATGTGATATTTTTTTTACAATCTCGGGAATATTAATTCGCATAATACTTTTAATATCATTATAATATCCAGAGTTAGAATATGGAATATATTGTAATTTATCCATGTCAAATGGGATGATTTTCCCTTTATCTAGTTTTGTGGCCTCATCAAAAGGTAATTTTGAAGTGTCTTCCTCAGCTTTAATTAACAAAATTTCTTTATCATTGCCTTCAGCTAATCCGACCTCAAAAATCACATTATTATTGCAGGTTGTAAGATCTCCAATGAATATATCACATTCTTTGATTTTTTCAATTAAACGTTTGTCTATTCTTTGGGATGCACCTCTAAATCTCATTATAGGAATGAGTTCTAAGTTAAACCCTATTTTTTTTGAAACCTCAAAAAGAATTTCAGAAAATAATTTATTATATTCATTTACTCGTTTAAATGAAATATATGGCATTGCGACAAAGACTTTATATGATCGTTGCTTGTGCAAATTGTTGTATACATTTAGAATATTATCAAAGGTCAAACTATCTATATTCCCCATTTCATTTCTATTAACCCACTCTAAAAAATTAGTAAATGGGGTTGTCCCATTATATTTATGGATAACCATAGCGAGAATAATATCCTGGTTTGGTAATTGAATCTCATTTTTGATATATATACAATTTACATACTTGATAGCATCAGTAATCTTGCTCAGTATTTGCTCTATGGAACTGTTGTGATGAGTAAACAAGTTGGTTGTTAGAGTTAATGCAAAACTGTATATTTCATTTTTGAATTGGTCTTTAATAAAATCAAATCTCTGCTCTTTTAGCTGTTTTATAATTCCTTCAAGCAAATCAATTTGGGATCTGTCAATAGATAGAAGTCCTTCTTTTTCACTATTAGTGAAAGTCCCGGTCTCTATAATTGCGCGTAAATTTTCATTTATGGTTAAAGGTTTTGCTTTAGAGTTTATTAAATAAAAATAAGCAGCCTCATATTTATCTGATTCATTATTTTTATTTTGTATGATGATACTATACGGTACAATTGTGTGTAATAGGGAATTCTGATCATCATTTTCTATTAATAAATCAATGACGCTTAATCTGTGATTTCCATCTATTCTAGAAAAGATAGGTTCATTTATTTTGTCTGGGATATCTATCGATAAGACCTTTGTTTTTGGTCCTTCAATTTCAATGATAGGCTTAAATTTAAATTTATTCTTTTTAAATTTGATGTCGTTACTTGTAATAATATTATTAGCGTTTTCGTCTTCTTTTATCTGTTTTATTATCTGATCGTCATCTAATTGCCATCCAAAAATTAATTCGGGGAAAAACACAAAAGGAGATGAAGACATATATATTTTTATATCTTCCAGTCTGTGTTCATTGTATTCTCGTTGATAATTGCCTTTTATTGACAGCATTGCGAGATTTTTAAGAGAGGCATATCCTCTAAATATTGTAACGCCATTAAATACATCTTCTATAATTCCTGTCAGTTTCATAGTTGTCGATTTTTACAACGAATTAATAAATTTTTTTAATTCTTCTCCAATCACGTTTAATTCATTGACAGACGTTTTTTTCCCACTTGCGTCATATCCAATTTCTTCAGCTATAGCCATAAAAATTGGGTAATCGACAAGTTCTTTTCGTTTGGCCTGTTGGTATTCATCAGTCATGCGACTCTTAAGTTCATCTACCTTATCTGCATATTTAGCCAGCAAATCTGAGTTCCATGATTTATATTTATCTGTCTGTTTAGCAGCTGTAATAGAAATCTTTTGCTGATCTTTTATTTCATTTGCTTTTTCTTTCTGCTTCGCTTTAAGCTCCTTTTCCCATTCTTGGCGTTGTGATAAATAATTGTTTTCCTTAAGCAACCTGTATTCAATGCTCTTTTTGGCGTTTGACAATGATTCAGATTCCTTTTTTGTCCATTTTTTTAAAAACAATACGGAACTTTTTACTCCGGCTCCATTAGCCATAAATGCCGTTTGTGGTAAACTAACAACAGCAACAATGCGGAACCAATCTTCTATTTGCGTTCTTACATATTGCATACTGCTGTTGGTTAAAATTCCATCCGGAAGGACTATGGCAAGGTAACCTCCTTCTTTTAAAAATTTATAGTCCTGTTCAATAAAGAGAACTTCAGTACTTTGACCGTCACGAGTATTTTGAGGAGGTGTTGTTATTGCCAACCAGTCTTCCTCTTTTTTCCCTAATTGATATGTTTTTAAATATGCCTGTTCACTTTGGCGGATTGTACTACCAAAAGGCGGATTAGTGATAATGAAGTCAAATGTTCCATATTGAAACCCTTGATTACTCGTTTTTTCAATGATAGCTTCCTCAGATATAAGCCCATCTGATGTAATTACATTGGTATGTCCATCATCATGAATAATCATATTCATTTTTGCCGCACGTGAGATCTGTTCACTGATTTCTATTCCATATAAATTGTTGGCGGCAAAATCATGCCAATAAGAAAACCAATGCTTGTATTGTCTGGTATCTGTTTTATAATTCGGATATAGTTGAGTGGCTTTGGTTCTAACTTTATTCAATGCATAAAGTAAAAAGCCTCCGCTTCCACATGACGTATCAAGAACTTTAGAATCGTACTGGATAGGTAATACATCTACAACAAATTGTACAATCTCACGGGGTGTGAAATATTGTCCATAAGTTCCTCTAAAGAAAGACCCCATAAATGTCTCAAAAGCACGACCTTTACTATCGAGGTCTGTCTCACCCAGATTTATACTTTCTAGATAACCAACAACTGTGCGTATTTTTTCTGGGGTTAATCTAATATTGTCTCGGAATACCTCTTTATCTTTCGCTCTACCTTCTTCGTACAATGACATTATACGCTTATAAAGATTGTCATTTTCAATAAGACGTCTTTTATTTTCATTCTTCTCATCTTCTTTAGATACTGTGATAATTTGAAAATCGTATGGTTCGCCAACCTTCCTAGGCTTGCGTTCATCCCATATCTTACAAAATATGAGTTTATCCAGTTCATCAAAAGCTTCAGATGGATTTAACTGTCCTCCAGCCCAAAGAGCTTCATGGGCTTGTTTGAATCTTCGTGTAAGATCTGATTGCTCAATAACTGAAAGATCAAAGAAACGTTGTTTTCCTGACTCTTCAGGTAAATATTCTGCGCCATATACATATTTGTATGACGCTACATTCCTTACTCCAAACTGAGGAATATCAGGCATTTGATTCCGAGAGTTCTGATTCTTATCTACTTCAAAATAATCAGACTTAATTCCTGATGTAACCCAGACATACTTAACATCACAGGGCAAAGCAAATGCATAACTAAATGCTTGTTCTACGGCTTGTTGGTATTCAGCTTCGCTTACTTCTTGTCGTTTACATTCGACTAAAATATGAGGACTCATGCACATATCATCATCATAAACAACAATATCTGCTTCTTTAACTTCTCTCCCCATTGTGACTGGAACAAACTGTCTTATTCTATTAACAGGATAATTGTAATCAATAATTAGTCGGAGAAATGTGTCTGCCTGCACTTTCTCTTCTGGATTATTATAATTACGCTCTTTATTTTGGAATACATAAACAATTCGTGACATATCTTCATTAAAAGATATGAGATTTTTCTCTATTCCAATTTTTATATAATCTTTCATATATTGATTTAAATATTTTCAAGAACTATTGTTTTGTAATAACGATTAATTCTCTTGCATCGACATCCAGTTTATCTGCAATTTGCATCAACATCTCCAGAGACGGCTGTATTTTATTTGAACACCACTTTGACACGGTAGATGGGTCTTTGCCCAATTGCTCCGCAAGCCATTTTCCTGTTTTCTTTTGTTCAACCAAGACAACTTTAATCCTATTTATATCTTTCATAACAGATCCTTTTATTGGCGTATATAGCAAATATAGTGATAATATATGAAAGGAAAACAGTGATAAATATTTTTCTCCTGATTACTCTAATTCTAATGCCTAAATTATTCTTCAATGTAAAAACATTATACTTTTCCTGTTTCGCTAGTGCAATTTTCTTAATGTAATTTTATGCTCCGACAACATTTGTATTTCACAATATCAAAGCGCATTAGGAAATAACTCATGCCTCAAAGCAGTGGAAAAACAATAGCTATCCGAACAGTTCAGAATGACCTATTTCCTGCAACATTTTCAGAACAACAGAAAGCCTTGCTATATTGTTCACCTTGTTCTGATATTTCTTCATGTCTTTCTTGAACTGCCTAGTGATTTTAAGCGTCCACATACCCGACTGTTCCAATGATTTCACAAAATCTTCAAATGCATTCAAAACAAGCGTTTCAAGATTATTCTCATCTTTAGCTTCTTTCACTGCTGCCAAAGTCTACAGAACGAGTGTGCTTTAAAGGTACGAAAACAGGCAGCGCAGTTCGGAGTAATTGACATTTCCGGATTCAATTACCAACTGGTTTTGTCCCAATTACCGTTACGGATGCCCCATTTCATAATGTCCAGTGACCCGCATTTAGGGCAACGTTGGCGTCGCCTTATTTTCCGATTATCGCTCGAGGGTGACCCAAAAGGTCACTCTCTTTCTTTTATCATATAATACGGTCAGGATGACTTCGGAAACCCCTCCCACTATCGTGGGTCCTTCCCTGTGCGGGCGCAACGGTTTCCTCATGTCATCCAGACACGATTACCAATAATAAGATTCTGTGTTTCTTTTTTTGGGGGGGGTAAAGCGAAATAAAACGGTTATTTCTTTGAAACTCAAGGAAATAACCGTTGCTTTTATGGTAAATAATAGTTATATTTATAGAGCAAAAAAAAACAACCGATCATTTACCATGAGCGCAAAGATAATATATAAATCCTACAATCAGAACGACAGCCTCCTTTTTCCGATGTCCCTGGGCGAACTCATCCCGGCAAACCATCCTGTAAGGACCGTCAGCGCGATAATAGACAGGCTTGACATCTCCGGGATAGAGTCCACCTACAAAGGGGGCGGCACGAGCAGTTTCCATCCTCGTATGCTCCTGAAAGTGATCGTGTATTCGTATATGAGCAACGTGTACTCCGGGCGCAGGATGGAGCGTCTGCTGCACGAGAACGTGAACTACATGTGGCTGTCCGGGATGTCCCGTCCGGACTTCCGTACGATAAACCGCTTCCGGAGCGAACGCCTGTGCGACGGGCGCTTCGAGGAACTGTTCCGCCAGACAGTGGTCATGATGAACGGGGAGGGTCTGGTGTCGCTGAAGGTGCAGTACATAGACGGGACGAAGAT
>JADIMK010000015.1 GCA_017694785.1 Candidatus Cryptobacteroides intestinigallinarum
TGTGATCCGGTTGGGATTCGAACCCAAGACCCACAGCTTAGAAGGCTGTTGCTCTATCCAACTGAGCTACCGGACCGATCCGTATGTCGCTTTGCTCGTTTTGCCATGGGAGTCAAAAGCGGATGCAAAGATAACTTTATTTCTTCAAAAGCACAAAATTATTTTTCCAAAGGCCTTGCCTTTATTATTTTCGCGGTTTTTCCGGTGGCCTTATTTCTGACTGCTTTCTTCCGGAAGGTCTTCTTTCTTACTGTTTTCTTTTGGGAGATCTTCTATCGGGAGGTCTTCGTCGGGGTTGTGGCGGGTGATCATGGTGCTGGCGAGTTCGATGGCGACTACCAGTACGAAGCCGAAGAGGGCGAAGACGATGGCGCCTCCGATGTGCATGTCGACCATGCCTGAGTATCTGGCGATTTCTTCTGCTGCGAGGGCTCCGTTGATGCCGAGTGCGTCGGCTGCGGCGAGTTCAGGGAACTGGGAGAAGATGATTGTCTCCATGTTGCTCCAAGGCCATACTTTTACGAGTGAGCCGATGATGAAGCCGGCCATGACAAGGAGGGTTTCCCTGTGGTAGTGCTTGAGCAGCCAGTGGAGGAATTTGGCGAAGGCGATTATGCCGACTGCGGCTCCGACCACGAAGATTATGATGGTGAGGAAGTCGATGGCGTCACCGTCTCCGGAGACTATGTCGGCGATGGTGCCCATCATGTATTCGTATTTGCCGAGTATCAGCAGGATGAAGCTGCCGGATATCCCGGGGAGTATCATGGCGCAGATGGCGATTGCTCCGCAGATGAAGATGAACCACAGCCCGTCAGGGGTCTGGGTAGGGGAGAGTGTGCAGACTGCCACTCCGAGTACGATGCCGATCACAAGCATTATGTAGTCCTTGGCTTTCCATTTCTTCACTCCTTTGAGTATGAAGATGGATGAGGCTACTATGAGTCCGAAGAAGAATGCCCAGGTCTGGATGGGCTGGTATGTGAGCAGGTACTGCATCAGCTTGGCAAGTGATAAGATGCTTATCAGGATACCTATGATCAATGATATGAGGAAGTTGCCGTTGATGTGCTTCCAGAACTGGCGTATCTTGCCTGTGAAGAGGAGCTTGAGGGCTGTGGCGTTTATGGAATTGATCGAGCCTACAAGGTCTTCATATATTCCTGTCATGAATGCGATTGTGCCGCCGGATACCCCCGGTATCACGTCCGCGGCTCCCATGCAGATGCCTTTTACGGTCACCAGCAGGTATTTGAAAAATCCTTTCATCTCTGTCTTATCAAGGTAAATCTATTGAATATTCAGTGAAGGTAAATTTATTCTTTTGGTATTCTGTTTATTATCGATATGTTCAATGATATTGAATCTTGGAAGCAGACCTGTCTTGGGGATGTACTATTTTTCTACTTTTGTGAGGAATGAGAGTATCTTATTCAGGACTTTGTCCTGGTCGACGTGTATGTCTATGGCTTCCTGCTTCAGCTTGTTTGTCCGAGTTGGAGTGGCCTGGCTTTCACTGGCGTGCGCTGGCCTGGTCTTCCCGGTGTTTTCTGCAGGGCTGTCGTCTCCGTCGTTATGTTCAGAAGGGACTATGACCAGGTCGTACGGGTCGCCCGGAAATATGTTTCTTCCGATCTTGAATCTGGCTTTGGTTGCCCTGGCGATGAATTCCATGAGAAACCGTCCGTCGGGGGAGAGGCATACGAGCAGGTCCGGCTCCAGGCTGAGTACCGTGCTGCGCATCTTCTTCATCTTCGGTAGCTTGAAGAGTCCGATGTCTTTTCTTCTGAAGGTCTTTCCGGCTTCGGTCCTCGGCTGTATTTCCTTGGAGAATTTGCGAAAGTCAGAATACAGGATCACGGCCTGGATGCCGTGGCGGCTGCAGAAGTCTTCAGCTTCTTTCCTGCACCTGTCCCATGAGGGGTCCTCGGCATCGATTATGAACAATGCCTTGCGGATGCTGCCCAGGGGTGTGAATCCTGTCTGCATCGTGCTGGAATATTTCCTGAGCCTGTGGCTCCGTATTGATTTTGCTATCAGTCCCATATTTCTGCTTTACAGGCTTCGGCTCCAATGCCTTTCCTGCTGTTTTCTCCCGGATTTATTCTCCGGCTTCCCTTGTCCTTGCTATGAGTTCCCTGATCTCCTGCTTTGCGGCCTTCCAGCGTGGAATATCTATCTTGGTGCCGATGACTTCGACTACCTTGGCTGCTATGATCGACCCGACTTCTCCGCACACTTTCAGCGGCATTCCGAGTGAGTGTGCGTAGAGGAAGCCTGCGGCATAGGTGTCTCCGGCTCCTGTGGCATCGATTGTGGCTGCCGGCCATGCCTCGATGTAGTGGTACTCGTCTTTCCTGCGGACCATCGATCCGTCCTTGCCTATCTTGACCACGGCTATGTCGCAGTGGCGTGCTATCTCGTCGAGGGCTTCCTTCTGCTCGAGTCCGGTGAAGGCCTTGGCTTCGGTCTCGTTGGCGAAGACAATGTCCACATAGCGGTCGACGATGTCGTGCAGGAAGGCTTCGTTGGATTCCACCACATTGTAGGAGGCCATGTCCAGGGAAATGATGCATCCGGCATCCTTTGCCATCTCCACGGCCTTGCGGATTAGATTCTGGTTCTGTACCAGATATCCTTCAATGTGGAAGTAGTCATAGCCTTTGAAATATTCCGGCCTGAGGTCTTCCGGTCCCAGCTCAAGGGCAGCACCGAGGTAGACAGCAAATGTCCTCTCTGCATTAGGGGCAGTGATGAATACCATTGCCCTTCCGGAGGAGTTGACTCCTTTGAGGAGGGTGGAGCGTATGCCGTACTGCTCCTGGTCACTCTTGAAGAGGTGCCCCAGCTCGTCGTCGCCGACCTTTCCGATGAAGCCTGACTCCATGCCGAATATGGCTGTGCCTGTGATGGTGTTGGCTGCTGAGCCTCCGGCTACATACTGTACTCCAAGCGGCTTGAGCATCTGCCATATCTTGTCACCTGTCTTCATGTCCACATGCTGCATGCTTCCTTTCGGAAGGTGGAACTGGCGGAGAAAACTGTCATCGGGAAGAACGGCCAGGATGTCTGTCAGGGCGTTTCCCATTCCTAAAATGGATTTCATCTGAAGTCTATAGTGTATTTTGATGTATTTCCGGGCAAAGTTAGCAAAAACAAACAGTAATATATATAAATTTGATGTTTTTTGGATAACTTTGCCCGAATGGACAAGAGAGTATCGAAAGTCATCAAATATGTGCTGTCGCTGGCTGTAGCGGCACTTCTGCTCTACTTTTCTTTCCGTGGAGTGAAGTGGGACGACTTCATCAGAGGGCTGGAGTCCTGCCATTGGGGCTTTATCCTCCTTTCTATGGCGGCAAGTATAGCGGCATTCTGGTTCAGGGGCCTCAGATGGAGGGAGATACTTCTTCCGATCGATGACACCATACATAAGCGTACCACCTTCAATGCCGTCAATATCGGCTATATCGCCAATTTCGTGTTCCCGCGCATAGGCGAGTTCGTCCGCTGTGGCTTCATAACGAAGAATTCAGCTCCGGAAAGCTGCGGCTGTGCCACTGCCGCTACTTCAGAGCCAGGCCATGCTTCAGCCGCTGGTTCAACCACTGTTTCTTCCGCTGATGGCACTTCCAAAGCACATCATGGTATGGTCCGCAGGAAAGCATCCTATGACAAGGTGCTCGGGACTGTGGTCCTCGAAAGGGCCTGGGACATGATAGTGATGTTCATCTTCCTTATTGCACTTCTGGTGTTCAAATGGAAGGATTTCGGGAATTTTTTCCTTGAGCAGATGTGGCGGCCCATATCCAAGGCGGTGAATTTCAGCATCTGGTGGATTGTCCTCGGCCTTGTGCTTCTGATTGCACTTGCAGTGTGGAGGATAGTGGCTGGGAGGGAGAAGAATCCTTTCTTCGGCAAGATCTGCGGGGTGTTCACCGGCCTTGTGCAGGGCATGGGCAGCTTCATGAAGATGAAAGGCAAATGGCGCTTTCTGCTCTATACTGCCATCATCTGGTCGATGTACTGGCTTATGAGCGCTTCGACCATGTGGGCTCTCCCGGAGCTTGGAATGCTCGGCCCTGTCGATGCCCTTTTCCTGATGGTGGCCGGCAGCCTCGGCTGGCTGGTCCCTGTCCCTGGCGGCTTCGGCTCATTCCACTATATCGTGTCACTGGCGCTGTCTGCGATATATGGGATACCTTTCAGCCAGGGTATCATATTCGCTACTCTTTCGCATGAGTCCCAGGCCATTACCATGGCTGTCTGCGGAGGTGCCTCCTATCTGTATGAGACTCTCCATCCCGAAGGACTCGGCTCAGGAAAATAAAGGAATACCTTGAATAAAAACATGACCTGACGTGGACCTCAGAAGTCCGCGTCAGGTCATGTTTCTGTGCCTTTGATCCGGTCAGTCCATGTCGAGCTCGACAGGGCAGTGGTCTGACCCGAAGATCTCGGTGTGGATTGAAGCTCCCTTTATCCTGTCCTTCAGGCCACCGGACACGAGGAAATAGTCGATGCGCCACCCGGCGTTCTTTTCCCTTGCCCTGAACCGGTATGACCACCAGGAATATATGCCTGTGGCGTCAGGATAGAAGTATCTGAATGTATCTGTGAATCCGCTTTCGAGCAGCTGGGAGAACTTGCCCCTTTCTTCGTCGGTGAAGCCGGCGTTCCTGCGGTTGGTCTTCGGATTCTTCAGGTCTATCTCCTGATGGGCGACGTTGAGGTCTCCGCACACCACTACAGGCTTTTTCTTCTCCAGGGAGAGGAGGTAGGCGCGGAAATCATCGTCCCACTTCATCCTGTAGTCAAGTCTTGCAAGCTCGTCCTGGGAGTTCGGCGTATAGACATCCACAAGGTAGAAGTCCTGCATCTCGAGGGTGATGACACGGCCTTCATGGTCGTGCTCATCTATCCCGAGTCCGTATGTGACGGACAGCGGTTCATGCTTAGTGAATATGGCCGTACCGGAATATCCCTTCTTCTCGGCATAGTTCCAGTATGACCTGTAGCCTTCAAACTCTATGTCCAGCTGACCCGCCTGCATCTTTGTCTCCTGGAGGCAGAAGAAATCTGCATCCAGTGCCTTGAAGGTATCTCTGAATCCTTTGTCGCAGCAGGCTCTGAGCCCGTTGACGTTCCATGATATAAGTTTCATGTCTAGAAGCTCCATTCTGTGCCGTCCTTGGTATCCTTGAGATTGATCCCGAGGGCTTTGAGTGTGTCTCTTATCTTGTCGCTTGTCGCCCAGTCCTTCGCTTCCTTGGCTGCCTGGCGCTCGCTCAGTACCATGCCCATGAGGCCGTCGATGACTTTCTCTGCCTTGCCTCCTGCAGCTTCTTCATCGCGCAGTCCGAGGACTCCGCAGACGACGTCGTCAAAGAGTCTTGTCAGTGAGTAGAGGTCAGCCTTGCTGAGCTTTGTCTTGCCTTCCTTGGCTGAATTGATGATCCTTACTGCATCGAAGATGTGCGAAAGTGCGACAGGCGTGTTGAGGTCGTCGCAGAGAGCATCATATACTTGATTGATGACTGAAGTGATCTCAGCTGACGGCGCTGCCTGCCCTGCTGCCTTTGCGATAGTCTCAGGCACGGCGTAGCTCTGTCCTTCTTCCGGTGCGAGGTCAGTGGTGAATTCCCCGTATGTGAACTCTGCCGCAGTGTGGCCCTCTGTGCCGCATGCCTGAGGTTCTATGCCGGCGGCTGCGGCCATTTCCCTGAGGTCCTTTGCGGCCTGCATGACTTTCTTCAGTCCTTTTTCAGCTGCCTGGAGGGCTTCATTGCTGAAGTCAAGGGTGCTGCGGTAGTGAGCCTGGAGGATGAAGAATCTGATTGTCATCGGGGTGTATGCCTGCTGGAGAAGCTTGTGCGATCCGGTGAAGAGCTCCTGGAGGGTGATGAAGTTGCCCAGCGACTTGCCCATCTTCTTGCCGTTGATGGTGATCATGTTGTTGTGCATCCAGTATCTGACTCCGCCTGTGCCGCGGGAAGCCATGTTCTGTGCAAGCTCGCACTCATGGTGCGGGAACATCAGGTCCATTCCGCCTCCGTGGATGTCAAACTCCTTTCCGAGGTATTTCTCGCTCATCGCAGAGCACTCGAGATGCCATCCCGGGAAGCCTTCGCTCCAAGGTGACGGCCATTTCATGATATGTTCCGGTGATGCCTTCTTCCACAGGGCGAAATCGTAAGGGGCATGCTTGTCTTCCTGTCCGTCAAGGCTTCTTGTCCCTTCCTTGGTTTCGTCGAGTGTCCTTCCTGAGAGGATGCCGTAGCGGTGGCTCTTGTCGTACTTCTGTACGTCGAAGTATACGGAGCCGTTGCTGATGTAGGCATAGCCTGCGTCAAGTATCTTCTTGACTATCGCTATCTGCTCGATGATGTGTCCTGATGCCCTCGGCTCGATTGAAGGCGGTGCCACGTTGAGCATCCTCATTGCCTCGTGGTAGCGGAGAGTGTAGGTCTGCGCCACTTCCATCGGCTCGATCTGTTCGAGCCTGGCTTTCTTCTCTATCTTGTCCTCTCCGTCATCAGAGTCGTGCTCAAGGTGGCCCACATCAGTTATGTTCCTGACATAGCGTACCTTATAGCCGAGATGCCGCATCAGTCTCACCAGGACGTCATAGGTGACTCCCGGCCTTGCATGGCCGAGATGTGCATCTCCATATACTGTCGGGCCGCAGACATAGAGTCCCACGTGGCCCGGATTTATCGGTGTAAACAGTTCCTTTTTCCTTGAAAGGGTGTCTGTGATGTAGAAATTTCTCATATTGCGAAGATAGACATTTTTTTCTTTTGTCGGACAATTGCTAATTTTGTCATGGTGAATAATTGCTATGGCAAAAGACAACAGCGGCAGCTCAAATGAAGGAAATATGCTTCCTCCGATGGCGGGGGAAGGCATCCATGCCGGCTTCCCTTCTCCGGCGCAGGACTATATGAATCCGTGCATCGATCTCAACAGGGAGCTCGTGCGCCATCCAGCGGCTACATTCTACGGCAGGGTAGTTGGTGACTCGATGAAGGACGCAGGAGTGGATGAAGGGGATATACTTGTTATCGACAAGTCGATAGAAGCTGTGGAGGGAGACATGTGCGTATGCTTCGTCGACGGAGAGTTCACCCTCAAGCGTCTGTCCTTCAAGTCACCTGACGGCAAGCCGGGGAGTATCTGGCTGATCCCAGCCAACGATGCCTATCCGCCGATAGAGGTGACCCAGGGCATGTCGTTTTCCGTGTGGGGAGTCGTTACCTACGTGATAAAGAAGACCTACCGCAGATTCTGAAAAGATCATGTATGCTCTTGTAGACTGCAACAATTTCTTCGTTTCCTGCGAGAGGGTCTTCCGGCCCCAGCTCGAAGGCAAGGCGGTCGTCGTGCTGTCCAACAATGACGGCTGTGTCGTGGCCAGGAGCAACGAGAGCAAGGCAATGGGGATAAAGATGGGGACACCTTTCTACCAGATCAAGGATATGGTCTCCTCGGGACGTATTGTGGTCTGTTCATCCAACTATACCCTCTACGGTGATCTTTCATCGAGGGTAATGTCGATACTCACGGATTCTGTCCCGAAGATAGAAATCTATTCCATAGACGAGGCTTTCCTGTGCATGGACGGCATTACGCTTGATCGGACGGTGGAGATATCAAGGGCTCTTGTGGCAAAGATCCGCAAATGGGTGGGCATCCCTGTGAGCATCGGCATCGCCCCGACAAAGACACTGGCGAAGATAGCGAGCCATTTCGCAAAACGCTATCCGGGCTACAAGGGAGTCTGTGTCATGGATACGGATGAGAAACGGCTGAAGGCCCTGTCTCTTACTCCGGTAGGTGATGTCTGGGGCATAGGTCGCCGTCTGGCTCCGAAGATGGGGCAGTATGGCATAATGACAGCCCTGGACTATGCGACCCGCCCTCAGGCCTGGATCAGAGACCATTTCATGCTCCACGGGGTGAAGACATGGCTTGAACTGAACGGCACTGTGAGTGTCGAGGAGGAACGTCCGGAAAAACGCAAGTCGATATGTACCTCACGGTCATTCGCCGAGATGATCACCGACAGGAGCGAGCTTTCCGCAAGAGTCTCGGACTTCGCGGCGAAGTGTGCGGAGAAGCTACGTGAAGAGCATTCGGCTGCAAGGCAGGTTGATGTCTTCCTCTATACCAACCGTTTCCGCAATGACCTTCCGCAGTATTATCCCTGCGCTTCAATCGTCCTTCCTGTTGCTGCCAGCAGCACCCAGGAAATAGTCTCGGCTTCGCTCAGGGGACTGGACGCCGTATATAAACCTGATTACCAATACAAGAAGGCCGGGGTCACGGTCTCTGACATAATAGATGCCGGATCTGTCCAGACAGCGCTCTTCGGCTATGACATCCGGCTGCGCAAGAAGCAGGACCGCCTGTCGGAAGTGATGGACAGGGTCAATGCCTCAGGGCACAATCTGATACGCCTCGCTGCCCAGCGCTCCGGAGACTACACCGACGGCATTAGGAGCGAGCACCGCTCCAGACGCTATTCGACTTCCCTTGATGAAATCATCGAAGTCCGGTGAACCGGTTGGGTCTGATGATACGTCCGGAACAGGAGCCTGTCCAGACGATAAGTCTACTTCTGTCCGGCACGCAATTCCTTGTCTCCGAGGATTTTCCTTGCTTCCATAGGATAGTCGGTGGTGATGAATCCTACCCCGAGCTTTATCATTTCCTGCATTTCTTCGGAAGTGTTGACTGTCCAGCAGTTTACGCTCATTCTCAACTGTTTGGCCTGCCTGACTGTCTCTGGGTGCTCTTTGAGCAGATTGTAGTCTGCATCTATGCCGGTGATGCCCATCCCGTGGAGCTGTGCCGGGGTGTAGCCTTCCCCGAGGTACTGTACAGTGAAGCCCGGCATGAATTCGGCGAATCTCTTGCAGATATTGATGCTGAAGGAGATGAATATGACCTTGTCGGGTGAGTCAAGCTTGTATTCCCTGAGCTTCTTGATTGTGGCGGTTACGGCTTTGTCTTCAGTTTCCGGTGTGGAGTGTTCCTTGAGTTCGAGGACCAGCTTTGTACCTGGATATAGCTTGGCCTGCGCGAGGTAATCGTCCAGCAGTGGTATCTTTTCACCGTTTTCGAGTGTGATGTCCTTGAATTCCGAGTACGGACAGTCTTCGATACGTTTACCCCCGATGACCCCGTCGTGTACTACAAGGAGGATTCCGTCAGATGTCATGTTGACATCAAATTCGCTGTATGCGAAGCCTGCCTTCTGGGCACATTCCAATGCCGCGATTGAGTTTCTGGCATATCCGGCTTCTTCGCAGTTCCAGTATCCCCTGTGTGCGACTATTGCAGTCTTCTGGGTCATGGCAACTGTATTCTGCATCATCATTCTGGTATTCTGTGCCTGGAGCATTGCAGATCCTGCCGTCCATGTGCATAGAAGGACGGCTGAAAAAGTCAGCAGCTTCCTTGTGGCTGGAGACTTGAGTATTTCCGTAACAGCAGTCCCGATCTTTTTCATTTGTGAGGTTCTGATGATTTCCATATCTGTGGATTTAATCGTTTTCTTGTCTGTATGGCCGGCTATTCCGGCCTCGGCATAAGCATCTTGTCCTGTGCCGGTACAGTTAATCATGGCAAGTTATAAAAAAATCCTGCTATTTCAGTCCTCATGCGAAAAAATCATTAATTTTGTAAGATTTATATGGAAATATATCAAAACGTAAAATATAATACTATGGTAAAAGTAGATTTCGGAGGATGCAGTTCCTTCATAGAGGATGCAGAATATCAGGAATATCTGCAGAAAGCACTTTCATCTCTTGATGTACTTGAAAACGAGACAGGGGCAGGAAATGATTTCCTTGGATGGAAACACCTTCCTTCCCAGACACCGGAGTCTCTCATCGCTGAATGTGAGGCCATCAGGGACCAGTGGAAGGCAAAGGGCGTTGATCTTGTCGTAGTGATCGGCATCGGAGGCTCATATCTCGGAGCAAAGTGTGCAATCGAAGCTCTTTCACACTCTTTTGCAAAACAGCTTTCATCAAAGCATACACCAGAAATCGTCTTTGCCGGACATAATCTTTCAGAGGAATATACAGCAGAACTTCTCGACCTCATGAAGGAGAGGAATGTGGCTGCGGTAGTGATATCCAAGTCAGGCACTACAACAGAGCCGGCTGTGGCATTCCGTTTCATCAAGCAGCACATCGAGGCTAGATATGGTTCAGCCGAGGCGGCAGAGCGCATAGTGGCTGTAACCGATGCCCACAAGGGTGCACTCAAGTCCCTCGCTACACAGGAAGGCTACAGGACATTCGTTATCGAGGACAATGTCGGAGGCCGTTTCTCTGTCCTCACCCCTGTCGGCATCCTTCCTGTAGTGCTTGCAGGCTTCGATATGAGAGCTATGCTCAAAGGTGCTGCCGAGATGGAGAAGGCTACAGCTGTAAAATCAGTGGAAAATCCTGCAGTAGAATATGCTGCAATGCGTAATCTCCTCTACAGCAAAGGCAAGAAGATTGAAATCCTGGTTTCGTTCAATCCTAAGCTCCAGTATCTCGGAGAATGGTGGAAGCAGCTCTTCGGTGAGTCTGAAGGCAAGGACGGCAAGGGTATCTTCCCTGCATCAGTCAATTTCACCACAGATCTCCATTCGATGGGCCAGTACATCCAGCAGGGTGAAAGAATCCTCATGGAGACAGTGGTTACAGTAGAGAAGAGCAACCGTACAGCTGTCATCTCAAGCGATCCTCAGAATCTTGACGGACTTAACTTCCTTACAGGAAAGCATGTTGAGGAATGCAACGCAATGGCTGAGCTCGGTACCAAGCTCGCCCATATCGACGGCGGAGTGCCTCAGCTTTCTGTAAAGATAGAGAAGATCGACGAATACAATCTCGGAGGACTTTTCTATTTCTTCGAGAAATCATGCGGTATCAGCGCCTATATCCTCGGAGTCAATCCGTTCAACCAGCCTGGTGTGGAAGCCTACAAGAAGAACATGTTCGCCCTTCTCGGCAAGCCGGGATATGAGGAGCAGGCGAAGGCCCTGCGTGAACGTCTGGAAAAATAATTTCCTCCACCTCAGATGCAGGAGAGACAGAAAGACAGGGCCCGGTATTTCCGTGAACTGGCACAGACAAGCGAACGATATTTCATACCTTACCTGTCTGCTTTCATGCAGATAGGTAAAGGGATGGATATTCTTGAAATAGGGTGTGGCGAGGGAGGAAATCTTCTTCCTTTTGCCAGGCTCGGGTGCAATGTGACCGGAGTGGACATGGCGACAGGAAAGATCTCCAATGCCAGGCGTTTCTTCGGGGAAGCCGGAGCAGAAGGCCGGTTCATAGCATCTGATATCTTCAAGGTAAAGGAGCTTGAGTCCGGTTTCGATCTCATTATATGCCATGATGTCATCGAGCATATAGGAGACAAGAAACGTTTCCTGGCCGATATGCTCAGGTATCTGAAGCCAGGAGGCTTTGCTTTTGTGGCGTTTCCAGCGTGGAGGATGCCCTTCGGGGGACATCAGCAGATCTGCCGCAGCAAGGTGCTGTCACATCTCCCGTTCTTCCATCTTCTGCCCAAATGCCTGTACAGGCTTGTCCTGAAGGCCGGGGGAGAAACCCCGGAAAGGATAGGGGAGCTTATGGAGATAAAAGATACACGACTTCCGATCCAAGCTTTTGAAAAATTGCTCAGGTCCCAGACAGGGGACAGGACTCTCAGGACTGTGGACAGGACATTGTATTTCATCAATCCGCATTATGAGGTCAAGTTCGGACTGCGTCCAAGACGTCTTTCGCAGCTGATCGCCAGGATACCTTATATAAGGGACTTTTTCACTACATCATGTTTTTACCTGCTTGAAGGATGAGATTTTTCTGACGGAAGAATAAGATTGTACTGCCGGAAGGATGAAAAAATCCGTGATTTCATTTTCGTTTCACAATCGTTGCTGAATTTTGCATCGGAAACAGATAAAGGATGTCTTTTCCACCATCAGAAAGAATAATCACAACAATTTAAAAATGAACATCATGAAAAAGTTTTTCCTTTCAGCAGCCATTCTTCTCGGTGCAATAGTCAGCATGAGTGCAGACGATCGTGAACGTCCTACTACTGTAGACAAGCTCCCTGCTCCTGCTCAGGAATTCCTGAAGGCTCATTTCAGCAGCCTTACCGTGGCATTTGTAGTCGAGGATCCGAAGATGGCTGGATCAGAGTATGAAGTGACCTATACCGACCGTACTGAAGTTGATTTTGATACAAAAGGCAACTGGACGAGCGTAGAATGCAAATACGGACCTGTGCCGGCATCGGTAGTGCCTCAGCAGATCTCGGATTTTGTAGCCAAAGGAAATTTCCAGGGCACCTATGTCAGGAGCATTTCCCGCAACACCTACACATGGGAAGCCGAGCTGTCCAACGGTCTTGAGATCGAATTCGACTCAAACTTCAATCTTCTAGGCTACGACGACTGATCCTGAGCAAGACAAAGAAACAGATATAAGAAGAGACCGGCCTCAAAAAATCTCTTTTGGGTCGGTCTCGCGAGTTGTATTTGATTTATTTTTACTTGGACGTGAATATTTTTCCTATATATATTAAAGGAACCGGAACTCAGGTACCGTTGCTGCATTTCCTTCAGATTTCAGACTGAGGTCTCCGGAAAGTATTTCATCGGGAATTTCTGCCCTGACGTATGTAGCCTTGTCGTCTGCATTGTATGTCGCGGTCAGGATCATTTCATTGCCTGTAGATCTGATGAGGACATTATAATCAGCATGCCATGGCTCACCGTCCTCATAAGTGCCGGAAAGTAGTCCTTCATTCAATGTCCATGAGCCTGTCAGATGTTCATAGACCGGTGAATACAATCTCTGGTAAAGATCGAATGTGCCGTTGTCATTGAATGAGACATAGATGTCTGCGCTTGTCAGTCCTGTCCATGACGACATGTGCCATGTTCCTGTAACGGATCCTACTGATGACCATTCTTCGTCCTGTATTGGATTATTTTTCTTGCAGGATGCTATGGCAAGTATTGCAATTGTTGCAGCAAGTATGTATTTAAATCTTTTCATTGATCTGATGATCTTATTCTGGTGATATCGTTACTGTTTCCTCTTTTCAAGGTCGCTGTGACCACTTTCGGTTTTTCGTTACAGCCATCCTCCGTTGTCTGTCTGGAACGGTCTTGAGATAAGTGCGAATTCCTTGGCTGTCGGAAGTCCATTCATGCCGCTGGAATTGCCTGTACCTGCCTTCAGTGTGACTTTGATTATGCCTGATCCTGTCTTTGAGCATTTCAAGAGTATCTTTCCGGAATATATGACCGGATCTGCTGATATTCCGAGGGCGGATTTGTCTTCTTCTGAAATGTCCACGGCACTGATGGTAAATGTCGCATTGCCGTCACCGATATATTGTGCGATATCTATCTGTTCCTGTTTTCCTGTTTCAACAGGAATGCATGTCGTCCCGCGGACATTCATCAGCAGCTGGTAGGCATCAATACATCCGGTACCCATAGTGCCTTTGAACTGTGAGAGGTCTAGAGTCGCAGGATATCCATAATCAGTGTAGTAAGGTTTTTCCCCTGTGCAATATCCGTCAATACCATATACTGATGTGAGCAGCAGTGCGGTAAACTGGTCTCTTGTATATTTCTTGCCGAGTTTCAGAGCATATGACAAACCGAGGGCGGCAGCGCCAGAAACATGCGGGCATGCCATTGATGTACCTTGCATGTAGCCATACTCTCCTCCATTGAATGTCGAAAGTATCTGTGAATAGCTATTGTCACTTTCAAGATACGACTGGTATGCATCCCCGCCAGGAGCTGCGATATTTGAGCCGGGACCATGGTTCGTGTAATAAGCAGGAGTGAAATCGCATGATATGGCAGTGACTGAGATATAGTCTTTATATGCTGCCGGATAGGCACTTACAGGACGAAGTTCATTTCCGGCTGCGAAAATCGCGAGGCCTCCGTCCACTGCATCGTTGTTTGAAACGGACATGAAATAGTCTATCGCCGCCTTTTCAGCGCTGGCATTCCATGAATATACTGCATCGGAGGTATATGCGCCCCCCGCGTAGCTGAAACTGCACTGGATGATGGATGCTCCGTTGTCTGCGGCATATATTATTGCTTCTGCTATTACTTCAGATGTCCCGCTCCGCTGGTCATCATTATAGAAAATCTGGCAAGACATGATACGTACACCGTCATTGTTGCCTGACCCTCCTGCGACTCCGCAGACTCCTGTCCCGTTGTTGTTTACTGCCGCAACTGTGCCTGCGACATGGGTGCCATGCGAACCTTCGTCTCCGGAGGAAAGGGCCAGAGGACCGTCTGTCACGAAATTATAGCCGTAGATGTCATCTATGTAACCGTTGCCGTCATCGTCCTTGCCTTGCGTACCGTTGAGCTCTGCCTCGTTCTTCCACATGTTTGCTGCAAGGTCGGGGTGATCCCATTGTACGCCATTATCCACTACGGCTACAATGATCCTTGGGTCTCCTGTACACAGTTTCCAGGCTGCAGCACAGTTTATGTCTGCTCCTGCCTTTATGCCGGAATAGATACTTCTGTCTCCTGTGTTGATATAATGCCACTGTTTGCCCAGCATCGGATCATTGAACGGAGCGGATGATGATTTTGTGAAATTTTCCATTCCTGAGCCGGCAGATGCCCGGACAGCCTTGTATATTCCGGTCTTCTGCATCTTCTTGTTGAACTGTACGCCGGAGACTTCATCTGCTGATGCCAGTTCCATGGCAGCTTCATCAAGATTGACATCTTTGCTGAATCTTATGACAAACCATCTGTCAAGCCCTGCTTTTTGAGCACGCTCTGCATTTTTCCCTTCAATTCTGAACAAAGGTGTGATCGAGACGACGTCTATATTCTCAAGGACTGAGTCAAGATCTTCGATTCCGGAGCGCGTAAGTGGGGCCTCACTGTTGCCTGAACGTGTGGCAATACCATGGTTGAGCGATGTGGCGGCATCAATGTCAAGGCGTACGATAAGACTTCCGGTGACAGCATTCTCTGATGTATAGATAAGTTTTGCCGATGGACCGGAAGCCGAAGCTCCGCTTTCATTTATCTGCATCTTTTCTGAGCATGAGCAAAGTATTGCCGCAGATGACAATAAAGCAGTTAAAATCTTTAAGGATCTCATAATAAATAAATTGTCTGAAATTTTCCTGTACATGTACAGGAAAAGGTCTCAAATTTAACAAAATCTTTGATAAAACAAGCCGGGACCAGTTATGATCCCGGCTTAAGATGGGAAGCGTGTCCTGGAAAATGTCTTAAAAATTCATTTCAGACCTGACACACATATCCGGATGAGTCACCGATGGAATCTTGATGGTGTTCCCTTTTCGTAATGGACGAGGGTGACATTCTTCCAGAAGAAATTGTCCGTAATGAAGCTTACCTTATTGAGGAAAGTCCCGAACAGGTGATTACAGTTCTTAGGTAATGAGTCAAGACACTGCTGTCCGGAGAAATTTTACCATACTTGAACTCGTATTCGTTAATGAGAGACATAATCTGAGCGAAGATTGTTTTTCCTTTGTTCATGGCTTGCGGATAACCTCTTGATGGCTACCGCAAAGTTACTGATGTTCTAATCGAAAAATTTTCTGATG
>JADIMK010000016.1 GCA_017694785.1 Candidatus Cryptobacteroides intestinigallinarum
GTAGCCGAGGAAGACATTCATTCCTTTCACAAGAACTTCTCCCGGCACATTCTCCGGATCCGAAGAATCTATCCTGACCTGCATGTTAGGGGCTTCCTTTCCGCAAGAGAACAGCCTTGCCGTCTTCCAGTCATCGTAGGTAATGATAGGCGCGCACTCTGTCATTCCGTATCCGACAGTGAACGGGAAGTTGATCTTCTTCATGAACATCTCTACTTCCTTGTTGAAGGCTGCACCTCCGATAATCACTTCCTCAAACCTTCCGCCGAATGCCTTGACAAGCTCCTCCCTTATCTTCTTCTGGATAATCTGGCTGATCACTGGCAGCTTCATCGCGAACTTTATACCTTCCTTCTCAAGCAGAGGCTTCAGCTTGCTCTTGTACACTTTCTCGATGATGAGAGGCACGGCAATCACGATGTCAGGACGGATCTCCGCAAGAGCCTGCATGATAATCTTAGGACTCGGCACCCTGGTAAGGAAATGCACATGGATACCCAAAGTAAGCTCATACAGGAGCTCGAACATCATTCCGTACATATGGGCAGACGGAAGCATGGCCACCACATTTGAGTTGCAGTTGAGCATCGGAAGCACCTTGTATGCAAACATGATATTGGAATACAGTGCCCTGTAAGGAATCATTACACCCTTTGAAAACCCAGATGTCCCTGAAGTATAGTTGATAAGGGCCAGCTCGTCGGCCTTGTCCTCGTAATAGTCGATATCGTCAGGCGTGAAATTCTTAGGATATTTCTTGCCGAACAGTTCGTTAAGATGTTCGCGAGTCTCCGTTATTTCCTTGCTCCTGGCATAAAGCAGCTGGAAATTGTTTATCTGCACGACAGCCTGGAGAGTCGGCATCTCTGTCTCTGAAAGGCCTTCCCAGACCACATCATCCACAAAAAGTATCTTTGCCTCTGAATGATTGACAAGGTGGTGGACATTGCCTGCCTTGAATTCATGAAGGATAGGCACAGGCACAGCTCCATAGGTAAGCGCCGACAGGAAAGAAACTCCCCAGTTGGCCTGGTTGCGCGAGCAGATTGCCACCTTGTCACCCCTGACAAGACCGCAATGCTCATACATGATATGCATTTTGGCTATCCTTCTTGCCATATCCCTGTAATGAAGGGTCACTCCCTGATAGTTCGAGAGTGCAGGTCTATCCCAATTCTCCTTGAAACTCTTCTCGTAAAGTTTGTTTACTGACTGGAATTCCATAAATAACAGTTTAAATAATAAATGGTTAAAATCTTATTCTGAAGCGGCAGCCTTTATGTCTACCGTGACTGTCCTGCCGTCATATCTTGTCACCTGTACTCCCCCTTTGACAGGCACGACCTTGCTGTCCGGCCTTATCTTGCGGTCCCCTTCGAATACAGTGAGAGGGTCACCGCCATAGAACGGGAATATCAGTGTCTGTATCGATGTCCTGACGACCCAGTATGTGCTTCCATCCACCTTGACGGTTTCAGGAAGATCCTTGATCGTCTCGTCAGCGGTTATACCTTTCCATGCGGCAGGCTTCCTGCCTTTAAGGTTGTACATGTCCACTGTATTGTCCTTATGCAGAACAAGAACATTATATGCCCTCCTTCCGTTGAAATCATATACATCCGGACCAAGGAGGATTTCCTTGCCGAGATCTATCGGAAACGGAGACACCCAGCGGCCAAGCCTGTCAATAAGATAGAGCTTCGAACCTGACGCGAATATTATCTGCAGCTTTCCGTTGGTGAAATAGTCAACAGTTGCCGCCCTGCCGCAGATAGGAGAAGAAAATTCCGCTCCCCAGAGACCTTTGCCGTTCTCGTCATTGAGGCAGAGGTACATATTGTCCTGCTGGTAGAAAGTGTTCATCTTGCCGGTACCGGAATTCTTGACCCTGAACGGCCCCTTAGGCACAACGACAATCGTATCCCTCTCGAATTCAGGGGCTTTGCTCTTCACATCCTCAATTCTGGACACGGAAAGATTCATCACAAGCCCACCCTTCTCGGTAACAGCAGTGAAAACTGCCGGAGAGTATGCCACCGATGATACATTTTCCTTGATTATGGAAGCATATTCGGGACGGAACACCATATCCAAAGCCCTCGAATCCTCTGTGATGGAGAAATATGCAAGGAAATGCGTTTCAGAATTGGTCGCCACATCCATTCCTGCCCCATCCATGTACGAGTCAAGAGTGTTGTCGAGTGCCCTTCCGGAAGAATATTCCTGCAATGCAGCCGCATCTCCGGCAATGATCCAGCCATCATTGAAAATGAATCCCGACTCATCGCCTGCCGAGAAAAGTTCACCGAACAATGCGGAAGCAAATCCCTTGTAAGGAAAACCGAGCACCCTGCCGTCATAGCTGTCAGAAGAGACTTCTGTCCCGGCGAAAACGGGATCGGTATTCTTGCTGCCAGTCCTGAGCAGAAGAACCTTCTCAAGATTCTTCCCGGCATAGAAAGCTGCAACGGCAACTTCCTTGATATCCAATGTCCGAGCCCACTCCTCAGGAGAGATTCCTGCCTGCTTCCTCAACGATGCCAGAGATGACTCATACTTTGCGCGGCCTTCCCTGGTGTCCATGTATGAAGAATATGAAGAGAGATATTCAGAGACATCACCCAAAGGCAGAGAGAACACCGCAACGGAATACGAAGGGACCATCCCGAGACACTCCATCCTGCCTCCTGACGAAGTCCTGAAGACATTGACAAATTTCTCAGGTCCTGCACTGCCAAGGCTCGATCCTGACAGCTCTACTTTCCCTGCCGACACAATATCCACAGAAAATGCAGTCCAGTCGGAAAAGCGTCTGAAAAAGTCCGAATACCTTCTGAACTTCACTGTGCAGAGGTTTTCGAGCATCCTGCCTGCATTGGTGTTGGACAGCATAATCTGCCCTACACTACCCTGGACAGCAGAGACCGCTTCAGGGAAATTCTCCTGGTCAAGCACGGAAATGCCTCTGGCAATATGCCTTTCAGAAGAATTTATGAGAACATCTGTCGTGGAGACCTCCACAATTTTCCTTTTTGAAAGATATGTCCCGTCCTCCGCAACGGAAGAGCAGTCAATCACAGAACAGAACAGCCCCTCCTTTTCTGCAAGGGACTCAATCCCCGATGCTTTTTCTGCCAGATCCGCACCTGCTCTTCCTGCATCAACTACGAGTAAAGGCGACAGACCGCCTACATAGTGCAGGGAGAGAATCACATCGGAGCCTCCGAAGAGTTCAGGACGGACTGCAAGGCTGTCAAGGAATCTCCTGAAAGCCGCTTCAGGCACGAAGCCAGCCATCGGAAAGCTTTGCTCCACCGCAGCCGACAGCGTCTCCAGCCTGTCGAAACGGACAACAGCTACAGCATCTGAAGGAACAGACATGTAAAATCCATACTTGCTGTCACTTACAGACACATTTCTGTCGGTCCTCCCGGAATCCTGTCCTGAATATAAAAAGAAAACGGCGACTGCCACCCCCGCAAGAAGGACAGCAAGAATCGCCACAAAAAATAAAATCGTCTTTCTGCTCATCAGACTATCTGACAGCAACAGCCTCTATTTCAACCTTGACTCCCATAGGAAGGGCAACGACCTGATAGCATGCCCTCGCAGGCTTGTCAGCAGTGAAGAACTCTGCATATACATCGTTCATGGCCTTGAAATTGGCAATGTCATCCAGAAGCACTGTCGTCTTGACTACATTGTCATAGGTCATGCCTGCCTCGGCAAGGATAGCCCCGATGTTCTTGAGAGACTGTCTTGTCTGGTCTGCGATATTCTCAGGGATGCTCCCGTCAGCTGGAACTACAGGAATCTGACCTGATATATACAATGTCCCGTCGACCTCTATTGCCTGTGAATAAGGTCCTACCGCCTTAGGCGCATTCTCTGTTGCAATAACTTTTTTCATATCGAAGATTTTGATTACATCATGCAAAGATACATAAAATAAGTGATTCCTTGCAGAATATGAATGGAAAATGAAGGCAAAACAAAATAAAAATAACCCCATGTCGAGATGGGGTTATTGAAACTTGTAGTCCCGAGCAGAATCGAACTGCTATCTAAAGTTTAGGAAACTTCCATTCTATCCGTTGAACTACGGGACCATTTACGAGAGAAGTTAATTATGCCTTCTTCTCGATAATCTGACGACCTCTGTAGTAGCCACACTCAGGGCAAACCCTATGGTAAAGCACAGTCGCACCGCAGTTTGAGCAAGTAGCGAGGGTAGGTACTACAGCGAAATCGTGAGTTCTTCTCTTGTCACGCCTCTGTTTTGAGACCTTTCGTTTCGGATGTGCCATTTTCTATAATAATTTTAATTCATTCAATCAAACATACCTTTGAGAGAGTCAAACGGGCTTGAAGTGTCGTCCGCACGGTCATTTTTGCCGATATAACCTGTCATGACGCTGTCGCATTCCCCTTCAGGATGAACCCTGTGCATCGGGATGGCCAGACATGCATAATCATAGATTATCTGCGAGAGATCCAGATCCGCGTCATCTGACGGAAGGCTTATCACCTCCCTTTCATTGTCATCTGCCGGAAGCTCCTGACCCTCATACTTGACAGACAGCCTTATGTGGGGCTCTATCGATATCTTCAGGTCGGAAAGGCATCTGTCGCACGCCACTGTCAAAAAGCCCTTCATATCACAGTCAACTCCAATGTAATGACCGGACTTTTCAACAGAAGCGACAACTTCCAGATCTGCGTCAAGCACTTCTGTATTGCCGAACTCTTCAAAGAACTCCTTGCCGACACGCCAGTTGAACTCAGTCTTTCCGGGTGTCAATCCATTTACGGGAACTATATAAGCATTCTCCATAGCCGATAAATAGATTTGAGCGTGCAAAGATAGGAATTTATTTTTACAAATCAACCCTATTCTCCACTTTTTCTTTTCCTTTCAAGCTCATTTAATATTATCTTCCTCAGTCTCATTGACTTAGGAGTCACTTCAACAAGCTCGTCCTCCTGGATATATTCGAGCGCCTCTTCAAGAGAGAACTTGATAGGAGGAGGAAGCATGACCTTGTCGTCACTTCCTGACGCCCTCATGTTGGTCAGTTTCTTTGTCTTGCAGATATTGATGTTAAGGTCTCTCTCGCGCGTGTGCTCCCCTACGACCTGTCCTGCATATATCTCGTCACCCGGATCGACAAAGAAGCGTCCCCTGTCCTGAAGCTTGTCCATCGAATAAGCCACAGCCACTCCCGTTTCAAGCGAGACAAGAGATCCGTTGGTCCTGCGCTCTATCTCTCCTTTGTAAGGCTCATAATCCTTGAACCTGTGTGCAATCACCGCCTCTCCCTGCGTCGCGGTAAGAAGGTTGCTCCTCAGCCCCATCAGGCCTCTTGCCGGGATATCGAACTCCAGATGTGTCCTGTCGCCCCTTGTCTCCATATGGATAAGGGCTGCCTTGCGCCTTGTGGATATCTCGATTGCCTTGCCCACAAATTCTTCCGGCACATCAATAGTCAGATTCTCGATAGGCTCGCAGCGCTGTCCGTTGATTGTCTTGTCCAGCACCTTAGGCTGACCTACCTGCAGCTCGAAGCCTTCCCTTCTCATGGTCTCTATCAGGACCGAAAGATGAAGCACTCCCCTGCCATATACTATAAAGGAATCCGCATTCGGACCCGGCTTAACCCTCAGGGCAAGGTTTTTCTCAAGCTCTTTCTCCAGTCTTTCCTTCAGATGGCGGGAAGTGACGAATTTACCTTCTCTGCCGAAGAAAGGAGAGTCATTGATACAGAACAGCATGCTCATGGTAGGCTCGTCCACGGAAATCGGCGGGAGCGGCTCCGGATTCTCGAAGTCAGCCACAGTGTCTCCGATTTCAAAGCCCTCAAGCCCGACAACCGCACAAATGTCACCGCACACTACACTGTCCACCTTCCTCTTTTCGAGACCGTCAAAGACCATAAGGTCCTTGATTTTCTGCTTCTCGATGATGTCGTACCGCTTGCAGAGGCTGATGTTCATTCCTGATTTAAGCTCACCCCTTGTCACCCTTCCGACAGCAATCCTGCCGACATACGGGGAATATTCCAGAGACGATATCAGCATCTGCGGTGTCCCGGGATTATGCTCGGGAGAAGGTATCACTTCAAGAATCGTGTCGAGAAGAGCGGTAATATCTGTCGTAGGCTTCTTCCAGTCATATGACATCCAGCCCTGTTTTGCGCTGCCGTACACCGTGCGGAAATCGAGCTGGTCGTCCGTAGCGTTCAGGGAGAACATCAGGTCGAAGACCTCCTCCTGCACCTCTTCGGGGCGGCAGTTAGGCTTGTCCACCTTGTTGATGACCACTATAGGCTTCTTGCCCATCTCTATGGCTTTCTGGAGCACAAAACGGGTCTGCGGCATGCAGCCTTCGAAGGCATCCACAAGCAGGAGCACTCCGTCGGCCATGTTGAGAACCCTTTCCACCTCTCCTCCGAAATCGCTATGCCCAGGAGTGTCTATAATATTGATTTTTACATCCTTATATGTAACTGACACATTCTTCGCAAGAATGGTGATGCCTCTTTCCCTTTCGAGGTCGTTGTTGTCAAGGATCAGCTCTCCCAGCTTTTCCGCTTCCCTTGCCTGACGGGACTGGTAAATCATCCTGTCCACCAGAGTCGTCTTGCCGTGGTCGACATGTGCAATGATTGCAATATTCCTGATATCCTGCATACTACTAATTATATAAAGAAGCCTTTTGGTCCGCTTCTGAAAATTTGAGGGTGCAAAATTAACAATATTCTCAAAAGTTTTTACCATGATTTTGCAGAAGTTGTCAAGAAAATTCAATCAACATCGCAAAAAGTCCAAACTGTTTCGTACTTTTGCGTCCGTAAATCTTGTATGAATTTCAACTATGACAGAAAAAATCCTGATCATCGATTTCGGTTCCCAGGTTACCCAGCTGATAGGCAGAAGGTTAAGGGAGCTGAATGTCTATTGTGAAATCCATCCTTTCAACAAGGTCCCTGAGATTGACGGATCCGTCAAGGGAATAATCCTGAGCGGAAGCCCATGCTCTGTAAGAGATGCAGGCGCGCCACAGATAAATCTGGAAGGGATAAAGGGCGTGCTGCCTGTGCTTGGAATATGCTACGGGGCACAGTACCTCGCTCATAAATTCGGAGGAGAAGTCGCCGCTTCCGCAGCAAGGGAATACGGGCGTGCCCTCCTCACCGTCAAAGGCAATTCGCCACTGTTTGAAGGGATGCCGGAGAAATCACAGGTGTGGATGTCGCATGGGGACACCATAACCCGCCTCCCTGAAGGAGGAGAAGTGATAGCATCCACCGAAGATGTTGTGAATGCAGCATATCACATTGCCGGAGAAGACACATATGCAGTGCAGTTCCATCCTGAAGTGTTCCACACGACAGAAGGGAGCAGGATACTTGCAAACTTTGCCTTGAAAATCTGCGGATGCGCAGGCGACTGGACTCCGGCGTCGTTCATCGACACCACTGTAGCAGCCCTGAAAGAACAGATAGGGTCAGACAAAGTCATCCTCGGACTGAGCGGAGGCGTGGACTCGACAGTGGCTGCAGTGCTGCTCCACAAGGCAATAGGGCATCAGCTCACCTGTATTTTCGTCAACAACGGTCTGCTCAGGAAGAATGAGTTCGAAGATGTGCTCGCTTCATACAAGGACATGGGACTGAATGTGATCGGGGCTGACGCATCTTCCGCATTCATTTCGGAACTGAAAGGAGTGACCGAACCGGAAGCAAAGAGGAAAATTATCGGACGGCTGTTCGTGGAAACATTCGACAGCTACGCGCAGAAGATAGAGAATGCCCGCTGGCTCGCCCAGGGCACGATATATCCGGATGTCATAGAGTCCGCTTCAGTCAACGGCACTGCAGCGAAGATCAAGTCTCATCACAATGTGGGAGGACTCCCTGAGAAAATGCATCTCCAGATTGTCGAGCCTCTGAAGCTCCTGTTCAAGGACGAGGTCCGTCGTGTAGGCCGCGCCCTCGGCATCAAGGACGAGCTGATAGGAAGACATCCGTTCCCGGGGCCTTCACTCGGCATCAGGATACTTGGCGAAGTCACCGAAGAGAAACTCGCCATCCTCCGCGAAGCAGACGATATCTTCATCAAAGGGCTCAAGGCATATTCACTGGAAGGCAACAGGACTGCCATCGAAGCGCTTGCCGGTCCTGGAGCAGAGAATGTCCGCTCGGCTTCGGACCCTTCCATGACTGCAGCAACCCTCTACGACGCAATATGGCAGGCCGGAGTCATGCTTCTGCCGGTCCAGAGCGTAGGAGTGATGGGAGACGAGAGGACATATGAGCGTACGGTTGCCCTCCGTGCCGTAATCTCCACTGACGGGATGACGGCAGACTGGGTACACCTTCCATACGATTTTCTCGCCAAAGTCAGCAACGACATCATCAACAGGGTGCGCGGCGTGAACAGGGTAGTCTACGACATATCCTCAAAACCGCCTGCAACCATAGAGTGGGAATAATCACTGCCACTTTGAACAGGGTGCGGCCATTCTGGGCGGTTCATTGTCTTTCTGAACAGGACTCAGACATTCATGATGGTCCTCTCCATTCTGAACGGCTCACTGCCATCCTGGGCGGATCATTGTCATTCTGAACTGCTTTCTGTCATTCTGAACGAAGTGAAGAATCTGATTCCCATTACCAATATGAATAAAACAGAAATATGATAATAAAAGAACTGAACGGAAAGGTCCCTTCTACGGGCGAGGGGACCTTTATCGCTGAAAACGCAGCTCTCATAGGCGATGTAGTGACCGGGCGCAACTGCAGCATATGGTACGGAGCAGTACTGCGCGGAGATGTCGGCCCTATCAAGCTTGGAGACAATGTGAATATCCAGGACTGTGCGGTGCTGCATGCCACGACCGATTTCTCCGAAGTCGTCATAGGCAACAATGTGTCAGTCGGGCATAACGCCATCGTGCATGGTGCGCGTATCGGCAACGATGTCCTCATCGGGATGGGCGCGATAGTGATGGACAACGCTGTCATTCCTGACGGGACTGTCATCGCTGCAGGAGCCGTTGTGCTTGAGAATAAAGTGCTTGAGCCAGGTATCTGGGCAGGGATTCCGGCGAAGAAAGTCAAGGATGCATCAGACCGCATCACCTCCATGGCACACGACAACGCCATGCATTATATTGAATACAAGGAATGGTATAAATGACACAGCTCCGGTGAAACGGTTGTGATGGAGACATGGACATGACATATGATCTGGACGAAAAATATATGAGGGAAGCCCTCAGGGAAGCCGGATACGCCGCAGAAAGCGACGAAGTCCCCGTGGGCGCAGTGATTGTCTGCCGGGGGAAAATCATCGGGAGAGGTCACAACATGACCGAAACCCTGCATGACCCCACCGCCCATGCTGAGATGATTGCCATTACCGCTGCCACTGAAGCCATGGGAGGCAAATACCTGAACGACTGCACATTGTATGTCACTGTCGAGCCTTGCCCGATGTGTGCAGGAGCACTTGCATGGTCCCAGATAGGCAGAGTCGTATACGGAGCCATCGACCCTAAACGGGGATACTCCATGTTTTCTCCGTCCCTCATGCACCCCAAGACAGAGATAACAGCCGGCGTGCTTGCCGATGAATGCGGAATGATTGTATCCGAATTCTTCCGGAACAAGCGCAAATGAAACAGTTTGACTGCATAAGGCGATATGTTCGGACTTGAAAATCTCGGATTCCTCGGCCTGTTTATCGGAACATTCCTTGCGGCCACCATTTTCCCTTTCAGTTCCGATGTGCTGTATCTTGCCGTTCTTGCCGCAACCAAAGACCCTGTCAGCTGCCTGATAGTCGGGACTCTCGGCAACTGGCTCGGAAGCGTCCTCACCTACTGGATCGGCTGGCTCGGGAAATGGGAATGGATAGAAAAATGGTTCAAGGTCAAGCCCGAGACGCTCCAGAAACAGAAATTCTACATCGACAAATACGGGGTCTGGTTAGCCTTGATCTGCTGGGTACCAGTTATCGGAGATGTGATTGCGATAGCCCTCGGATTCTACAGGACAAGACCAGGCTGGACAATGGTGCTGCTCCTTATCGGCAAATTCGCACGTTTCCTAGTATGGAATCTCGTCTACGGACTGTTCTGATTCTTACCCGGTCCTGCGAATCTATCGGTCCTTTACATTTCATGGACTCTTTTAAAACATGTCTATCCGTAAGAATACCCCTATATAAAGTTCGTTCCAGCAAATCCTCTCCTTGCATTTCTTGACATATGCGCAGCAGATCCCCGTTCCATGTCACACATTCAATACTCCCAGCGCATGTCTCGACCTTTCCAACGACATGTGTGCAGAGAAACCTAATCCTGCACTTTGGGAGGCATCTCCCCTGCACTCATCTTCATGACGGGACAACGGACAACGAACATGCTGTTCTGATATAATACTGGCATACAATAAGATACAAAAAGCCCTTGTTCGTGGTCCGTATTCTGGAGTAGGGTCTACGAACAAGCAACATTTATAATACGCTTATTTTCAGCGGAATAAAGAAGTACCGTGTTCGTACTTTTATGAGGCAATAATGCGGATAATCATCTCTTTTAACCTCTCACGACCTTTCTTAGCCTCTCTTGTCGCCTCCGATTTTGTAATGAAATAAAATAATCGTAACTTTGCAGCCGGAATTGAGATATGGTGTAATGGTAGCACTACAGATTTTGGTTCTGTCTGTCCAAGTTCGAATCTTGGTATCTCAACAAAAGCCGTCTAAATTAAAGAATATCAAAGATTTAGACGGTTTTTCGATTAAAAACGGGTCAGAAACGGGTCAAGCCCGTGAAGACCATACTTCTAACCAGCTTTTTAGAGACATCCCGAACTTTTGACATCAGTTTGTTTATTTCAACATTGATGTCTACTGTATTTATTTCAAGGGAGTTTTTTCTTTCAAACAGTTCATCCAGAATTAGTTTAGCTTGTTCTGCAGTTGCAATTGCAACTGCTATGGATTGCTTGCGGAGGGATCCGCACTGTTCTTCAGCCTTTCGGAGTCCTTCCACGAACTTCGCCTGGTCCTGCGGGTCGAGTTCCATCTCGGCGATGAAGCGCACTATTTCATTTTCTATGGCCATGACTTGTCTCTTTTCGGCAAATGTATGTCATGGTCATATACGAAAAAAGGACAGCATATACTGCCCTCCGGATATTCAATTAGATGAATATTTATTGCCCGTTAAAGATATAGCCGAACACTATCATTATAAATACTACAATGACCCACAGCATAATCCCTCCTATCAGGAGAGCTACTGCAAGAGGCGGAAAAATGATTAATCCTAATAGACATCCTACAACAGTCAGTATGGCTACCACAATACTGAACCGTTTCAATATGCCTTTGTCATGTTGTGTCATATCATAAAGTTTTAGTGATTGTTTTATTTCAAGGTTTTGATGTTGTCTTCTATGGTGCGGATCATCTGCTTCGGAAGGGACGCCATCAGCATCCGCCAGATGCCCGACTTCATGTAGCCGTACACATACCTGTTGTATATCGGCGTGTAGTTGCGCTTCCTCCTGCCTGTGCGGGTCTTCTTCAGGTCAAGGAAGCGAATGTGGACCGGATACGGGATCGACACCGTGGCATCCTTCACTTCCGCACGGGAGGCAAGAGCCCTTGCGAGACTCCCGCTCCTGGTGTTGTACGAGGAGCTGGCTATGCCTGCCTGGTGAGCCAGAAGCCTGTCCGCCTGGCTCTGCATGTAGCTGCCAACCTCATGCCTGAATTCGT
>JADIMK010000017.1 GCA_017694785.1 Candidatus Cryptobacteroides intestinigallinarum
AGGAAAGCAGGTGAACTCATCGACATGAGACTCCACCACGGGGCACATCCGCGCTCCGGAGCCACAGACGTACTGCCGCTTGTACCTGTATCAGGAATCACCCTTGAGGAATGTGCTCAGCTCGCAAGGCAGCTTGCCAAACGTATCTACGATGAGCTCGGCATACCTTGCTACTGCTATGAGGCAGCGGCTTACAAGCCTGAGAGGAAGAATCTCGCTGTGTGCCGTGCAGGGGAATATGAAGCCCTGCCGGAAAAGATGCGTGATCCTGACAAGGCTCCCGACTTCGGCCCAGGTGAATTCACGGAGAAAGCAGCTTTCTCCGGAGCGACAAATGTCGGAGCAAGGGATTTTCTGATAGCCGTCAACTTCAACCTCAACACGACCTCGACCAGAAGGGCGAATGCTGTAGCCTTTGACGTCAGGGAAAAGGGCCGTCCGAAGAGAGAAGGCAACCCGATCACCGGGAAGGTGGTAAAGGATGCTGACGGGAAGACGGTCATGATACCGGGCACTCTCAAAGGATGCAAGGCAATAGGCTGGTACATCGATGAATACGGCATAGCACAGGTGTCGATGAACATCACAGACATCAACGCCACACCACTTCACAAGGCCTTTGACGAAGTCTGCAGGGCCGCCCAGGCAAGAGGTCTCAGGGTCACAGGAACAGAAATAGTCGGACTGATACCTAAGCGCTGCCTTGTAGAAGCCGGGAAGTATTACCTTGCAATGCAGCAGCGCTCGGCCGGCATCCCGGAGGAAGAGATCATCCGCATCGCTGTCAAGTCAATGGGGCTGGACGACCTGAAGCCGTTCGACCCTAAGGAAAAGGTGATCGAATACATGATGGAAGACGAGGCCGAGCTTGCCCTCAGGGAAAAGCTCATCAGGATGACATGCAAGGATTTCGCATATCAGACAGCCTCGGAATCCCCTGCTCCGGGAGGAGGATCTGTATCGGCATATATGGGAGCCCTCGGAGCCGCCCTCGGCACCATGGTCGCCAACCTTTCGGCCCATAAGCCAGGATGGGATGACAGATGGAAGGAATTTTCAGACCAGGCTGAGCAGGGACAGGCCATACTGAAGGAACTGCTCTCTCTCGTAGATGAAGACACAGCCGCATTCAACGGCATCATGGCGGCATTCGGCCTGCCTAAGAATACTGCTGAAGAAGCCGAGGAAAGGAAGAACGCCATAGAAAAAGCCACGAGATATGCCACAGAAGTACCGCTCAGGACCATCCGGGCCGCATCAAAGGCATTCCCTCTGCTCAGGAAGATGGCCCTGGAAGGCAATCCCAACTCAGTATCTGATGCTGGAGTCGGAGCCCTTGCGGCAAGAAGCGCCATCCTCGGAGCCAATCTCAATGTAAGGATAAATGCAGCCGGACTGCTTGACAGACAGTACGCAAAGCAGATGACTGACGAAGCGGCGAAAATGGCAGAAATAGCCATCAAGGAAGAGATGGAAATCATCAACATAGTCAACGACAAGATAAATTCACTGTAGGCCAGATGGACAGAGAAGAATTCAGAAAGGCGGTTGCAGAAGGCATTCCGGACGTGCTTCCGGAGCCGAAGCCATATGATGCAGCTATCAACCATGCGCCCAAGCGCAAAGATATACTTTCAGCGGAAGAGAAGATCCTTGCGATAAGGAATGCCCTGAGATATTTCCCGAAGAAGCACCATGCCATGCTCGCAGAGGAATTCGCGCAGGAACTCAAGGACTACGGCAGGATATACATGTACAGGCTGCGTCCGGATTATGAGATGTATGCCAGACCTATAGACTGGTATCCGGCAAAGTGCCGGCAGGCTGCAGCCATCATGGCCATGATACAGAACAATCTCGACCCGCGCGTGGCACAGCATCCTCATGAGCTCATCACCTACGGCGGCAACGGAGCCGTGTTCCAGAACTGGGCGCAGTACCGGCTCGCCATGAAATATCTGTCAGAGATGACCCAGGAACAGACTCTTGTCATGTATTCCGGACATCCGCTGGGACTTTTCCCGAGCCACAAGGATGCCCCGAGGGTAGTCGTGACAAACGGTATGGTCATTCCGAACTACTCGAAGCAGGACGACTGGGAAAGGTTCAATGCACTCGGAGTGTCACAGTACGGACAGATGACAGCAGGCTCATACATGTACATAGGTCCGCAGGGAATCGTCCACGGGACCACCATCACCGTCATGAATGCAGCCAGGAAGCAGCTCAAGGCCAGAGGCATACCTGCCACAAGGGAAAACATGAAGGGCATGCTTTTCGTTACCTCCGGACTCGGCGGCATGTCCGGGGCACAGCCTAAGGCAGGCAACATCTCCGGGGTTGTGAGCGTTATCGCTGAAATCAATCCTCTTGCAGCAAAGAAAAGATATGACCAGGGATGGGTGGACGAAATCCACACCTCTCTTGACGAGCTCATGCCACGCATCAGGAAAGCTTGCGCTGAGAAAGAGACTGTCTCCATAGCATACCAGGGCAACATTGTGGACCTTTGGGAAAGGCTTGACAAAGAAAACATCCATGTTGACCTCGGATCTGACCAGACCTCGCTCCACAATCCGTGGGCAGGTGGATACTATCCCGCAGGATACACCTATGAAGAGTCCCGCAGGATGATGTCAGAAGAGCCGGAAAGGTTCAAGGAATGTGTAAAGGCATCCCTGAGGAGACAGGCGGAAGCCATAAACAGGCTTGCTGCAAAAGGAATGTATTTCTTTGACTACGGCAATGCATTCCTTCTGGAAGCATCACGTGCAGGAGCAGACATAATGCTCCCCGACGGCAGGTTCCGCTACCCTTCATACGTACAGGATATCATGGGACCGCTTTTCTTCGACTACGGGTTCGGACCGTTCAGATGGGTCTGCATGTCTCAGGATCCTGAAGACCTCAGGACAACAGACGCCCTCGCAGTCAAGGCAATGAAAGAAGTTGCAGAACATGCTCCGGACGAGATAAAGGGACAGATGGAAGACAACATCCATTGGATCGAAGAAGCCGGAAGGAACAATCTCGTGGTCGGCTCACAGGCACGCATCCTCTACGCCGACTGCGAAGGCCGCACAAGGATAGCGCTCGCATTCAACCAGGCCATCGCCAGCGGACAGCTCAAGGGTCCGGTCGTACTGGGGCGCGACCATCATGATGTCTCAGGCACAGACTCCCCTTACAGGGAGACCTCCAACATCTATGACGGCTCATGCTTCACAGCCGACATGGCTGTCCAGAATGTCATCGGGGACTCTTTCCGCGGAGCAACATGGGTATCTCTCCACAATGGAGGCGGCGTTGGCTGGGGAGAAGTCATCAACGGAGGCTTCGGCATGGTCATCGACGGCTCGGAAGACTCCCGCAGGCACATATGCGAGATGCTGTTCTGGGATGTCAACAACGGCATCGCCCGCAGGAGCTGGGCAAGGAACGAAGGTGCCATGCACTCAATAAGAAGAGAAATGGAACGTACCCCGGGGCTGCAGGTCACAATGCCTAACATAGCAGACGAAGACATCGTCAAGGCCGCAATCCAGAAGACAAACATATAAAACGACAGACAGAAGACATGATACATCAGATTTCAAACAGAAGACTTTCCACCGACAGGATCAAGGAAATCCTGTTCAAAGGCTACAAGATAGAGATAAGCAAGGAATCAGAAGAGGCAATCATAAGGTGCCGACAGTACCTTGACTCCAAGATGGAGGACATGGACCGTCCGGTATATGGAGTGACCACAGGATTCGGCTCGCTCTGCAACATAACCATACCTGAAGACGACCTCTCCGCACTCCAGCACAACCTTGTCATGTCACACGCCTGCGGCACAGGTGAAAAGGTCTCTCCTGAAATCGTCAGACTTATCCTTCTTCTGAAGATCCAGTCACTGGCCTACGGCTATTCAGGTGTCCAGCTCAAGACCATACAGAGGCTTGTCGACATGTTCAACAACGATGTCCTTCCTGTCATCTACCAGCAGGGCTCGCTCGGAGCATCCGGAGACCTCGCTCCTCTGGCACACATGTCCCTGCCTCTGATAGGCCTAGGGGAAGTGGACTACCAGGGCAGGACAAGGCCATCGGCAGAAGTATGGGCAGAGCTCGGATGGGAACCGATCAAGCTGCAGTCAAAGGAAGGGCTGGCGCTTCTTAACGGCACACAGTTCATGAGTGCCCACGGGATCTGGGCCATAATAAAATGTGAAAGGCTCTCCGAATGGGCAGACCGCATAGCCGCCATGTCTCTGGATGCATTCGACGGCAGAATAGAACCGTTCTATACTCAGGTACATGCCGTGCGCCAGCATAAAGGACAGGCCGATACCGCCGCTCGCATAATGGAACTTCTGGACGGGAGCGAGATAATCAGCCGCAAGAAGGAACATGTGCAGGATCCTTATTCGTTCCGCTGCATTCCTCAGGTACATGGTGCGGTAAAGGACACGATACGTTATGTCAAGTCTGTGCTTGAGACTGAGATCAACAGCGCCACAGACAACCCTACCGTATTCCCGGACCAGGACATGATAATCTCAGCAGGCAATTTCCACGGCGAGCCTATAGCTCTTCCTATGGACTTCCTGGCGATAGCCATGAGCGAACTTGCAAGCATCTCCGAACGGAGGACCTACAAACTCATCTCCGGACAGAGGGAACTCCCTTCTTTCCTTGTTGCAAATCCAGGCCTTAACAGCGGCTTCATGATACCACAGTATACGGCTGCTTCAATAGTCAGCCAGAACAAGGGGCTATGCATGCCGGCATCAGTCGATTCGATACCATCATCGCAGGGCCAGGAAGACCATGTGAGCATGGGAGCGAATGCTGCCACGAAGCTTGTAAAGGTCGTAAACAACACCGAGCGCGTTCTTGCGATAGAACTGATGAATGCGGCACAGGCTCTCGAATTCCGTCGTCCGCTCAGGTCCTCATGGACCATAGAGAAAATCTATGCACATTACCGCAAGGAAGTGCCGTTCACAAGCAACGACCAGTACATGCATCCTCTGATTGAGAAGACTATAAGATTCCTCAGGGAATACAACCTCGTGCCTTTCACAGTCTGACAACCATTTGACAACCGTCTGACAAAGGAATATACCCTGCTGCCCGGAATGAGAACACTTATAAAGAACATAGGCGAGATCTTCGGCATCCTGCCTGAAGGCGTGGTGAAAAAGGAAGGACAGGAAATGTCCGTCGTCACATCACTCAAGGATGCCTATATCATCATAAATGACGGAATGATAGAATCATTCGGCCCCGCATCAGACTTATGCCTGGGACAGAGCGGTACATCAGGCACTTCCGGCAAGACTGCAGCAGAAGAAGTCATCGATGCGGCCGGCGGATATGTGCTGCCATGCTTCTGCGACTCACATACCCACATCGTCTATGCCGGATGCCGTGACGGGGAATTCAGGGACAAGATCGACGGGCTATCATACGAGGAAATAGCCTCAAGGGGAGGCGGCATACTCAATTCCGCCGATCTCCTGCACGAGACTTCCGAAGATGAACTCTACCGGCAGTCAGCGGCAAGGGCAGAGGAGGTGATGAAGATGGGGACAGGAAGCCTTGAGATAAAAAGCGGATATGGACTCTCCACAGAAGATGAGCTGAAGATGCTCAGGGTCATCCGGAGGATAAAGGAGAATTTCCCTATGGAAATACGCAGCACCTTTCTCGGGGCTCATGCCGTAAGCCGGGCCTACAAGGGCAGGCAGGGCGACTATGTACGCATGGTATGCAGAGATATGCTGCCAAGGGTAGCGGAGGAAGGCCTGGCAGACTTCGTGGACGTGTTCTGCGACAAAGGATTCTTCTCGCCTCAGGAGACATCCATGATACTCGAAGCCGCCGCCCGATACGGGATACCGGCAAAGATACATGCCAACGAACTAGCCGTCTCAGGAGGAGTACAGGCAGGCGTCACCCATGATGCCCTGTCTGTCGACCACCTCGAACAGACTACTGATGCAGAGATACAAGAGCTCCAGGCACACAGGCGTACCATGCCTACAATGCTTCCAGGGGCCTCTTTCTTCTCAAATCTCCCATACGGACGGGCAAAGGACTACATCCGGGCCGGACTTGGACTGGCATTGGCATCGGACTACAATCCGGGATCGTCACCTTCAGGCAACATGAGATTTGTGATGGCACTCGGCTGCATCAAGATGAGACTCACTCCTGAAGAAGCATTCAATGCCTGCACGATAAATTCATCATACGCCATGGGGACAGGCAGTATCTCAGGATCAATAACACCAGGCAAGAGAGCCGACCTCATCATCACCAGGCAGATCCCGTCCTTAGCATTCATCCCATATTGCCACCAGACTCCGTTCATATCGGGAATCCTGCTCAAAGGCAAGCAGATCTCCCTGTAGCAAGATAATTCGCTCACAGCCGGAATTCCATGCCAACAGCTGAACATCACGGCTGATCTCGGATCATTTCAGACTGACATTCTGTATCACAAATTGTGACACTTTGTATCTATCCCGTGCCAAAATGTCAACATCTCCATAATCGGCACTGGAATTGCAGTCTCCCTATTCCGGTTGCAGCCATGAAGGCAATCCGAAAGGAAAGCACAAGGGTTGCACAGGGAATGATTGAAAACAAATAAAAACAATAAAGCCATGATTACAGAAAAACTTCAGAAAGCTATCAACGATCAGATTACCGCTGAGCTTTGGTCATCAAACCTTTATCTTCAGATGTCATACTTCCTTGAAAAAGAAGGATGGACAGGTGCCGCACATTGGATGATGAAACAGTCCGAGGAAGAAAGGAACCACTCCAACGAACTTGCACAGTTCCTCATCAAGAGAGGCGGGGCAGCAAAGGTAGGTATGATTGATGTAGTCCCTGACGGGTGGGGCAGCATGCTTGAAGCATTTGAACATGTCTACAAACATGAATGCCATGTTTCAGAGCTTATCAATGATCTGGTTGATGTTGCATCTGCAGAAAAAGACAAGGCTGCGCAGGACTTCCTGTGGGGCTTTGTAAGAGAGCAGGTAGAAGAAGAAGCAACAGCTTCAGCTATCGTGGAGAAGATCAAGAAAGGCGGTGATGCCGGACTCTTCTACATAGATGCACAGCTTGCACAGAGGTAATGAAGCTCTGATCTCACAGGAATAACATAAAGGCAGAATTCAAGAGACTGGTCTCATGAAGCCAACATACTTCAGACTCCAGTCTTTTTTTATCCCTTGACCGCAGCAGCCAGTCTACCGATATGGACAATATATTTAAAACCCAAATAATCAGCGATATGAAAAATTTCATCAGTCTTGTTTTTGCTCCAGCTGCCATAGCAGCAGGACTAAGCTTCTCAACCGCAGCGACTGCAGGTCCGGCCTCCGGGGAGTCCGGTGCAGCCCAGGAACCAGGTAAAGTGACAGTCCTGACAGAAGCCCAGTACAAATCCACAGTAGAAGATTTCTCTACGGAAGAATGGAAATATCTCGGCAATATGCCGGCAGTAGTGGATTTCTATGCCGACTGGTGCGGACCTTGCCGCCAGATGGGGCCTGTCCTCGAGGAAATAGCAAAGGAATATGCAGGAAAGATTGTAGTCTACAAAGTCAATGTCGATGATGCCCAGGCACTTTCACGCAGCTACGGGATACGCTCCATACCGGCATTCCTGCTCATCCCTACAGAGGGAGAGCCACAGATGGCTGTAGGCTCCATGCCGAAAACAGAATTCAAGAAGCGCATCGAGGCAGCTCTGCTCAAATAGGCACTGCACCGCTTGAATAGGAGTTGACCGCTTGAATAGACGCTGCTCTACACAATAAATCAAGCCGGCCCAGAATACTGAGCCGGCTTTATCATTTACATATATTGCAATACAAGCCTTTGGGTACAAGCTTTATCTGCGGCCTTTTCCAGCACCCTTGCCCTCACGGCGAGAATCCTTTGAAGGCTTGCCTTTGCGGGAGCCGGAGGATTTCGCAGCTTTGCGCTTTGACTCCTTGATCGCCTTGCGGACCTTTTCCTTGCGGGCTGACTTTCCGTCTGCTCCATCAGTCATGCCGGAGTTTTCCTTCTCTCCTGACATAGTGTCAGAAGCATCTCCATTACCGTTCACTGGAGTCTCATCCTTGAGACGGGTCTCATTGCCTGTCTCGACAAGCTCATAGTCAAGCAGCTTCTGGTCAAGATTGGCCTTCTTCACCCTGACCTTTACAGCATCTCCGAGACTATAGACTATATGAGTCCTCTTGCCGACGATACGGTATCTATCCTGGTCGAATTCGTAATAGTCGGATGTGATGTCACGAAGTGCGACCATACCCTCGATCTTGGTAGGCTCGATCTCCACATACATTCCCCATTCGGTGATACCTGAGATATGGCCTTCAAACTCATAGCCTACCTTGTCCTGCATGAACTCGACAAGCTTGTACTTGATACTTGCCCTCTCTGCCTCAGCTGCTACAATCTCCCTTTCAGAAGCATGCTTGCACTGGCCTTCATAGTAATCCTTCTTCTGGGACTCCGCTCCCGCGAGATACAAGGCAAGAAGCCTGTGCACCATCATGTCCGGGTAGCGGCGGATAGGAGAGGTGAAGTGAGTGTAATATTTGAATGCCAGACCGTAATGGCCGATATTGTCAGTGCTGTAGCGTGCCTTTGCCATAGTCCTGAGCGAAAGCATCTCTATGGCGCTGTACTCAGGCTTGTCCTTTGCCTGCTGGAAGAGATTGTTGAGCTCCTTGGAAATCTCCTTTCCGTTCTCTGTAGAGCCCATCTCATATCCGAAATTATGTATGAATGAGCGCAGTCCGTCCAGCTTCTCCTGGTTTGGCTCGTCGTGGATACGGTAGACGAAGGTCTTTGCCTTCGACTTGGACGAAGCCTTGGCAGCTTCTTCAGGGGAAATGCACAGATAGCCCAGGCCCGTCCCCGGCACGGCCGGATAGCGGCAGCCCTTGGCTACGAACTCAGCCACACTCCTGTTGGCGAGGAGCATGAATTCCTCGATCATCCAGTTGGCTTCCTTGCTTATCTTCTGGTAGACTCTTATCGGACGTCCTTTCTCATCCACTTCGACCTTCATCTCAGGACGGTCGAAGCTTATGGCTCCTGAAGCGAATCTCTTCTTGCGGAGTTTGGATGCAAGGTTGTTGAGTATAAGTATTGCTTCCTTGAGATTGTCCGGGATGATGCAGCCTTCAGTGACGCCCTCCCCCATCGCAGATTCAGTCCTTGCAGCAGCTTTTCTCCTGGCTTCAGCGGCTTCCGGAGATGCTTCAAGGATAGGATCTCCTACAGGTGCATGCCTTCCGTCAGTACCGCCGCGCAGTTCCATCTTCATGGCTTTTTCACCTGCGTCAATGATCTGCTGGGCAGTCTCGTATGCAAAACGGTAATCTGAGTTTATGACAGTCCGTCCGAACCACTGGGATACAACCTTTGCAAGAGGAGTTATCTCGAATACGGCAGAGAAACAGAGCTTAGGCTCATTTGGTCTGAGGGAGCAGAGCTTGTTGGAAAGCTTCTCCGGAAGCATCGGTACAGTCCTGTCCACAAGATATACGGAAGTGCCTCTCTGCTGGGCTTCCTTGTCCACTACCGAACCAGGAGTGACATAATGGGTCACATCAGCTATATGCACACCGACTTCATAATGTCCGTTGTCCAGTTTCCTGAATGAAAGGGCATCGTCAAAGTCCTTTGCATCAGCCGGATCGACGGTGAATGTCAGCACATCGCTGAAGTCGCGTCTTTCCTTTCTGTCCTTGTCTGTGATCTTGTCGGAAATCTCGTCCGCGGCATTCTCCACCTCAGGCTCGAACCTGTACGGAAGTGCGAATTCCGCAAGGATGGCATGCATCTCAGTGTCATTCTCGCCCGGCTCTCCGAGGACATCGGTAAGATGTCCCACAGGATCAGGATCCTTCTTGTCCCATCTGTCGACAAGAGCAGCGACTTTCATCCCTGGCCTGGCCACAAGTTCCTGACGCTTCCCGTCCACAGTCTCATATACTCCTGTCACGGCATAGGTCCCGTCACCTGTCTTCTTGAGGGAACCGGTAACTGGCGTCACAGGCTTGTCTGTCTTGCCGGTACCTGAATTTACGACAGGAATGGAAATATCGTAAGGCATGACACGGCTCTGCATCAGCACCCAGGCCTGCTCGCCTACGATATGCAGGATGCCGACGAACGGCTTCGGTGAACGCTCGAGGATCTCAAGCACCTCTCCCTCCTTCCTCTGGCGGTCAGTCTTCTCTTTGGTGACGGCCACTCTTACTGTATCTCCGTTCAGGGCACCTCTAGTCTTCGATGCCTTTACAAATATGTCATCCTCTTCTCCATCTACAATGATGAATGCATAGCCTTCTCTGGTCATCTGTACCCTGCCGGTGAACTCAGGGTAAATGCGCTTTTCTTTCTTCTCCTTTTTGCGGCCGCCGTCCTTACGTCTGCGCCTGTTCCAATCTGTCATAATATAATGATTTGAATTACGCCTATTCGGGCAAATTGCTATCTTTGCAGAAAAATTTTCGCCCGGAACGTCAATCCCGCAAATTTAACAAATATTGCTCGTTTACAAACGTGCTTGCACAAATATTGCAGGCGGAGCGGCGGAAATTTTCAGAGACAATTCAAATTTCATTGCAATATGGACAGAAAAGTACTTTTGATGATCCTCGACGGCTGGGGCGAGGGAGAACACAACTGGACGAACGCCATCTACACACAGGGCGCACCTTACATTGACTCACTCAGGGCAAAATATCCTGTAGGACACCTCCAGGCCTGCGGAGAATATGTAGGCCTGCCTGACGGACAGATGGGCAACTCGGAAGTCGGCCACCTCAACCTCGGTGCCGGCAGGGTCGTATACCAGGACCTCGTAAAGATAAACATGGCATGCCGTGACCACAAACTCCTCGACAACAAGGAAATCAAGGCAGCATACGACTATGTCGCAAAGACAGGGAAGAGCCTCCATTTCATGGGCCTCGCTTCCATGGGAGGCGTACACAGCTCACTTGAGCATGTATATGAGTTCCTCTCTGTTGCAAAGCAGTACAACCTGGACAAGGTCTACGTGCATTGCTTCATGGACGGACGTGACACAGACCCGAGAAGCGGCAAGGGTTTCGTGGAAGAACTCGAGAAGAAGATGGCAGAGACCACCGGAAAGGTAGCCACAGTATGCGGACGCTACTATGCCATGGACCGCGACAAGAGATGGGAAAGGATCAAGCTTGCATACGATCTTCTCGTCAAGGGAGAAGGTGCGAAGTTCGCTTCTGCAACAGAAGGCATCCAGGCTTCTTACGATGAAGGCGTTACCGATGAGTTCATCAAGCCTATCGTCATCACTGACGCACATGGCAACCCTACTGGAAAAATAGAGGAAGGTGATGCCGTGATCTTCTTCAACTTCCGCAACGACCGCGCAAGGGAGATCACTTCAGTCCTCACTCAGGAAGACATGCCTGATTTCGGCATGAAGACCCTCCCTCTGTACTACTGCTGCTTCACCCCGTACGATGACAAGTTCCAGGGCGTTCATATCCTCTTCGACAAGGAAAATGTTCACGACACCCTCGGGGAGACTGTGGCAAAGGCAGGAAAACGCCAGCTCCGTATCGCAGAGACAGAGAAATATGCACATGTGACATTCTTCTTCAACGGTGGACGCGAAGCCCAGTTCGAGAATGAAGACAGGATTCTCGTCAAGTCACCTAAGGTTCCTACATACGACCTTCTTCCTGAGATGAGCGCACAGGAAGTGACCGAAAAACTCGTAGAAGTACTCAAGACAGGCAAGGAAGACATGATCATCCTCAACTTCGCCAACGGTGACATGGTAGGCCACACAGGAGTGTTCTCGGCAATCTGCCGTGCAGTGGCAAAGATCGACAGATGTGTCAAGGAGGTAGTTGAGACAGCTGTGGCAAACGGCTATGTCGTGCTTCTTACAGCTGACCACGGTAATGCCGACCATGCACACAATGCTGACGGCACGCCTAACACTGCCCATTCACTCAACCCTGTACAGTTCATCGTCATCAACGCAGGAGTAGACCACGTGAAGGACGGCAAGCTTGCCGATGTCGCACCTACCATCCTCAAGCTCATGGGAATCCCTCAGCCTGAGGCCATGACAGGAGAGCCTCTGATCTAAGTCAGGAGAGGCCGACATACATAATAAGGCAAATATTCAAGCCGGATAAACAATGGCCTCCGCGACAGGAGGCAGTAAAAGTTCAGCACCACAGGAAGAGATTGATCCATTCTGTGGTGCTGATTTTTTATAAAAATTCCTTGACAGGGACATCTCAAGCTCTGCTTCCTGACAGGTCACGGAATTCCGTTATTGCAAATAACTTATAATCTGCTTATTTTTGGAAAAACTATTCTACCTATCAATACAAAGCCATTTTCTTCACTTTATCTTTAAAGCAGTACCATTAACATTTATTTTTTAAATAACATCATTCCTAATTTATTAACCTAATTGTTTTTTTATGGCAACATTGAAATCAGGCCTTATTCTGGGCGAAAACGAACACCTTGTGGTAGAACTTGAGGCGGAACTCTGGGCGACCAGTTCAAACCCTATTTCTCTCCTGATCGGAAACATCGTCAAGTTCCTCAACCTCCTGATCGGCTTCAAACGCAAAGGTTATGTAGTGATCACAGACCTCCGTGTAGTTGAAATCATCCAGTTCAAGGCTCTATGGGTTCTCAACACCGGTAAAAGTGTAAAATACGTGCTTCCGAGCAGCGTGAAGGAAGTAGGATACACTAAGGAAGGGACCTGCTGCGGATGCTTCTGCCAGGCATACAACCTTTACTATGATGCGTTCACACAGCGTACCTCTGTCCTTCTGTCAGATGTTGACGAAGCCGGAGCACAGAAAGTCGTAGATGCTTTCTATAAAGCTATTTCTTCATCACAGAAATAATGGCTGTCAAGACAGTTTCTACATTTTCTAGATTCATTTATCTCAATGCCTATGCCTTTCTCCTGGTATTCATGGGGATAGGCATAGCATTGGTTCCTTTATACAGGATCAGTCCCTGGCTTACCGCCCTTCAGGCTATCCCGGTACTTGTATGTCTTGCAAACGGACTGAAGATCTTCAGAAGCTGGAAAGACAAGGGACGGAAATACAGGATCCTCATGGAAAGGAATTCCGAGACCTTCCGACCGGACTCCTTCACTGAATACATGCAGGCTCCATGCGGACGGCTGCTTGTGCGCATTGTCCTCAAGGATCTCGGCAAAAGTGACATGTACAGCTCTCTTCTCAAACTCAGGAAGCCTGTCATGGACAATCTCAGGACAAGCTGTACACCTCAAAAGACAATAGTTTACATAGACGGGAAAAAAGTATGAGCACAATATCGATCATCCTGACAGTATTAATCATTATTGCATTGCCGGCACTTATAGCCAGATTCCTTCTCATCCCGCTGGAAAAATCCCCGTACAAGGTCATTGTCACAGTGGTCATGTGCCTTGGTGCCTGTGCTCTCATGGCCTTCCTCATAATCCTTGCATCGCTGCCGTCAAAGACAGGCAAACTGCTTGACCAGGCAGTGGAATACATTGAGACAGAGACAGAAAAGTCAGACCCTGGATATCTTGATACAGTCCTGGACAAACAGGCCGCTGAAAACTTCCTGTCAGACGGCATGTATATGAGCAGCTCAGTGGGCTCAGACAAGACGGCGGAAATCCTTCTGGAAGTGACAAGACTGAAGTCTTTCAAGAAAAGCATCGATGCTCTGATGCAGAACGCGGAAGCAAAGCTGGCCGAATTCGACAGTACGGCCTTCACTCCACGCAACATAATCGGAGAAATCAGGAACATTGCATTTGATGCCACCGTCAGGACTGCCGGCATGCTCGGCACAGTGCTGATCATCATCTCGCTGATATTCTATGCAGCAATAGCATTGATTGCCACAGGCATGGGCAAAGGCTGGTTCAAGGCGAAGAACAGTTCCCTGAACTTCGGCGGACAGGAAGAATGACGTGCCCCTGCCGGCATCTGAAAGTATTTCATCCAAAGAATAATTTATTGCAATATTGTTGTTAACTTTGTGTGATTTGTTAATTGACATTAATCACAAAAGATAATAACATAATGGCAAATTTCCTGACTGACTCCCGCATCGTCCTTACGCTTGATGCCGGAGGTACAAACATGGTATTCGGAGCAATGCAGGGAGGCAGATTCATTGTCGACCCTATTACACTCCCTTCAAACGCCAATAATCTTGACCTCTGTCTTGACACGATGGTCATTGGCTTCAGTTCAATCATAAACAAGCTGAAAGAAAAACCGGTTGCAATCAGTTTCGCATTTCCGGGACCTGCAGACTATCCGCACGGGATAATCGGCGGATATCTGCCTAACTTCCCGTCATTCAGGGATGGAGTCGCCCTTGGGCCATTCCTTCAGGAAAAGTTCGGCATCCCTGTCTTCATCAACAACGACGGAGACCTCTTCGCCTATGGAGAGGCCCTCGGCGGCATGCTGCCTGAGACAAATGCCCGCCTCGAAGCTGCCGGAAGTGACAAGCGCTACCACAATCTGATAGGCTACACCTTCGGCACAGGCTTCGGTATAGGTACTGTCATCAACGGAGAGCTCAATAGAGGAGACAACTCCTGCGTGGAGACATTCTGTCTGCCTCACAGCAAGATAAGCGGAGTGATAGTTGAAGACGGAGTAGCAGTACGCGCTGTAAAGAGAGTGTACGGGGAGCTGTCAGGCAACCCTGACCACGGACTTGAGCCGAAAGACATCTTTGATGTAGCAGAAGGCACACGCGAAGGCAACAAGGAAGCTGCCGTCAAGGCCTTCTACGAGATGGGCGAAGTGGCTGGAGATGCCATGGCAACGGCCGTGACCCTCATAGACGGCCTCATCGTCATCGGCGGAGGTATCACAGCTGCGAAGAAATACATCATGCCAGGACTGTTCAAGGCCCTCAGGAGCAAGATACATACCCTCTCAGGAGAAGAGCTTGACAGAGTACAGATGAAAGTCTACGACCTTGACAATGAAGAGGAGTTCGCAGCCTTCGCACGCGGAGAACAGCGCTATATCAAGGTCTATGGCACAGACAAAGAAGTATCCTACGACCCGCAGAAACGCATAGGCGTAGCCATATCAAAGATGGGCGCAAGCAAGGCAATCTCTACCGGCGCCTACACCTTCGCCCTCAACCAGATGGACAAGAAATAAGATACCCGGAGTCCAGAATAGAGACAGGGACTCCGGAAAGACCGTAATCATCAAACAAAAATACAATGTATCCTCTTAAATTCAGACCGATATTGAAGTCAATGGTATGGGGAGGAGAGAAGATCGCCCCGTTCAAATCCATTGAAACAGACCAGCACAACATAGGTGAAAGCTGGGAACTTTCAGGAGTAAAAGGCAATGAGTCCGTGGTTGCCAACGGTGAATATGCCGGAAGGACAATCACCGACCTGATAAAGGAGTTCAAGGAAAAGCTCATCGGCAAGTCAAACTACGAAAAGACAGGAGATGAATTCCCTCTGCTCATCAAGTTCATCGATGCAAAGCAGGATCTTTCAATCCAGGTGCATCCGAATGACGAACTTGCCGCCAAACGCCACAACGGCTCAAAAGGAAAGACCGAGATGTGGTACGTAGTGGCAACCGGAGAAGGAGCACACCTGATGTCAGGACTCAAGAAAGCCATCACTCCTGAAGAATATGTGGAAAGGGTCAACAACCACACAATAACAGATGTCCTCCAGGACTTCAAGCTTCAGCCAGGAGATGTATTCTTCCTGCCTGCAGGACGTATCCACAGCATCGGGGCCGGCTCTTTCATAGCAGAGATACAGCAGACCTCCGACATCACCTACAGGATCTATGACTTCGGAAGGCTCGGACTTGACGGCAAGCCGAGACAGCTCCATACCGAGCTTGCGAAGGACGCAATCGACTATAAGGTATATCCTGACTACAAGACCCATTACCAGAAAGGCAAGGACAAAGAAAATATACTCGTCGACTGCAGATATTTCACCACTTCCCTCTACGACCTCGACAAGGAGTATGACATGGACCTCAAGGATCTCGACTCATTCCTTATCATGATCTGTGTCGAGGGCAGCGGAAAGATCACAGACAGCGAAGGCAACACCGAGACTCTCCACAAAGGCGAGACCGTCCTCATCCCAGCTTCAACCACAGGTGTCAAAGTCGTACCGGACGGCAACATACAGTTCCTTACAAGCTACGTGAAATAAGTCAGGGCAGATAATCCTGACATGAAGACGACATAGGACAAGAAGAGGATGGCCAGCAAGTCCAGTGACTTGACGGCCATCCTCTTTCAATTCAAAAGGCCTGTCCAGGTAATTTCCGGACAGGACTTGCATAATATCAGAAGATCCTGACGGATCCACGGTTATTCAACGGCAGTAAGAACTACCCCATCAGTAAGCAAATGATCCGAATTTACAGTCGAATAGATGGCATCTATGCCGGTGAATTCGTTTCAACAGAGATCTCGACATCCTCTGAAGGCATCTGTGACAGTCACAGGGACTTCAGAACCTTCCTCTGCGCTTTCCTGCACTTCTATGGTAATTAGTTTGATTGTTGTTGAAATACTGACAACACAGGAATACTTTCATATCCTGTATTGCCGAGTAATTTGTTAAGTATATGTGCAATATTGCGGATAAATCCGTCTTTTGGACAATGTGCGATGGGCGGGCCTTGGGGAAAGGGAACAACTCAATCCAAACAAAATTTTGAAATATTTTATAAAGATGATCCGGCTTCGCTATTTTTTCAATAAAAAAAGCCCGGCATAAGCCGGGCCATATCATGGATGCAGTCTGACGATCAGATCGACTAATTGAATGTAATATCTGTTATATTGTTGACAGTCACCTGAATCTTTCCCTGATAGAGAGTCAATATACCGGTGACATTTATAGAGCGCTCCCCTGAAAGGACCTTCGGATCAATCTCAGTATCGGCGAAACGGCAATACCCGCTGGTACGTATCTGGACACATGTTCCTTTGCCGCCCTGCTCTGTAGAGAAATACTGGCTTACTGAATACGGTGAACGGTCGATACCGTAGTAAGGCTGGCCGTTTACAGGATTTATCCTGTTCTTATAGTCTCCGACTGTACCGTAGTTATAGTCATTTGCATTACCTATATTTACGGCATCCCACATTCCGGACTGCAGATATTCATCCATCTTTTCCTCTGACATCGCCCATGTAGTGATTCCGGTATTCTCCCCTGATATGAAGATTCGGTTAGATGAAGCTTTCTTATCCTTGTTTGAATCGATGTAGAGGAGAGCAAAAGCTTCATTGAGATCTCCATACTGGTCATCATACCAGCTGTACCAGAGATTGTTGATGGTGACAAGTTTTCCAAGATATGGACAACTTGCGGTTCCCTGTATGTCATTGGCTCCTGGAAGATCCTCCGGATCAACTACCACCGGAGTCACCTCACCTTCTGGTTTCCCTTTGAATACATGTGTATCTATCAGCAGTGAAGATTCCAGATAGGAAGTCTCATAAGAACCTGAAGGGTCATTGTAGCCTATCTGTACCATACCGTTGCCGGAACCGGCTTTATAGCCGTACATTCCGAGCTCAAGGTCACGGCAGCTCACATAGATCCTCTGTCCTGGCAGATAATCATTGTAAAGGCCATTCTTTCCAAGCTTCAGTTCTATACCTCCGGTTTCATCCTGGATATAGAAACTCTTGTAGAAATTGCCGTACTTGTCAGTAGTGCTGACTATTCCGGAAATCACTATATTCTGGTCAATTGTCCAAGGATCTCCTGTAACATACATTGCCGCAAGTTCGCCTATGGTGCAATTTGCCTCCATGTTGACCGGCTGGTCAACAGCCGGATCTTCATATTTTCCAGTGAAAACTGGCTGGAATTCTTCCTTCAGGGACTGACAGGAAACTGAAGCAAGAAATGCAGCAGCAAATATCAATATCTTTTTCATACTCTTAGAATCTGAAGTAGATGTTCAACATATAGTTCGCTCCGTACATATAGAAGTACTTCGGATCAAAGCGGTAGTACCGGTCCTTGCCATAACTGCTTATGAGCCTGGTCTGTTCATAGCCGCCGGTCTTGACATTCCTGTTGTTGAGGATGTTCTGTACATTAAGGGAGAATCCTATATTGTACTTCCTTCCTATGTACCAGCTCTTTCCTATGCTGAGGTTAAGAAGGAATGCAGGATCGAACTTTTCCTGTGCAGCCATGTAATTGACTTCTTCCGGGGTAACAATGCCGTCCCCGCCACCGCATGCGAAATTAGTACGGTAAAGAGGGTTCATATCAAGATATGAATTGGCAAAATATTGTCCCGTCACTTCAAAGAACCAGTAATTTATATTGTAATTCAATCCGATTGCCGCAGCAAGCTGAGGAGTAGACGGAACATAATGTTTCTGCTCCCCTTCCACGATATAATTGCCGTCAGCATCCTGATCATATACCGGTGCACCGTCTATATAGCCGGCTATCTTATATATAGGCTGGCTCTTCCAGAACGGCACATCCTCATCACGTATGATTTCGGCACTGTTGTCGACCGTCTGCACCATGTGCGGATTGCTTGTATATACATACTGGCCCCAGCTCAGGACGCCGCTGATACTCAATCCGTCCACAAAAAGAGGTACCTGGACGCCAAGTTCAATGCCCATGTGACGTTCATCGATGCCTGTCATGGCGAAGTTCGTGAACGAATGCTGCGAATCATCGTAGAAACTCATCACGTCTGTCTGGTCATTGATCTTTGTATAGAAGCCTGTGACACGGAGGTTATAGCCATTGTTGCTGTACTGGTAGTTGACATCTGAAGCAAATGTCTTGACTGTTGTCAGATTGTCGACAAGTGTATTGCGCGTACGGGCAGAAATGAACGACTGGTTGAATGTAGGTGCGTCATTGAAATAACCCACATTTGCGGAAACCCTATGGCCACCTTCTATCTCATACGCAAGATTGAGTTTTGCAGACCATGTCAGGAATGAAGCGACATCAGATTTGCCTTTGGATGTGACAGGATTGCCGTACTTGTCATAGGTCGTGAGGACTCGGCCGTTGTATTCCATAGGATTGCCATTGTCATCAAGTCCTGCGAAAAGGCCCTTGCGGACAAGTCCGTCCCTCCAGAATGCTTCATATCCGATTGTCGCACCCAGATTTGCGGTAAAGCCGCCATAGTTGAAAGAACCGTTGGCCCAGACATTGGCGCGGCGTATCTGCGCAAGATAATCATATCCGTACTTCCCTCCCTGAGTGATCTTCTGTGCCTCACCATTGGCAAGGAAATAATCAAGGTCATTCTGTATCAAGGCCTCGTTGGAAGCGAAGTCACGCTCCGCAAACGAGTCGATGTTAAGATAATAGTTACCTCCAAGCAGATCATTCATCAGCTTATAGTTCTCCGTCCTGTTGAACTTGAACTGAGCTCCGGCCTTGAGATTGAAATGATCTGCAATATTCCAGTCGACACTTCCGACGAGATTCACATCATTCTGGTCTACTCTTCTCTCCTCAAGAGCATATTTGCTGCGTCCGTCAGGATTGGCATAATTGACATTGTAGAGTCTGTCCCAGTTGAGATGCTGGTAATTGGCATATTCTGGAGTATGGTGTGTCCATGCATATTCTGCCCAGGCAGCCTTGTCAAAGTTCACTCTGTTATAGTCTTCATCCTCCATGAAGAAATATGAAGGAAGATTCTTATAGTAGTCAGGGCGCGGATCCATGGCGTCATACCAGTCAAGGGCAGTATAGCCGTTATAGCCGGTACGATACAGCAATGTAGCATTGACACTGAGGTTTTCATTCGGTGTATAGTCATACTTGAGGATGAATACAGGCTCGAATGTCTTGCGCACACGTGAGTTGCGGACCTTTCCGTTCTGATATCCCCAGTTGGAGTTGTACATATTGTCTCCCATAAGGTCATATACCTCCTGAGTAGAAGCATTCTGCGCTCCTCGGTTACCTGGAGTGACAAATGCCATGAGACCGAGCTTGTGGGCATCACCGATTTTTTTGCTGGCGCCTGCATAGATTGCAAACGAACGGTAATAGACACCTTCTACCCAGTCATTTCCACCTAAACGTGCCGATGCATTGAATGCATACGACCATCCGTTGTCAAGTTCTCCGGAAGCATAGGTAGCCATCACACGCAGACGGTATAGAGCTGAATTGGACAAGAGGGAGAACCTCCACCCCGGACGGACTGCAGACGGCTCTGCCGCAATGTTCGTGATACCGTTGTATCCTCCGAGTCCATATTTCAATGATTCAAGCCCAAGCGTCGCATCCTTTGAACGCATAGCTTCATTCAGACCGCTCCACAGAGAGAAAGGAGTATATCCTGTGATAGCGTCATTCATAGGGACACCTGCAAGATATACATCCTGAGTCTCAGAAGCATATCCCCTGTTCTTGAAACGGATAGCACTGAAGCCGTATCCGACCATATCTGCATATACATCATTGGTCGCATAAAGTATTGTAGGCGCATCTGAATATCCGGTATCAGCCAGATCGAACTCAGAGAAGCTTGACGCATCAAGTTCACTCGTCTGAAGAGACTCAGCCGGTCCAAGGGTCACGAACATCAGATTACGTATTATACCCTGTTCTACTCTGACATTCACTCGAGTCGGGGTATAGCCTTCTGCAGATATTGAAAGGGTATAACTTCCGTCAGCAAGCTCATTGAAAAGGAATTTGCCGTCAGAGCCCGTATCTATTATTCCGAGCGATTCCTCTCCCTGGAAAAGTTCCACTTTTGCCCCAGGAATAGGAGTCCTTCCGGCACGGTCAACAACCTCTGCCTCAACTCCGCCTGTAGGAGCTTGTGCCAATGCGACGAATGAAAGCAACGTCGCTGCCATTGTCAGTAAAGCTTTTTTCATCTTATTTTCCGATTACAATGTAAGTAGGATAATGGTCGGAATAGCCTCCGACGAAAGCTCCGTTGGAGAAAGTGCGGAACGGAGTTCCTTTGTATTGCCCGCTCTGCTGGGTCATGAACGGTTTCTTGAAGATCCTGCCGTAATATCCTTTCTTATGTACAGGACGGATCACAAGCCCGCCCTCTGGTGCAGTGGCAAGATTGAAGTCAACAAGTATGTTGTCATATATGTTCCACACGCCCCTGTATGCAAGAGAACCGTATCCCGCTGCCAGCATCTCTGTGAAAGGGCAGAAGAAGTCTTCCGGCCCCATATCCTCGATCTTTGCTTTTCCATGCAGCCATACGGACATGCTTTCATCCGTAGGATTGTCATTCATGTCGCCCATGACTACAATCTTTATGTCAGGGAATTTCTCCTTGAGAGCACAGGCATGGTCATATATGATCTCTGCTCCGCGGGAACGCAGGTCAAAGCCTTTTCCTCCCAATCTGGAAGGGAGATGTGCTACATAGACCGCTATATCCTCGCCGTCGATTTTTCCCCTTACCATAAGTATGTCTCGGGTCCTGAAATTCTTCTGGGCCTCTTCGTCCAAAGTTATCTTCACTTTGGACCCCTCGAATGTGAACGGGATGGACTCACTGTCTTCATAAGTGAACTGGTCCGGGCGATAGAGCAGGCCGACATCCACACCTCTGCGGTCAGGACCGTCATAATGCACGATCTGATAATTTGCCGACGAAAGTTCAGGAAGGCTCACAAGGTCTTCGAGCACAAGCCTGTTTTCAATCTCACTTACCCCAAGTATGGTATGGTATACCCCGTTCTCTTCACGCATGGAGTTGATTACACGCGCTATATTGTGGAGCTTCTTTTCATACTTTGCCTGGGTCCACTTGTTCTTTCCGTCAGGAAGGAACTCGGCATCATTCTTCACAGGATCATCATAGATATCGAAAAGATTCTCGACATTATAGAAGCCTATGACATAATTCTGCTTCTGGGCAAACGAAGAAATACCCAGAAACACAAGGATAAACAACAGTAATATCTTCTTCATAGAATGCTGGATTGTCAGTACCACCATGAGTCTGCCTCAGACTCGATCCTCGCGGCTACATCGGCCCCGACCTTGTCAGGGAGATTGACGAAAAAGTCATACCCAAGACGGGATTCGAGCTCATCGATACTCATGGATTGATTCATTATAGTATTGGCATCATTGCTGTAGCTTCTGTGCTCGAAATAAAAGCCGATGCCGATATACCCTCCGTTCAGGCCTCCGATGGAACTGCCTTTCTTATATCCGAGAAGTGCCTTGAAATATCCGACAGGGACAGTGACCGCTTTGTTCTGATTGTCATACGCGACTTCGGTTGCTCCGCGGATGTCCGCACCCGTCACCACATACAGTGTGTCAAAGCTGTATGACCAGTCCCTGACCATATTCTCCAGCTTAGCCCAGGCCTTCTGGTTAAGCTCACCGCGCTGAGGAGTCATGTTCGTGAAATAGAAAGTCTTCTCATTGATGCCCACGCCATATCTGTCGGCGGAAGGGAGCTGATGTCCCCTGTCATAACCGCCGCGGTAACCGCTGAACAGCACAGGCTGGAGAGATTTCGGTACCTTAGGGTCATATTCCCATTCATCAGTACGGGATCCTGAGCCGATAAGTCCCTTGTTCAAGGGGTAAGCGACCCATACGGACAGCCTGTCATCTGTACTGTAATACAATGAAAAGCTGCGCATGGTCTTTCCCGAGCGTGTCATGTCATGTGTGATGAAATACAGGTCAGGATCGTCTGTCGCAGGCAGTTCAAGCCACCTGGCCACTGGATCTGATTGGATTCCCGGGCCTGGATCAGGACCCGGACCTGGATCAGGAGCTGCCCCGTCCTGACGGAATACGGCCGATGCTGAATCCCCGCCGTCAGTCACCACAGTAATGGTGCAGCTGCGGGGATCTCCGTCATTGCGGTCCCATGAAAGCACAATGTCGGACCTGAAGCCGTCACCGGCTGCAGGCTCGACATCTGCCCATGCTTCACTTTCCCCGAAGTCAATCTCAATATGCCACGGGCCGTCTGCCGACACAGTTACAAACTGCTGCGAAGCAGACCTTGACCCATCCGGCAAAGGTATCGAGAGAGATACCTCATGGGAAGGTACGGTCTCTTCTGGCTTTACGCAGGAAGAGACCGCAAATATAAATACTGCCGACAACGGCAATAATATCTTGGAAAAACTATTCAACTGCAACGTAGGTTACTTTTGAAATCTGGACCACGCCGTTGGATCCGGCGACAGGACAGTCGAATGTCACCTTATAGTATTGTCCGGCTGCCTGATATTCAGCAGGTACAGAGAATGTCATCGTACCGCTCGCAAGGCCGCCTTCCGGCTCTATGCCGTCTGCGACAAGATTGCTCCGTGCAGAATCGGAATAGATGCTCAGCACTATCGAGTTCACCTTGGAAGTAGAGATCTTGTCCACAGTCAATTCAACAGCAGAGATTTCAGGCATAGCTGTCACATTGCTGATCGACGCTACGGATTCATATTTTTCTCTTCCGCACTTAATATATGTCCAGTCTTTCCATCTGTTGTTGTTGAAGTTGGAGATAGAGAATTCATAATCTCCACTTATGGCCGTCCATGTATCAGTATAGCTGCCGACCGTGTTGTTTGCGCTATTATCATCAGGGAATGTAAGAACGACATTACCTGCAGGCGTAGGCTCAGGAGGGACAACTTCCTCTACTTCATTCTTCACGACCACATTCTTCACTTCCCATGTACCGGCCTTTGATGTAGAGCTCTTGTACACAAAAGCGAACTGCATCCTCTTTCCGGCATATTTGGAAATATTGATATCGCCGGCGCTTACGAAATTCCAGCCCTGGCTTGAAGGATATGTGACACCGTCAACCTTCTCCCAGTTGCCGCCTTCTTCCTTTGCCCATACTGATGCATCATCTGCAAGAGTAGATGTGCTGAAGAAGTTTGTCGCATGCTCAAATGAGATATATGCTTCACTTTCTGAAGAAAGGTCAATCACAGGTGAAATAAGCCAGCTCTCAGACTCATAGTTTGTATTGTTCATGTAAGCGCTGGCCTTCATGCACTCGTAGGATGCGTCATGCTTCCAGACGAAAGTCAGAGGATCATTCATGACCTTGTTCTCGATGGTGAAGTCTCCCATGCCCTTGTTGAATGAATTTGAATAGATCCAATCACCAGGCACCGGGTCAGGCTGCTGGTCAGGATCCGGCTCCGGTTCCTCGCCGCCTGAGGTCTGTCCGTTGAGAGAATAGATCTGGCTTCCGGTAGTAAATTCGTAGGTCTCGAAGAATCTCGTGAGCTGACCGAGGACAACGACCTCATCGCCGACCTTTATCTGGTCTGCAGCTGTGAATTTGTCTCCGTTGAGATAATATCCTCTGTAGACTTCAAGTCCGGCAAGACCTTCTCCGTCGGAAATCACATACGTAGCATTCCCGAACTGGGTGCTGACTTCCTCAACTGAAGCAATGGTACCTTTGACATACACTTTTTCCGGCGAGACATTAGGATTGTCTTTGTCTCCGTAATACTGGTTGTCATCGATGAACTTGAAGGCTCCTGCCACATTGTAAGGATCCTCGACTGTACCTGTACCTTCCGGTGTACCTGTCTCTGCATCAGGGGCTGACTCAACAGACTCTATGGTAGCATCAACGACCTCCGGCTTTGACTTGGTGGCGTCGGTGTCATGCTCAAACCATGTGTATGCACCGCGAAGAGTGACGATATCGCCTCTCTTAAGTGTAGAAGCATATTCTGATGCATTGTTGACTGTCCAAACGACGACAGTACCAGACTCGTCCTTGAGGTCAAAGCGGCAGTACTGTGCATTGACGCTTCCTGAGACCTCACCTGTGAGACGATACATTGTATAAGGATCGGCAGCTTCCAGGAACTTGGCTACAGTCACAGTCTTGATGTCATCAAGAGCAAGTGCCTCATGGTCCACGATTTCTCCGTCGGAAAGCTGATGCTCGGACTTGCTTGTATAGTACTCATATACGCCCTTGATGCTTACCTTGTCTCCGGTGTGGATATCCATTGCTACGAACTCATCGGCAGATTTTCCTATGAACGGACATGAGATAGTGCCGGTGTCATCCTTAAGAGAAAAGCCCCAGTATTTTGCACTTGTAGCGATATCTCCGACAACTCCGGTAATTACATAAGGATTTTCAGTATCTGCCTTTTCGATGAACTCAGCAATGGAAATCGAAGCATACTCTCCTTCAGGGCCGAGCTGTGTAATGGTAAGTTCAGCCTTGTGCATTATATTTCCATAGAAGACGAGGTCTGCCTTACGGTTTGCACCTGTATTCTCCATTGCTTTGATTGTGACAGTCTGAGCGGAAGCCGAAGCTTTACCTTCAGATGGAGTAATGCTGAGCCATGACTTGACATCATCGTCATAGCCCTGAATTGACCAATCTACTGTAGCTGTCAATTCAACAGTATAAGTACCTCCTTCGACAGGAAACTCATACGATGTTGCTGAAGGATCAAGGCTCAGTGATTCAGGACCAAGTTCTTCAGTCTTCTGACACGCAAACACCATAGTCAATGATGCAGCTGCCAATGCGAATAAACTTTTATAATTCATAACCTATAGATAAAATGTTGTTCGTTTGAGGAGAAATAAATAGTAAAAACTTCGAACTCAATGTGAAGCGGCTTCAAGAGCCGAAGAATCGACCTTTATGGAAGGCGACTCCTGGATCTCGTCTCTCTTACAACCTGCCAATAAAGCGGCAGATGCAAGTCCGATAAACAATAAGTTCCTAAGTTTCATGACTTTGAGTTATTTTAACAAATAGTTTTCTTGCTCTTCTTCCTATCAGAAATGCAAATATATACATTTTGCATACAGAAACCAATCAAAAAAGAAATTAAATTTCAGTTAAAGATTAGATTTTATTATTATTTTGCTAGAGTTATAGCCAAAAGTATAAGTTATGGAGCATACAGAGATTAAACTTTCTCAGATTTCAGGACTTTTATGTTTTCCGGCAAATATGTAAGAAAATAAAACTGCCAATCGTAGCGAAAAACAATTTATTTTTGCAGGTAACTGCAGAAACGGATATTTGGAGACAGTTATGTATTTGCAGAAAATATCATAGACGACCATGGAAAAGAAAACAGAAAGTCCGGACAGGATTATAGTGCACGGGGCACGTGTACACAACCTGAAAAATATAGATGTGGACATACCGCTCGGCAAGATAGTCGGGATAGCTGGAGTATCTGGGTCAGGCAAGTCTTCCCTTGCACTCGGGGTGCTATACGCAGAAGGATCAAGGAGATATCTTGAATCCCTGTCAACATATACAAGACGCAGGATGACCCAGGCGGCAAGGGCAGATGTTGACGAAGTGCTTTATGTGCCGGCAGCCCTGGCCATGCACCAGAGGCCGGGCATCCCTGGAATAAGAAGCACATTCGGCACCGGCACTGAACTTCTCAACAGCCTCAGGCTGATATATTCAAGGCTTGCAAGCCACCGGTGTCCAAACGGGCACTACCTGCAGCCGTCGCTGAAAGTTGCTGCAGGGCAGGAACTTGTGTGCCGGGAGTGCGGAGCACACTTCTATGCACCTTCAGCTGAAGAACTTTCTTTCAACAGCCAGGGAGCCTGCCGCAGATGCGACGGGACAGGCTTTGTACGCACTGTCGATGAGTCGACCCTCGTCCCTGACGAGACACTGACCATCGACCAGGGGGCAGTACTGCCATGGAACACACTCATGTGGTCACTGATGACAGATGTGTGCCGGGAGATGGGGGTAAGGACAGACGTACCGTTCAACACCCTTACTGAAAAGGAAAGGGACATAGTCTTCCACGGCCCCGCCGAGAAAAAGCACATCTTCTACAAGTCAAAGACCACCAACCAGGCCGGGGAACTTGACTTCACCTATTATAATGCAGTATATACGGTGGAGAATGCGCTTGCAAAGGTCAAGGATGAGAAAGGAATGAAAAGGGTGGAACGGTTCCTAAAGACAGAGGTCTGCCCGGAATGCGGAGGTTCCCGTCTTTCCGAGGCGGCAAGGGCACCGCTTGTGCGCGGTATATCCCTTGCCGATGCATGCAGGATGACCCTTTCCGATCTCGTCGAATGGGTGAAAGGAATCCCGGAATTCCTGCCTGATGAGATGCGGCCTATGGCCAGGAACATCTGCGAATCCTTCCTCGACGCATCCGTGAGACTTCTTGACCTAGGGGTCGGCTATCTGAGTCTCGACAGAGCAGCCTCTACCCTCTCCACAGGCGAACGCCAGAGGATGCAGCTCGCCAGGGCTGTCAGAAACCGGACGACAGGGGTACTGTATGTGCTGGACGAACCGTCTATCGGGCTTCATCCTGCCAATATCACAGGCCTTGCAGGTGTGATGAAGGACCTGATCGCAGACGGAAATTCCGTGGTGCTTGTCGACCATGATACCCAGATCCTTGCAGAATCCGGCTACCTGATAGAAATGGGGCCGGGGGCTGGCTCTGAAGGCGGCACCGTGATAGCCAAGGGGACGATAGACGAAGTCTGTGCAGACCCGGCATCCAGAATCGGGCCTTACCTCAGCGGCAAGGCCAGCATACACGTAAGGCCGGAGATCAAGGCAAAGGATCTGTTCAATATAGGCACAATACATCTGTCCACAGGAAACATACACACTGTCAAGCCGCTTGAAGCGGACATTCCGAAAGGCCGGTTGACAGTGGTGACGGGAGTATCCGGCTCAGGCAAGACCACCATGGTACTGGAGAGCCTGATTCCGGGACTTCAGGCACTCATAGCCGGCAAGAAACTTCCTGCGCACGTGAAGGCGATAGAAGCAGAAGGGATAAGGCAGGTCAAGCTGATAGACGCATCACCTATAGGCATCAACATCCGCTCGACAGTAGCCACTTATGCGAATGTACATGACGAGCTGCGCAAGATCTTTGCAAAGACTCCGGACGCAAAGGCCCTGGGATACAAGGACGGGGACTTCTCATATAATACAGGTAAACTCCGCTGCCCTACCTGTGACGGCACCGGAGTCATAAGCCTGGATGTACAGTTCCTGCCCGATGTGGACATCCCTTGTCCGGAATGCCGGGGTTCGAGATATTCCAAGGCAGCCAATCTGGTCCGGAGAGAAAACGCCGCAGGAGCAATGCATTCACTCCCCCAGCTCATGGACATGGATGTCAACGATGCACTTGAGGCATGCTATGATCTGAAGACAGTACGTCAGAGGCTTCTTGTCCTCAAGGAGCTGGGGCTAGGATATCTCACTCTGGGAGAACAGACCCCGGGACTCTCCGGAGGTGAAGCACAGAGACTCAAGCTCGCAAGCGAGATGGGCCGGGGCCAGAACGATTCCGTATTTGTCTTCGATGAGCCTACGATCGGTCTCCATCCGTCTGATGTACAGACTCTTCTGAAAGTATTCCAGCAGCTGGTCGACCACGGTGCGACAGTGATAGTCATAGAGCATGACCTCGATGTGATCCGCAACGCAGACTATATCATAGACATGGGTCCGGGAGGAGGAGACCAGGGAGGGAAAATAGTGGCGGCCGGCACGCCCGCACAGGTCAAAGCCTGTCCCGCAAGCATCACCGGCCGCTTCATCTGATCTGCACTAAATCCTATGGATTTTTCTGCAGGATATTATTCAAGTCCTCTTGCACGGAGCAGTGCGCCAGGATCAGGCTCGGCTCCGCGGAATCTCTTGTAGAGTACCATCGGGTCTTCACTGCCGCCCTTTTCCAGTATATTCCGGCGATAGGACATTGCGGTAGCCTTGTCAAACAGGCCTTTCTCCTTGAAGAGCTCAAAGGCGTCCTTGTCAAGCACTTCAGCCCAGAGATAGCTGTAGTAGCCGGCGTTGTAGCCTCCGCTGAACACATGGTTGAAGTAGTCTGTCCTGTATCTAGGGATTATCTCATCTATAAGACCGGCATCCTTCATCACATAAGTCTCGAACTTGACAGGATCGATCACGCGGAGTTCTTCGGAAGAGCCGAGAGCGATGTGTTTTCCTGCCACCACAAGAGACGCAGCCTCGGCGCCCTCCGGTGCCGGAGTCTCTGATGCGAAAGGACAGTCAGCCGGAACATATACCGATGTAAGCTCATGCCAGCGCATATCAAGGATTGCGGCTGCAGTGAGTTCTGTGGTCATGAAGCCCTGGTTGAACGTGCCGGAATTGCGGATCTTCACCACAAGAGAGTCAGGTATGGTCTCCCCTGTCTCGTAGTGGCGGGCATAGAGAGCAAGCACCTCTGGCTGCAGAGCCCAGTTCTCGTTGAGCTGAGAAGGAAGCTCCACAAAATCACGGGCCACGCTGGTACCGCTCACATCCTTATAGGTACAGCGGCTCAGAAGGCCGTGCAGGGCATGGCCGAACTCATGGAACATGGTGGCAGCCTCGTCGAGTGTAAGCAGAGACGGACGTCCTGCCGACGGTTTGGTGAAATTGCCCACGTTGACGATGATAGGCCTGATGTCTTCTCCGTCTGCCGTCACTTCCTGGTTGCGGAAATTGCTCATCCATGCTCCACCTCTCTTTGACGGACGCGGATAGTAGTCAGTAAGAAGGATCCCGACAAATGATCCGTCTGCATCGGTCACCTTGAAGCCTTCCATGTCCGGATGATAGGAAGGTATGCTGTCAAGCTTCTCGAAATTGAGTCCATAGAGCATTCCGGCAGTCTTGAAGACACCTTCACGCACATTCTCCATCTTGAAATACGGCTTGATGAGAGCCTCATTGAGCTCGTAGTCCCTGTGGCGCACCTTCTCGGCATAATATGACCAGTCCCAAGGACGGATGACAGAAGTGCTGTCGGAAGGGAGCACACCGGAACGGACATCCTCGTCCATGATCTGCTGCATGGCCGCGATCTCCTTTTCAGCCTTGGCGACAGCCGGAGTGAAGATACCAGAAAGGAACACATCTACAGTAGCCGGGTCATGGGCCATCTTGTCTGAAAGGATGAACTCCGCAGGAGTCTCGTATCCGAGAAGACGGGCCTTCTCGATGCGCAGGCGCATGATGTCGATTACGACCTGATTGTTGTCGGATTCATTTCCTTGGTTACCGCGGGAAGAATATGCATTGAACATCTTTTCCCTCAGATCCCGTCTCGCACTGTAGGTCATGAAAGGCACATAGCTCTGGTTCTGGAGGGTGAAGAGCCACGGGCCGCCTTCAGACACGTGGTCAGCCCCCGAGAGCTTCATGGCTTCGCGGGCCGAAATCCCTGCCGACTGTGCCTCGGCAGCTGCCGCAGCAGCCACAGCCGCAGGAAGGCCCTCAAGCTCAGCAGAATCAGTAAGGACCAGCTTGAATGCATTTGTCTCAGAAAGGACATTGTTGCCGAATTTCTGTTCAAGGGCGGCAAGCTCCTTGTTGATCTCCCTCATCCTCTGCTGTCCTTCTGAGTCAAGTGCGACCCCATTGCTCACGAAGGACCTGTAGAGCTTCTCCAGCACAGCATTCTGCTCATCGGTCAGGCCGAGGGTTGCCCTTGCGTCGTGGAGTTCCTTTACCCTGCTGAAGAAATAATGGTTCATGAATATATTGTCATGATGCTCAGTAAGCATAGGGAGTGCCTCTGCGACAATTTTCTGCATAGACTCAGTGGCATCGGACTCCGAAAGGTTGAAGAGCACCCCGGTCACCTTGTCGAGCAGAGCGCCGGAACGTTCGTATGCGGCCACTGTGTTTTCAAATGTCGGCTCATCATCCTTGGCTATGATGGCATCCACTTCAGCCTCCTGGCGGTGGATTCCGGCCTTGATGGCCGGGATATAATCCTTCTCCTTGATCTGTTCGAACGGAGGTATCCCGTACGGGGTATCCCACTCTGCGAAGAAAGGATTTGTTCTGTTACATGCTGATGTTCCCATAATCAGTGCAGAGATCAATAACAGTCTGATGCGGCCCTTTAAAGAAGGACCTGATATCAAAGATTTCATTATGCTTGGTTTTAATACACGCTATCTGTTCTATACACTCAATCTATTAATTCATACAGTAGGTCACTTCAATAGCTGTTCCACGATGACATCTCATCAAGTGCATGGCGCACCTTCTGCCTTGTAGGACCGTCAGGATATCCCAGCGAGATCAGCAGCGGTATGCGTCTGGAACGCGGCACTCCCAGCAGAGAGGCTACCTTCTTTTCGTCAAACCAGCCCATGATGCATGTCCCGAGACCGAGATCAGCCGCCTGCAGGCAGAAATGCTCCACCGCCATGCCCAGATCCATCATGCTATAGTCCTTTGACTTGAGCATGCTCCCTATCTTTGCCGTGACATTCATCTTTTCAAGCACCACAGCCACAATCACCGGAGCCTGATAGGTGAACTTGTTCATCCCGGCTCCGCATGCCGCATCTGCCATCTTGCCGAGCAGTTCACGCGAGTCCACGACAATGAATTTCCATGGCTGCGAATTGCAGGCAGACGGAGAAAGTCTTGCCGCCTCAAGACATTCCAGAATCTTTTCCTTTTCAACAGGCTGCGGCTTGTAACGGCGGTCGCTCTGCCGCACCTGTACCAGTTCCTTGAAATCCATATTACAGATAAATCCTACAGGGAGGAAAGGTTCATCTCATTGACAATGTTCTTTCCTTCAGGTGTATATGCAAACTTCATCCTGTCCTCGTAGGCCTTCTCTACCTTTCCGCGGACAATCTTCATCGTACTGTTGACCATGTGGTTCTGCTCAGTGAACGGCTCAGGAAGCACACAGACTGCAGCCGGGAGCCACCTCTCCGGGAATGCCCCATAGTTAGCTCCACCCTTGCGGTAGGAATTGACCTCGTCCTGAAGTTTCTCCAGCATCATCCTGCGTGCCGGCTCGCTGTCCGGGGCAAGCTCAGGGGCATGTTCCTTGACATAGGCCTTCAGGGCATCCTTGTTCGGCACCAGCAGGGCTATTGTATAAGGGTCCTGGCTGTTGTGCAGCACTATCTGGTCGATGTAGCGGGAATTCTCCACCATTGACTCCTCTATGCCTTCCGGACTGTATTTCTCTCCGTCAGCACTGATGAGCAGAGATTTGAATCTTCCTACTACATACAGGAAATCCTTGTCTCTCATATATCCCATGTCTCCGGTGTGCAGCCAGCCGTCGACAATGGTCTCGGCGGTAGCCTTCGGATTCTTCCAGTAGCCGGCCATGACATTCTCTCCCTTGATGACAATCTCTCCCTTTTCTCCGTAAGGGAGATCCTTGCCGTCTGAGTCGCAGATCCTGATCTCCATCGGCTTCACCACACAGCCGGAGGATCCCAGGATATGGCGGGCAGGAGCATTCGCTGAAATGATAGGGGTAGCTTCGGACAGTCCGTATCCCTGGTACATAGGGATCCCTATGGCATAGTAATATTTCTGGAGATCTATGTCAAGAAGGGCACCGCCTCCGACGAAGAACTTCATCTGGCCGCCGAGGGCCTGACGCACATTCTTGAATATCAGCTTGTCGAAAAGAGCGAGGAAAGGCTTCTTCCACCATTGGGTGATGCCTCCCTTGTTGTATCCTTCCTTGTTGTAGGATATGGCCATGTCAAGGGCGAGATTGTAGAGCTTCTCAACCTTAGGGCCCTTGGCCTTGATGCCGGCCTCTATGTTCTTCTTGAAATTCTTGGCAAGCGCCGGTACGCTCAGCATCACGGTCGGCTTGAGCTCCTGGATGCTCATCGGGATATTCCTCAGGGCCTCCATAGGAGTGCGTCCGGCAGGGACAGTACCTATTGAAGCTCCGTATGACATCATGGTGTAGAATCCGGCGACATGGGCAAAGCAATGGTCCAGCGGCAGGATGATGAGCATCCTGTCCTGAGGTGTCACCCCGATTACGGACTGCGCCTGCTCTACATTGGCTGTATAGTTCCTGTGGGTAAGGAGTATTCCCTTAGGGTCGGCCGTAGTTCCTGATGTGTAGCTGATGTTGGCATAGTCGTCAGGACCTATTGATTCATATCTCTGACGGAACAGGTCCTCATGTTCTGCAAGGAACCTGTCTCCCATTTCCACGATTTCCGACAGCGGCATTTCCTTCGGTCCGTATTCAGGCATGTCATCAAGGACAATCACCTTCTCGACCATAGGCAGGTCCGGAAGTATCTTCCTTATCTTAGGCAGCTGCTGTGCAGAAACCATGACATACTTCGAGTCCGAATGTCTGATGCGGAACACGAGGTCGCTGCTTTCCTCAAGCTTGATCGACAGCGGCACATTGACTCCTCCGGCATAGAGGATGCCGAGCTCTCCGAGGACCCAGAGGTTGCGACCTTCTGAGAGCAGGGAGACTTTTTCTCCTTTCTGCAGTCCAAGGGCCATGAGTCCGGCCCCTATACGCCTGGCGAAGGCTCTGGTCTGCTCGAATGTTGTAGATGTCCATTTCCCGTCCCTTTTCTCCCAGAGGAATGTATTCCCGGAGTAGAGGTTGACGTACTTGTCGACGAATCCGATGATCGTCAGTCTCGGTGACAGGGCACCGGCAGCATTGGTAGCCATAATATAATAGTGTTATTGTAGGTCATCTGGCATTTTCCTGAGGCACAGACGGGAAGAGACCGAAGAGTTCTGCATCGATCCTGTCGGTGATCTCCTGGAAATCCTCAGGCCTGTTCTCGAACTTTATCCTGTCCACGTCCAGGATCAGAAGCCTGTGGTCATATCCTGATATCCATGACTCGTATCTTTCGTTGAGGCCGGTGAGATAATCTATCCTGATGCTCTTCTCATACTCCCTGCCCCTCTTCTGTATCTGGCTCACCAGATTAGGGATGGAAGATCGGAGATAGATCAGCAGGTCAGGCGGATTGACGAGGGACATCATCAGGTCGAAGAGATCGGAGTAGTTCTCGAAGTCTCTGGTACTCATCAATCCCATGGCATGGAGGTTAGGAGCGAAGATACGGGCATCTTCATATATGGTCCTGTCCTGGATTATCGCATCATTGGAGCGCGAGATCTCCACCACATCCTTGAACCTCTTGTTGAGGAAATATATCTGGAGATTAAAAGACCATCTCTCCATATCCTCATAGAAATCAGCAAGATAAGGATTATAGTCCACAGATTCGAACCTCGGGGTCCACTTATAATGGGATGCGAGCATCTTGGTAAGGGTAGTCTTGCCGCTCCCGATATTTCCAGCCACTGCTATATGCATGATTATCTATATTTTAATTGTTTATATCAATATATCCGTTGTCTTCCATGAGTCCAATGGTCCCATGTTCAACCTCACAAAAGTACAAAAATATTGGGTATGCAGAAGCCGGGCGACAATTTTTATTTCCACCTAATTTAAGTAAATTTGTGAGCTATTATAATATGAAGACAAAGCTATGGTCAAGATAAAGACTTTCTATTTCAACCCGCTGCACGAATGCTGCAGCGTAGTGTGGGACGAGACTCTCGAATGCGTCATCATCGATCCGGGCTTCTATACTCCGGAAGAGAGGGATGAACTGCTTGGATTCATAAGGGACAACAGGCTCAGGCCGGTCAAGATACTCCTGACACACGCCCACTTCGACCATGTATTCGGGCTGAAGGAATGTGCCGCATCGCTCGGCGTCCCTGTGCTCATGGATCCGGCCGACAAGGGGACCCTTGCGAGCGCAGGCTATTTCTGCACGATGTTCGGGCTCCGCACTCCGGACACATCAGTAGAGACGGCCGATATCCATGACCAGGACAAGATAAGGTTCGGCAATACAGAACTTGAAGTACTCTCTACTCCAGGCCACACTCCAGGCGGGGTCTGCTTCTACGACAAGGCGGACAAGGTACTTTTCAGCGGTGACACTCTTTTTGCCGGAGCCATAGGCCGCACTGACCATCCGGGAGGTGACTATGACAAGCTCATCGAAGGGATATTCAGCAAGCTCATGGTACTTGACGGTGATGTGACTGTAATCCCGGGGCATGGTCCGCAGACCACAATAACGGATGAACGCACAAAGAATCCTTTCCTGCAGCCTTTCAACGAGCCTTACGAAGAAGAAGATAAGAAATAAATGGACGGAAAGAAAGAATACATAGAGATCCAGGGAGCGAGGGCGCACAATCTCAAGGATGTGTCCCTTTCGATCCCGAGGAATGAATTCGTGGTCATCACAGGACTGAGCGGAAGCGGAAAGTCCTCCCTCGCCTTCGACACAATCTATGCAGAAGGCCAGAGAAGATACATGGACACGCTCTCGGCCTATGCCAAGCAGTTCATGGGCATCCTCGAAAAGCCTGATGTGGAGAGCATCACAGGCCTGAGCCCGATCATCGCCATAGAGCAGAAGACCACAGGCAGCAATCCACGGTCCACCGTAGGTACGATCACAGAGATCTACGACTTCCTCAGGCTTCTCTATGCCAAGGCATCCACCGCCTACTCCCCGACCACAGGCAAGCCGATGGTCAGATACACCGACGAGCAGATTGTCTCTCTGATAATGCAGAACTACAGCCAGAGGAAATGCCTTCTGCTCGCTCCTCTTGTAAGAGGAAGGAAAGGCCACTACAAGGAACTCTTCGAGCAGCTGCGCAAAAGAGGCTATACCCAGGCGAGGATAGATTCCCAGATCCGTGACCTCTCCGAAGTGACGGCCCTGGACAGATACAAGCCGCACTTCATTGAGCTGATCGTCGACAAGCTCAAGCCTACGGCCAGGGACGAGAAAAGGATAAAGGACTCGGTCTATACAGCTCTCAACCTCGGGAAGGGCTCGCTTGCAGTCATGGACATGGACAGCGGGGAACTCCAGCATTACTCGAAGCATCTGATCGACCCGGACACCGGACTTTCACTGGCCGAGCCTGCGCCGCATTCATTTTCTTTCAATTCCCCTCAAGGCTACTGCCCGCACTGCAAAGGTCTCGGGATGATAGTCGATGTCAACATGGACACCATCATACCGGACAGGAGCATCTCGATCGCCGACGGAGCGATAGTGCCTCTTGGCAAGGCAAGGCAGACAAAGAAATTTGACATAGTCCGGTCCATCGCCAGAAAATACGGATTTTCACTCTATGAACCGGTGGAAGAGCTGGGCGACGACATCATCTCCCTTCTTGTGTTCGGCTCTGATGAGCTTTTCAGGGTCGGGGAAGGCACATCTTCAGAGATGACTTCCTATCCCGGCATAGTCGATGACATCTCCGAGAAGATCATATGCCCGGTATGCCACGGCACACGCCTCAATGAAGAGACCACCTATTTCAAGATAGACGGCAAGTGCATCTCGGAAGTCTCCGCGATGGAGATGTCTGACCTCAAGCAATGGCTCGACACCCTCGACAGCAAGCTCGGCGAAAGGGAACGTCTGATAGCCAGGGACATACTGAAGGAACTGAAGGAGAGGGTAAGATTCCTGCTCGATGTAGGACTCGAATACCTGTCTCTTGACAGGGCTACTGCCTCGCTTTCAGGAGGAGAGAGCCAGAGGATAAGGCTGGCTACCCAGATAGGCTCGAAACTCGTTAACGTGCTCTACATACTGGATGAGCCGAGCATCGGCCTCCACCAGAGGGACAACCGCAAGCTCATATCTTCACTTAAGAGCCTCAGGGACGAAGGCAACTCAGTGATGGTGGTGGAGCATGATGCAGAGACGATGCTTTCGGCAGACTGGCTTGTGGATGTCGGCCCCGGGGCCGGAGAAAACGGAGGCAGGATCTGCCTCAGCGCACCTGTAAGCCTTCTTCTTGGGGACAGCAGCCAGAAAGAGGCCGCACTTGCAGACAAGGATCTGATGAAGCACTGCATCACAGGGGATTCGATTACTCTCGACTACCTCACAGGCAAGAGGGAAATAGAGATCCCGCAGAAGCGCAGAAACGGGAACGGACTCACCCTCGGACTCAGAGGAGCCAGAGGCAACAATCTCAAGAATGTGGACATCGACTTTCCGCTCGGCATACTGATCGGCATCAGCGGAGTCAGCGGAAGCGGCAAGTCTTCCCTTATCAACGAGACCCTCATGCCTATCCTGAAGAACAAGTTCTACAACGCCAGGATGCAGCCGCTGCCTTATGACAGCATCACAGGTGTTGAGAACATCGACAAGCTCATAGAGATAGACCAGAGCCCGATCGGAAGGACACCACGCAGCAATCCGGCTACCTTCACAGGAGTCTTCAACGACATAAGGAACCTGTTCGAGGCCACACCAGACGCAAAGGTCCGGGGCTTCAAGGCCGGACGGTTCTCCTTCAATGTGCCCGGAGGACGGTGCGAGGAATGCAAGGGCGCAGGCATCAAGGTCATCGAGATGAATTTCCTGCCGTCGGTCAATGTCGTCTGCAAGGAATGCCGAGGCCGCCGCTACAAGGAAGACACCCTCGCTGTGAAATACAAGGGCAAGAACATAAACGATGTGCTTGAGATGCCTATCGCCGAAGCATACGAATTCTTCAGCAACATACCGGCCATCAGCCAGAAGCTCAAGGCCCTGGTCGATGTCGGACTCGGCTATGTCAAGCTCGGACAGTCCGCAGTGACGCTCTCCGGCGGAGAAAGCCAGAGGATGAAACTGGCTGCAGAGCTCTCGCGCAAGAGCACCGGCAACACACTCTACATACTGGACGAGCCTACCACAGGCCTCCATTTCGAGGATATAAAGATATTGCTCGGAGTACTTCAGAAACTTGTAGACCAAGGCAATACCGTCATTATCATCGAGCACAACCTCGATGTGCTCAAATCTGTGGACTACCTCTTTGACATGGGCCCTGAAGGAGGCAAGAAGGGCGGCACAATTGTTGCCCAAGGCACACCGGAACAGCTTGCCAAGGACTCTTCTTCGGTCACTGGGCCGTTCCTCAACGAAATATTGGGATCATGGACGAAATAAAGATATTCTGTGAAAACGACAGGAGCTACCATCAGGTGAAGCTCGGCACTCCGCTCAAGGAACTCTCTGAAAAGATATGCAGCAAGGTGTACGACAAGAGAAATGACGTAGAACTACCTGTTCTCGCGGCACTTGTCGACCATCAGCTCAAGGAACTTGAATTCAAGGCAGTGGTATCGCATCTGGTAGAATTCATCGGCTACAACCATCCAGACGGACGCAGGACTTATGTCAGGTCACTGTGCTTCGTGCTGCAGAATGCAGTCAGGGAGATGTATCCGGACAAGGTCCTGGCCATCGAATACTCGCTGCCGAGCGGGCTGTACTGCGAGATCCGAGCGCCCAAGGACATGGAGGACGGCCATCCTGACGTCTGCTACATAACCGATGAGGAAATAGATGTCCTCAAGAAGAAGATGCAGGAGATCATCGCCGCCGACCTGCCGTTCCACAAGCAGAAGATGAACTTTGAGGAAGCCTCTCAGATATTCACTGCCAACAGCCAGCCGGACAAGGCGGCCCTGCTCAACTCGATAGGAAAGTTCACATACAGTGTCTATACTCTCGGAGGCAAGGCCGACACGTTCTACGGACCTCTTGTCCCTTCTACCGGCTATCTACAGGTATTCGACATCGTCGGCTTCAGCAACGGCTTCTGCCTGCAGTACCCTGCTGAAGGCAATGTAAGCAAGGTTATGCCGATGAAACGGCAGTCGAAGATAGCAGCGGCGCTGAAGGAATATGCAGACTGGTGCTCTATAATGCACGTCAAGGGAGCAGGCACCCTCAACAAGGCCATTTCAGAAGGCAAGGCCGTCAGCCTCATCAATATAGCTGAAGCCCTGCATGAAAGGAAATATGCCGACATCGCAGACCAGATCTATGCCCGGAGGGACAAGGTGAAGATAGTCTTCATTGCAGGCCCTTCCAGCAGCGGCAAGACATCATCATCCAAAAGGCTTGCGATACAGTGCAAGGTTCTGGGACTCAACCCTAAGGTCATCGAGCTGGACAACTATTTCGTGGACAGGGACAATACCCCGAAAGACGAGAACGGGGAATACGACTTCGAGGCCCTCGGGGCCATGGACCTCGACTTTCTCAGCAAACAGCTCAATGCCCTGCTTTCCGAAGAGAAGGTCGAGATCCCGAGATTCGACTTCAAGGAAGGAAAGAGACATTTCGAAGGGGACTTCATGCAGCTCTCCGACAAGGATATCCTCATAATGGAAGGCATACATGCGCTGAATCCGGCGATGACTCCTTCAGTTGACAATTCAAGGATATTCAGGGTATATGTCTCAGCCCTCACTTCACTTGCCCTCGACGAGAACAACAACATCTCCACCTCCGACAACCGTCTGCTCCGCAGGATGGTCAGGGACAACAGGGTCAGGGGCATCACACCGGAAGGGACGATAATGAGGTGGCACAGCGTGCGCCGCGGAGAGAACCGCAACATATTCCCGTACCAGGAAAATGCCGATGCGGTATTCAACTCGGCCCTGATATTCGAGCTTCCGATGCTGAAATACTATGCGGAGCCTCTTCTTAGGCGCATTCCTCCGCACTCTCCGGCCTATACCGAAGCAATAAGGCTGCTGAAATTCCTCGAATACGTGGTTGCGCTTTCTCCGGATGAGATCGCAGCCATACCGCCGACTTCAATCATGAGGGAGTTCATCGGAGGACAGTCACTTTAGACTCAGACAAAGGACGACAAGTCCAGACATAACGACCGACAGCATGAAGAATCTTATTTTCCTTACTGCAGCCCTGCTCATTTCGGCCATGGGCGCACTTATGTCACCGGTGGCCATATACGGTCAACCGTCCATGGACGGACAGGCGGCGGACACGGACGGTCTGTCATGCGCATATATGCTCAAGCCTCACCAGGAGCTTCCGGTCCGGGACACGTCCGGCTTCACAAAGGTCTTCCTTGCCGGAACAATCGACATGGGAAACAGCAGGGACTGGCAGTCCGGCATGCTGGAATATTTCGCAGCCAAGGACGGCCGGTACCTGCTGTTCAATCCACGGCAGGACAGCTGGAACGCTGAAGCAGAGGGAGAAATGGACTATCAGGTCAACTGGGAGCTCCGGCATCTGGAAGAAGCCGACATCATAATAATGTACATCATCGGGACAAGCAAGTCCCCTGTGACCCTTCTTGAGATGGGACTCCATGCCCGTTCAAGAAAGCTGATCGTAGCCTGCGAAAAGGACTACTACCGTTATGACAATGTCAGAATCACCTGCGGCTTCTACGGGATACCCCTCTACAATTCCCTCGACCAGCTTCTGGAGGTGCTGGATAACTATTCATACTGATACTCGACCGAACCGTTGACGGGGCAAGCAACAGCATTGTTGACAAGCCACGCCTTGCCTTCCGGTGTCGTCACGAGATAATACAAGAGAGAATTACTTGTAACGGGTAAATTATATTTACAACCGCACTGATTTTTAGGCAAAAAATCAGCCGGTCAATGTTAATACACTGACCGGCTGACATATATAGCCGAATAAAATGTTACTTGCTCTACTGCTATACCATTCCGGAGAATCCCATGAACGCCATCGCTAGGATACTTGCAGTCACAAGGGCAATAGGAATGCCCTTGAACGGCTTCGGCACCTTGTTGAGCGCAATCTGCTCGCGGAGTCCGGCAAAAAGAACCATTGCGAGACCGAATCCCAGAGATGAAGCGAAGGCATAGACCACTGTCTCCGCAAGGTTGAGCATATGAGGATCACCACCGAAGGTAAATTCCTTGGTCACTACGATAAGTGCGATACCAAGGACCGCACAGTTGGTAGTGATCAGCGGAAGGAAGATACCGAGGGCCTGATAAAGGGCCGGGCTGATCTTCTTCAGGATAATCTCGACCATCTGCACAAGAGCCGCAATCACAAGGATAAAGGCAATTGTCTGCATGAACTCTATGTGAAGAGGCACCAGCACATAGTACTGAAGAAGGTATGTGACAAGTGTTGCAAGGGTGATGACGAAACATACAGCCCCAGACATTCCCACAGCCGTACTCAGCTTATTTGACACTCCCAGGAACGGGCAGCAGCCGAGGAACTGTGCCAGCAGGATATTGTTAACGAATATCGCTGATACGATTATTATCAAATATTCCATAGTCTGTAATTTCTAATCTGTTGTCGGTTACCGCTATTTTATCCCCGTTATCTTCCTGAATATCACGATAAGATAGGCAAGGGCCAGGAATGCTCCCGGAGCAAGCACAAACGCGAGGATACCGTCGCCCTGGATGAACTTGAAGCCGAAGGCAGAGCCGCTTCCCAGGATCTCACGTACAAGACCCAGGAGAGTAAGGGACATTGTAAAGCCGAGACCGATGCCTATGCCGTCAAGAGCAGAATCCACGACAGAATTCTTGTTCGCAAATGCCTCAGCACGGCCGAGCACGATACAGTTGACCACGATAAGAGGGATGAAAAGTCCCAGGGTCTCATACATGGCAGGGGTATAGGCCTGCATTATGAACTGCAGTATGGTCACAAACGCTGCGATGATGACAATATATGAAGGGATTCTAACCTTATCCGGAATATACGGTGCGGTGGCGGATATCACCATGTTGGAAAGAACGAGCACAAACATTGTCGCAAGACCCATGCCCATTCCGTTCATTGCCGATGTAGTGGTGGCAAGTGTAGGGCACATTCCCAGGATCAGGACGAATGTCGGATTCTCCTTGATGAGGCCCTTGGTTATTATATTGAATTTTCCCATTGTCTACTCCTCCTGTGCATTTGCTTCTGGTTGAACATGCAGTGAATCGGCAGGAGCCGCTTCACATTCAGCTGGCTCGTCCTTGGATGAAGCCGAGGCACCTGTGGTCACATCAGGCGCCCCTCCCCATACGATAGCCTTGTATATGGCAAGAGCATTGTTGACAGCAGCCACATACGCGCGGGAAGTGATGGTAGATGCTGTTATCGCATCGATATCGCCTCCGTCCTTCTTTACAGACAGCCTTGTCTTTGCCGGATCCAGGTTACGGAACTGCCCGGAGAAGCTTTCTTCAGTACATTTTGCACCGAGGCCCGGAGTCTCGCTCTGGGAAAGGACTGCCGTATTGTAGATGATCCCGTCGGAAGTCACTCCGACCATAAGAGATACTGGGCCGCCGAAGCCGGTACTGGATGCAAGGATAGCATATCCTACAGGCTCACCGCCTTTCCTGGCCACATAATATTCATACTTCTTGCCGTTGGATTCGATGGAGGCAGCTTCCGGCTCCCCCTCGAATTCAGGCAGCACCATTTTGATGGATGCCGTCGTCTTGGCTGCGGCAGCCTTCTCTATAGGCTCCTTCGTAAGGGCATAGACGCCTGCAAGAAGAGCCGAGCTCACGAGACATATCGTCCCGAGGCTCAAGACCATATTCTTTAATGTAGATTGTATCGCCATAGCTTAGGCCCTCCCGTATTTTTTCTGCTTGAACGCCTTGTTGATAAGAGGCACAGTAGAGTTCATGATGAGGATCGCGAATGAGACGCCTTCCGGATATGACCCGAAGAAACGGATAAGCATCGTAAGAAGTCCGATTCCGATACCGAATACGATTCCGCCCTTCGCGCTCATAGGAGATGTGACATAGTCGGTAGCCATGAAGACAGAGCCGAGAAGGACACCTCCTGTAAGGAGATTGAAGAGAGGATCAGTGTACTGGTCAGGGTTGATGAGCCAGAAGATCCCTGAGAATACGATTATCGTAGCCCAGATGGAAAGTGTGATATGAGGTCTGATGACCTTGCGGGCCAGAAGATATATGAAGCCTACAAGTATAGCAAGCGCAGAAATCTCACCGGCAGAACCTCCTATATTGACAAACAAAGTCTGGAGATAGGAGAAATTGTTGGTATCGAATATCTGGCTGAGTGTCTCCCCTTTCGCAAGCCCTTCCTTGACAGTACCGAGCAGTGTGGCACCGGAGACAGCATCCACATTGCTGAGGAAACCTGCGGGACGTGCCCAATTTGTCATGGCAACAGGGAACGAAACCAGAAGGAATACCCTGGCTGCAATAGCCGGATTGAAGAGATTCTGTCCGAGGCCTCCGAATGTCATCTTGACGACACCGATGGCGAAGATGGAACCTATCATGGCAATCCACCAAGGACAGGCAGGCGGCAGGTTCAGGGCCAGCAGTACACCGGTGACGATCGCAGACCAGTCACCTACAGTACATGGATTCTTCATCAGGAACCTTGTGACAAGATACTCCACAAGGACACATGTTATGACGCTTACCGCGAGCAGCAGGATGAATGACCATCCGTAGAAAAGTGCAGAGACAACTGCTGCAGGAAGGAGCGCAATCACCACATCACGCATGATCCTGGCAGTGGATATGTCAGCGTGGATATGTGGAGACGGTGAAACCAATATCTTATTCATTTTCTGTCTTTTTATTGTTCAAATCTATACTCCTATTTCTTAGGTGCAGTCCTTGCTCTGATTGCTCTGATGACCTCACCCTTGGCTATCCTTATCATGTCGAGGAGAGGTATGTTTGCAGGGCAGGAATACAGACAGCATCCGCACTCGATGCAGTCCTGGACCGCATTATGCTCAAGTTCTTCCGTCATTCCGTGGCGGGCCAACTTATTGAGCAGGAACGGCTCAAGGCCCATAGGACAGGCTTCCGCACATTTCCCGCAGCGGATACAGTTGCTCTCAGGCTTCCTTGCGGTCTGCGCTTCAGTCAGATAAAGGATTGATGAAGAACCTTTCTGGGTGGTGGCATCAAGGTTGGAGATGGCCTTGCCCATCATAGGGCCGCCGCTGACGATCTTGGCAGCTGCTTCCGGTACGCCTCCGTTGTACTCCGCGATATATGAAAGAGGGAAACCGATTCTGAAAAGATAGTTCTTCTGACGGTCGGCAGGCAGACAGTCTCCGGTCACTGTCATTGTATTTGTGATCAGAGGCATGTTCTTCTGCACGGCGTCATAGACAGCAAGCGATGTAGCGACATTCTGCACCACAGCTCCCACATCGATAGGAAGCCCCATGGACTTGACCTGACGGTGCATTACAGCATCGATAAGCTGCTTCTCGCCGCCCTGCGGATATTTCTTCTTAAGAGTCATGACTTCTATGCCGTCATAGCCCTTTGCGGATGACTGCAGGCGCGCTACAGTCTCTTTCATCTTTGCAATGGCCTCCGGCTTGTTTTCCTCGATGCCGATGACTGTCCTGCCTACTCCGAGGACCTTCTTCATGATTGCGGCACCGACAACAATCTGTTCGCTCTTCTCAAGCATTATCCTGTAGTCGGAAGTAAGATAAGGTTCACACTCAGCTCCATTGAGGATGAGGCACTCAGCTTTCTTGTCAGGAGGAGGACAGAGCTTCACATGGGTCGGGAAAGTCGCACCTCCTAGACCTACGACTCCGTTGCTCTTTATCCTGTCGAGGATGAACTGCCTGTCCTGAGGAATCTCAGTAACGAGAGCAGCAGATGTATCTATGCCTTCCATCCATTCGTCAGGCTCAGTCTCGATCTCGACGTGGACGACCGGAATGCCATTGATATCCTTGCGCAGGCCCACAGACTTGACTGTACCTGTCACGGACGAATGGACGTAAGCTGAAATGAAGCCGGTAGGCTCTCCTATCACCTGTCCTGTCTTCACATGGTCTCCCGGAGCTACGATTGCTTTTGCCGGACCTCCGAGATGCTGTATCATGGAGATATAGACAGTCTTCGGAACAGGAAGGACCTCGATCTTGCTCCCGGCGGCTATCTTCTTGTCATCAGGATGTACACCGCCTATTGAAAATGTCTTCTTCATTGTTCTACTCCTCCTTCTTTTCTTGTTCTGGCGAAGCCGTACCGGAAACAGATGAAGGTTCCGGCTTCTGTACAGGGGCTTCCTCAGCCTGAGCCGCAGGCTTAGGGGCAGCGGCAGGCTTGGCTTCTGCCGCAGGCTTAGGCGCTGGCTTCTGCGCAGGTGCAGGGAAATTGACATCATGGATAGCCCCGGTAGGACATACTACGACACATTTCCTGCACAGACGGCACTTCTCATAATCGATGTAAGCCACATTGTGCTCGACCTTGATTGCTCCGAACGGACATTCTTTCTCACACTTGCCGCAGCCTATGCAGGCAGCCTTGCAGCTCTTGCGTGCCACGGCGCCTTTCTCCATATTGACGCATGAGACGAATACCCTGCGGTTCTTCGGTCCTTTGTTGCGGAGTTCGATGATCTGCTTCGGGCAAGCCTTGGCACAGGCCCCGCAGGCAGTACATTTCTCCTCATCCACTACAGGAAGCCCAGTAGCAGGATCCATGGAGATGGCCCCGAACTGACAGGCGGCCACACAGTCTCCGCATCCGAGACATCCGTAGAAACAGCCGGTGTCTCCACTGTAGAGGGCAGCCTTGACCTTGCATGACTTGTACCCGTCATAGTCGTTTGTCCTAGGACGGTTTCCACAGGTTCCGTTGCAGCGTACCACGGCCACCATAGGAGCTTTCCCCTTGATTTCAACACCGAGTACAGCAGCAACTTTCTTCATAACTTCATTGCCTCCCACAGGACAGAAGTTCTTGTCCAGGTCAGGAGCATTGACGCATGCCTGAGCGAAGGCACGGCAGCCGGCGAATCCGCAGCCGCCGCAGTTGGCGCCAGGCATCACTTTCTCTACCTCGTCCACCCGCGGATCTTCCTCTACCTTGAACTTCTTTGCCACAAGATAGAGGACAAGCGCAAGCAGCAGTCCGAGAAGAGTGACGGCCACAATGGTCCAGATGATTGTTGTTGTCATTTCTATTTGTATTTATTAACTGTTTCCTCTGAATCTTCCATGCATCCCCAGGACCGTCAGTTGTGACAGCTCCGGAAGAGCGGCATTGTCTCATCTGTCCTTTATGTAGAACACGAACTCCTTTCTGAGCCTGTCCCGCAGCAGGTATATAACGAGATAATACACAGCCACAGCTCCTATCGAGATGAGGCCGACATAAGCTTCGTGAACGTTAACGGAGGACAAAGATAATATTAAAATCATTAATATGAGCAACGGAATCACATAAGAAATCCAGACGGCCTTCAGACCCATCGATCTTTTGAGCACGACATCGACCTCATCGCCGGGCTTCCTTTCGGAATAAGGGTCAGTCGGCACCCCTATGAGCTTGACCTGCTGCTCGGAAACGCCGCATACACCTTTCGCGTGGCATGCGGAACATGCTGAAGAAGATATTATCTCTACAGTAGTCAGCTCAGGTGTGATCTCTACTATTTTACCGACATGTGAAATTTCATCTTTTGCCATAGCATATAGACTTTATTATCTTGATTCAAGTGAAGAGAAAGGGTGCTTCAGACCTGACCAGGACTCAAGCCGGCCGCTTGCCGTCCCCACAAGGATAGGAGCTTCGAAAAGTACAGGCAGCCGGTTCTCGTCATCGGAAATCCATATCGTCAGGTCATTCTCTCCGGTGAATACATTTCCGGCAAGGAGCTTCGCCGAGAAGCGCAGTGTGCTGACAGTGCCAAGGCCCTTGACTTTCTTCAGCTCTCTTCCGTGGAGCATGAAATGTACATTGTAGACATCGTCATCAATGGCAAATGTCATCGGATATCTTACTCCAGGCTGCACCTTGTCCAGATCCATGTTCCGGGCAAGGAAGAAAAGTGCAGGAAGATCATAGGTACAGCTGTCGAGCGGAAGGTCGAGAGATCTCTGTCCGGAAGACGAAGAATACACATCAGCATGGATCACAGGCCCCTCAGGTGCATTCCAGTCATAGCTATATATGTTCCTGGCCTCATAGCGGCCTTCGTGAGTGTCCCTTGAGAATTTCAGAGGACGCAGTCCGTCTCTTGTAAACCAAGAGCGGAAATCCTCCCTTACCTTGAAGAAAAGGTCGTAGAGACGGGTCGTGCTGCCGTAGACAGAGCATCTGAATGCTTCCTGTCCATTGAAAGAAACGGGATCCAGGTCGACAGTGGCCCAACCGACATCTGAATCTATGATACCCCATTCATAGTGCATCGTAAAGCGGAGATGCTCCCCTGCTCCGAAAGCCAGGTCTTCCTCTGAAAGGGACATGACAGGAATGCAGCCGGTCTTTTCCTCGGCAGAGTCCTTTTCCTGCGCCGGACAGACCGTCCACAGTAAACAGAACAGGAGGATAGAGATCAACCGCATCATTTTACCTTGATTTTCAATGTTACTGCCAGACCTGCCTGCTAGAAATTTGTATTCGAGCCCATGCCGTCACCGAATCCGGAACCAGGCGAGACAAACGGAGCATCATCATTCATGCCGGACTCCACAGGCATACGGGCAGCCTGGTTGACAAGAGAATCCTCAATCTCGACGAACTTGACCTCTGACGCCCTGAACATCATGTCAATGTCAGCGATTTCACCATTCCTGTGCTTGGCGATTATGATCTGCGTCTGTCCTTTTTCGGCATTTTCATCAAGACCCTGATAGTCAAGTCTGTGGATAAAGATTACCATATCGG
>JADIMK010000018.1 GCA_017694785.1 Candidatus Cryptobacteroides intestinigallinarum
AAGATGCTCAGCTTCAGAGTGGTAAGGATAAGAACAATTAATTGTCTGGATTATGGCTTATATTGATTGCGTGGTCGACACCAACCCGATGGCAAATGAAATATCCAAGGTGTCAAGGACAGTGACAGGTACTACAGCCGCTGTAGTAGCTATGCGTGCAGCCGTAATTAAGGCAGAAAATGAAGGAGCAGAGCACGTATGCCAGAATGTGAACAAAGGCTTCTATACACTTATACGTTCGCAGATATCGCAGAAGATAGCCAAGCTCAGAAGTGAAGTCGATTCCCATATCATGAAGCTTAACCAGCACAGGAAACAGCTTCTTGCGATCAAGGGCAGGATGGAAAAGGACTATGCTATGATCTCATCGCGGTATTACAAGATCTTTTCCAGTCTCAACAAACTTCTTGACCAGCGGATCTATGAACTGGACCGTCCTGCAATAGATTTTGCTGTAAGGGATGTCAATACCTTTGCAAACAGGACCAGACATCTCTCGGCAACGATTCCTGTGTCGCAGCAGGAGTCTGTGTCTGTCAGTCAGAAGATACTTGCTTCCAACATCAAGTACAGGGGTGTCCGTCTGATAGAATCGATGACCAATTTCCTGAATGATGTGGAGGACCAGAGGGTCCTTACCGACAGGATACTTCTCAGCAGCAGTCAGGAAGAGCCTGAGGCTGCTTTCGTCATTCCCGTCGTTATAGCTGAATCCAGCAGTGACAAGTTCGGTAACAGACAGGAGAATATTTACGTGAATACTTCCTGCATCGGCAAGCCTGTCCAGAATATGATCACGAATGTTATCGGAAATGCTGGATTTGAATGGCAGACTCCTTCCGAGGCTGACGCTGATGTGAATAATGAATTTTTCCGCTATCTGTCTGATTCCGATATTCCTCAGAGAGTCAAAGATATGATGGCATCGATGTTCAGGGAAAACAATTATCAAACCATCAAATCCGTACAGTTATGAGTTACAGCCGGAGTTTCAGTAAAACGATTTCAGTATACTATTCTGGAACGGCATCGACGACTGTTTCTGTCGGAGGTCAGTCACGGTCAGTGTCTGTTCCTTATTCAGGGTATGCCCAGGAAGTCGTGACGGTGAGGGTACATGTTGATACCGATCCGTTTGATTATAGCGTTGGCAAGTGCAACAACAATGTCAATCTTCTGACCGGGGCAGTTGTGGCAACAGAGTCTGCACAGATCGCATCGATCCGTGACAACAGCCGGAAGGTGGCCCAGACTATCATAAACGGGTTCTTCAAGACTGTCCGTTCTGAGATTTCCCAGCAGATAGTCGAGCTCAAGAGCCGTATCGACGCTACATTGCTTCATCTGCATGAGCTGTCAAAGAGATGCGTTGAAAAACAGGTCCAGATGGAGAAAGACTACAATATGATCACTTCAAGATATTCGAAGGTCTTTACTGATCTGGACAATGAACTGTCAAACAGGATACACGAGCTGGACAGGCCTGCCTTCGTATTCCGGAAGACCTCCGGTGAGTGTGTCTCTCCTGTCATGGACAGTGATATGGTGACTACAGTAGCTGTCTCTGGTCTGGAACAGAGTTCTCTTGAAGCGAAGATAAGTGCTTCTGTTGCCAAGAAGACAGCGCTGGATGCCATAATGAAGGCAAACCGGTTTCTGGAAATCAACCAGAAGACAGATTCAATACTTGATAAGTGCATCCTCCCGATGGAAGGAGAGGCTTCTTATTATGCCCCTGTATGCTATATGGAATCAAGCGACAATCAAGAGAAAAGCATGAAACGCATATATTCTCAGGAGAGGCTTCCGGAAATGGACAAGGATCAGTTCGTTGAAAAGATCGGCTCTGCAGAATGGCCGCGTCCTGACGAAGCGACCGTTTCCAGGCTGCGCAAATGTTTCAATGCTGAAGTGAATGCACATTATTCGAATTCATCTGCTCCGCATGACGTGAGGGTCAGCGAGTACATCAACAGACTTTTTGACATCAATTCAATACAAATGTTTTAATTATGAAAGAACTTAAGGAAATTCGTTTCAACGAAACAGATATATTGCTTCAGGACAATCTCGTCCGTGGCTCGATTCTCCCTGAAAAGATGGCGGAACTCAACCGGAACATCATCTTCAAGGGCAATAATGTGGTGGAAGGTCCAATATATGGATTCAGGATAGAGATCCAGAAGGGCGATCTTGAAGTCCAGGGGGCCGTCTATGCTCAGCACGAGCTTTATGTCAACAGCGAGGCTACCGGAGAAATCGTATTCAAGAAATGCGTCTGCTCAGCCAATTCAGTCACTTCACGTGCTTCCAAGGTGAGGCTCACGTTCAACTCCGATATAAATGCCAAGTCGGTGACTCTGTACAATGCCTTTGTCGCGGGCAGCATATACGCAGACGAGATAGTACTTGACAACTGCGTGGTGATCGGCGGTGTGTTCGCCACCCAGAATATCGACATGAACAATTCCATTGTCGGAACATTCAATACGCCGGCGATCAGGATTTCTGGAGTCATCCAGATGCTGTTGCCGAGTGCATTTTCCATTGAGCCTCTTGAGTCCCTATCTGACACTCTTATGTACAATCTGTCTCTAGCGGATCTGGGAGCTCTGTACAAAGGCCTTCCTGAGGCTGGAAATTCGGGCCGGATACGTATGAGCCTTGAGACGGATGAGATCAAGAGTGATCTGGCCGATGCCGAAGTCCAGAAGACGCTCCGCTGCTATACTGTTGTAGGCAAGGTGCTTGCAGCAGATCTGCTGGATACCTACAGGTTCCAGAATCATTTCCTCCTCACTGCAGCGAGTCTGGGATCCCAGCTTTTGAAGACATACGACCTGGGAGTCGGAAAAGATGGACAGATCTCTACCTTGACAGTAGGAAAGATAAGGGATTTCTTCTTTGATATTCTCAATGGCAAGATACAGGTCCAGGATATGGACGGTAGCTTCTCTTTGAAAGATATTGCCGGTGCAGAATGATCTGTAGCCTAGAAGAACCCCGGAAGCCGTTGCCGGTCTTCTGGGGTTCTCTTCGTTTATGTATTACAGATATTTGATTGTTGCCTGTTATCTGCTTTGAAGCAGTCTGATCATCTCCTTGGCGACAGCCGATGATGCGCCTCTTCCTCCGAGTGCGTTGCGTATGTCGGCGTAGTCTGAAAGCATCTTCTGTCTTCTCTGCGGGTCTTCGATGAGTGAGCGGACTTCTGCCACTAGGTTGTCTGCATTGCATTCGTCCTGTATGAGCTCCCTGAACGCGAGGCGGTCGACAATAAGGTTGCCGAGGCTGATGTACCTCACTTTGATGATCTTCTTTGCTATGGCGTAGGTGATCCTGCTGCCTACTATGAATCCCACTACCTGAGGTGTGCCCAGAAGCACCGTTTCGAGGGATGCTGTGCCGGAATTGACAACTGCGGCTTCGGCGTTGCGTACTATCTCCTGCGTCTGTCCGAAGATGACCTTTACATTGTCCTTGCCGCTCAGGTAAGGGGAGTAGTCGTCCATTGTCCTGGCCGGAGCGCCTGCTATCAGGAACTGGTAGCCGCTGTAGCGTGGTATTGCAACCATTTTGTCGGCAAAGGCTGTGAGAACCGGCATCATGGTGCTGATCTCACCTTTGCGCGAGCCTGCGAGCATGGCTATTATCGGCTTGTCGGGCAGAGCGTTGCGCTTGAGGAAGTCAGCTCTGCTCTCATTTGCTGCCTTCGAGTTGTCGATGGCATCGACAAGCGGATTGCCGCAGTAGACGAAGTCGACACCCTTGCTCCTGAAGTAGGGGATCTCGAACGGGAACACTATGAAGAGTTTGTCGACATATTCCTTCAGCTTGCGTATGCGGCCTTCCCTTGATGCCCAGACCTTGGGCGCTATGTAATAGAAGACTTTGAGCCCATGCTTGTGTGCGAAGGCAGCTATCTTGAAGTTGAATCCCGGGTAGTCGATGAGGATGACCACATCGGGGCGGAACCGGAGGATGTCCAGCTCGCAGAAGCGGACATTGCCCAGGAGCTTGGATGCGTGGGTGAACACTTCCCAGAATCCCATGATCGCCCCTTCCTTGTAGTGCCGCACCAGTCCTCCTTCAGTTGCCACGGCGGTATCTGTTCTTTCTGTCTTACCTGCAATATCAGCTGAGTCCTGGCTGACCGATGTATTTCTATGAAAGACTTCATCCATGAGGTCGCCGCCCCAGAACCGGATGACTGCCTGCGGATCTTCGGCGTAGAGGCCTTTCATGAGGTTGGAGCCGTGCAGGTCGCCTGACGCTTCTCCTGCTATGATGTAGTATCTCATTTGCTGTCAAAGTTTTTGTCGAAGCCGAGGCTTTCCAGCCTGGCGGTCTCGTCCCTGTCGGTGGTGTCGAGGTTGTGGGCTACGATGGAGATGTATCCTTCGCGCATGAGCCAGTGGTCGGAGCGGAGGTCGTTGCTCTCGTCGTCGACGTATTCCCCGACCATCATGTAGAGGGTCTCGCCTTCTTCAAGCTTCGGGGTGCTGCTCTGTCCGAGGAGCTCGGGCGTGATGCCGTACTTTGAGTATATGGCCGGGTCCCAGAGGGTGAACTCCTTCACCCAGCGGCCGCTGCCCTGGTGGCCGACCCTGATGCCTTTGATCTGTGAGGCCGGGATGTCCGGGAAGTTGATGTTGTAGTAGATGCCTTTCTTCTGCGGCAGGCTTGACATGATCATCCTGAATATCTCCGGGAAATATTTCTCTACTGCTGAGAAGTCCGCGTCCGGGTCGATCGTGCTGAGTGATACTCCTATTGCAGGGACTCCGTTGAGTGCTGCTTCCTGGGCAGCTCCGAGTGTGCCTGAATAGCACGATGCTGTGGATGCGTTGGAGCCGTGGTTGATGCCTGACACTACCACATCCGGGAACTTCTTCTCGAAGCATGTGTTGAGTGCGAACTTGACGCAGCTCGCCGGGGTGGCGTCGAGATAGGCCCAGCGGCAGCCTTCCTTGTCCATTTCCGGCAGCGGCTTGTAGGCTATCTGCTTGAGTCCCAGGGAGACTGCCATTGACATGCCTGACTGGTGTGTCTTAGGTGCTATGACAGTGACACTGCCAAATTGTCGCATTATGTCAGATAGAACTTTGATGCCTTTGGCCTTGTAGCCATCGTCATTTGTAATCAGAATGTCCATTTGTATACCTATATTATATTAGGAAGGCTCCCTTGAAATTTATTTGCAACAAATATAGTGGAATATTCATTATTTTTTTTACTTTTGCACCGTTTTTGTAGGGAAGAGGCCCCGGAGCGGGGCAGATAAAAGCTTTCCGCAGAAAAGGAAGCATATTTGTAATTGTATTACTTTTAAAATATTAAAGCAATGATTAAACTTGGTATTAACGGATTTGGCCGTATCGGCCGTATGGTATTCCGTGCAGCTGTCGAGAACTTCGCAGATGACATTCAGGTTGTAGGTATCAATGACCTTCTTGATCCAGAGTATCTGGCATACATGCTGAAATACGATTCAGTACATGGCAAATTCAACCATGAAGTAAAAGTTGAGGACGGCTACCTTGTAGTAAACAACAACAGAATCCGCCTTACTGCAGAAATGGATCCTGCAAACCTCAAATGGAACGAGGTTGGTGCTGATGTAGTTGTTGAGTCAACCGGTCTCTTCCTTACAGATGAGAAAGCACGTAAGCACATCCAGGCTGGTGCAAAGAAAGTCATCATGTCAGCTCCTTCAAAGGACGACACTCCAATGTTCGTATACGGTGTTAACCACAAGACTTACGCTGGTCAGGACATCATCTCAAACGCATCCTGCACAACCAACTGTCTAGCTCCTATCTCTAAGGTTCTTCACGAGACATTCGGTATCAAGAGAGGCCTCATGACTACAGTTCACGCTGCTACTGCAACTCAGAAGACTGTCGATGGTCCTTCTAAGAAAGACTGGAGAGGTGGACGTGGTATCCTCGAGAACATCATCCCTTCATCAACAGGTGCTGCAAAGGCTGTTGGTAAAGTTCTTCCTGAGCTCAACGGCAAACTTACAGGTATGTCAATGCGTGTACCTACCTCTGATGTATCAGTAGTTGACCTCACTGTAGAGCTTGAGAAACCAGCTACTTACGAGGAGATCTGCGCTGCTATGAAGAAAGCTTCAGAGGGCGAGCTCAAAGGCATCCTCGGATACACCAACGAGTCTGTTGTTTCAACTGACTTCCGTGGCGACTCACACACTTCAATCTTCGATGAGAAGGCTGGTATCCAGCTCGATCCTACTTTCGTAAAGGTCGTTTCTTGGTACGACAACGAGTGGGGTTACTCTAACAAGGTTTGTGAGATGGCTCGCGTTATCGCAAAATAATTCAGGCTGTACACAGATTTGAATAGAAGATCTGGAAACAGATCACCCGATATGCAGGACTGCCGCTAGGCGGTCCTGCTTTTTTTGTTATATGTTCTCCCTGGTGTAGATATTGCTATAATAATTAGTTCATGATATTGATATTGTTCAAACTCCATGAACAGAAGTTATTCATGAACAAAGTAAAGTTTTTAGATATATTGTTATATATATATTACTTGTTAATACAAATCTTGTTCATTATATTTGTCATGTTCATGATTCATGAACATGACAAATATAATGAACATATTTA
>JADIMK010000019.1 GCA_017694785.1 Candidatus Cryptobacteroides intestinigallinarum
AATGTGCTCCCGTTCTGGCTTGAACACTCGCAGGACAAGGAGTATGGCGGATATTTCTCTTGCCTTGACAGGAAAGGTGATGTCTTTGACACGGACAAGTTCATCTGGATGCAGGGGCGGGAAGTCTGGCTCTTTTCAATGCTCTACAACAATGTCGAGAAAAAGCGCGAGTGGCTTGACTGTGCGCTCCTTGGAGGTGAATTCCTCAAGAAGTATGGCCACGACGGCAATTTCAACTGGTATTTTTCTGTCGACAGACAGGGCAGGCCTCTTGTCGAGCCATACAACATCTTTTCCTACACGTTCGCTACAATGGCCTTCGGGCAGCTGAGCCTTGCCACAGGCAGCAGTGAGTACGCTGACATCGCTAAGAAGACATTCGATATTGTGCTTTCCAAGGCAGACAATCCTAAGGGGAAGTGGAACAAGGCATATCCAGGTACCCGCAACCTCAAGGGGTTCTCGCTTCCGATGATCCTCTGCAACCTGGCTCTTGAGATACGCCACCTTCTGGATCCGGAATATCTCAAGAAGACCATTGATGTCTGCATCCATGAAGTGATGGATGTCTTCTACCGCCCTGAACTCGGCGGAATCATCGTCGAGAATGTCGGAGCCGACGGAAATCTCGTCGACTGCTTCGAAGGCCGGCAGGTGACTCCTGGCCATGACATCGAGGCCATGTGGTTCATAATGGACCTCGGTGCAAGCCTCGGCCGCAATGATCTTGTGGAAAAGGCACGGGACATCACCCTGAAGATGATCGACTACGGTTGGGACAAGAAATACGGGGGAATCTTCTATTTCATGGACCGCAAAGGTTATCCTCCTCAGCAGCTCGAGTGGGACCAGAAGCTCTGGTGGGTGCACATGGAGACCCTCATTGCCACCCTCAAGGCCTATATGCTGACAGGCGACAAGAGATGTCTCGAGGCATTCGAGAAAGTACATGACTATACCTGGGGCCATTTCAAGGACAAGGAATATCCGGAGTGGTTCGGCTATCTGGACCGCAGGGGAGAAGTCCTTCTTCCGCTCAAGGGAGGGAAATGGAAAGGCTGCTTCCATGTGCCGAGAGGTCTCTATCAGTGCTGGAAGACCCTTGAAAAGATAAATGGTACGAAATAACCACATATATTAATCATCTAACCTTTTTTTTATGAAAGAGTCCAACAACTTTCTTTCAGAGGCCGGCCGGATGCTGCGCAAGATGCTCTTTGCGCTATGTCTGGTCTTTGCCGGCAGTGCTGCGGCTTTTGCCCAGCATGTTGTAAAGGGAACCGTCACGGATCCCGATGACATCCCTCTCCCCGGAGTCGCTGTCTTGATTGAAGGTTCCGTCTCCGGAGTATCAACCGATCTCGATGGAAATTATTCAATAGAAGTGCCGCAGGGGGCAAACCTGGTCTTTTCATTCATCGGAATGGAGGACCAGACGATCCCGACAGGCGAACGTTCTGTCATCAATGTCGTGATGGAGCCTGCTACAGAGACATTGAACGAGATAGTGGTCGTGGGCTACGGTACTGCCAAGAAGCAGTCTCTTACCGGATCCGTGTCTGCCATCAAGGGAGATGAGCTCCTGAAGTCTCCATCAACCAATGTATCCAGCCTCCTTGGCGGACGTGTAGCCGGTGTGTCATCGGTGCAGGTGTCCGGAGAGCCGGGCGATGACCAGGCATCTCTCCGTATCCGCGGTTCCCGCTATGGAGTGACATATATAGTAGACGGCATGCCGAGATCCATCAATGACATCGACCCTAACGACATCGAGAGCATCTCAGTCCTCAAGGACGGTGTCTCTGCAGCAGTGTACGGACTTCAGGGAGCAGGTGGTGTGATTCTCATCACCACCAGAAAAGGTACATCCGGAAAGGCAAAGGTCAACTATACCGGTTCGGTCGGAGCTTCCATGAATGCCAATTTCCCTGAGTTCATGAACGGACCTCAGTTCGCGTACTACTACAACATGGCCGATATGATGGACAAGTTTGCAAACGGATCCATCTCGGACATGAGCCAGTACTCTCCGATCTTCACGCAGGAGAATATCAATGCGATGCTCAACGGTGACCCTACCGACGGCTGGGACAATGTCAACTACATCGACAAGGTGTTCGGCACAGGTATCAACCAGAAGCACAATGTATCCGTCCAGGGCGGAAATGAAGATGTACGCTACTACACTTCATTCGGCTATCAGGGCCAGAAGGGAAACATCGACAACTTCTCTTTCAAGAGATATAACTTCCGTACGAATGTCGAGGCAAAGGTAGGCCGCAGCTGGCACATCACTGCCGGAATCGCCGGAAGTGTCACCAACAAGCGCTCTCCGGGATATGCCTCCGGAGGAACTGATGCCGATGCAAACCTCGGTGAGCAGGGATGGCTTTCCATCGCCCACCAGGCCATCATGATGCACCCTTATGTACCTGAGACATGGGAAGGGCTCTACACAGCCACTACCCAGAAGAACACCTCCCTGCCTAACAGCCCTCTGGCAGCCATCTATGAGTCCGGCAGCAGACAGGTCAACGGATTAGACCTGCAGACCAACGTGTCCATACAGTATGACTTCCCTTGGGTAAAAGGACTTTCCCTCAAGGCTACCGGTGCATATGACTATTCTTCTTCCCACAACAAGAATCTCAACACTCCTTATAATGTGTATGTCCACTCGATACCTACGACCACTTCAGACTGGTCATGGTCGCTGCAGCAGGATCCGAGAGGAACTTCCAACGGGATCAATCTCGGTGAAGGCCAGGTGAACGCGCAGCAGCTCGTGGGCCAGGGAAGCATCAACTATGCAAACACATTCGGCAAGCACAATGTAGAAGCCCTCGCTCTTGTCGAGATACGCGACTACAAGTCAAACAACATGCTTGCCTACAACAAGAACATGAGCTTCGCCGAGCTTCCGGAACTTGGATTCGGTGAGCCTGCCGACAGTCCTATCGACGGCTACAGTGACGCCACACGCAGTGTCGGCTATGTGTTCAGGCTCAAGTATGACTATGCAAACAAGTATCTTGTCGAGCTGACAGGCCGATATGACGGCTCGTACAAGTTTGCAGGCAATGTCCCTGGCAAGCGCTGGGCATTCTTCCCTTCTGCTTCATTCGCATGGAGGATCTCCGAAGAGAAGTTCATGGATTATGCCACATTCCTCGATGACCTCAAGCTCAGGGCTTCCGTCGGTCTGCTCGGAAACGACTCCACGGTATCGCCTTATGCCTTCCTCAGCACGTATGCACTGGCGGACGGCAGCAACAACGCCTACAACGTGATACTCAACAACCAGATCCTGCAGGCGCTAAGGACATCGGTGGTAGCCAACCCTAACCTCACATGGGAGAACATGCTTACCTACAATGTGGGTCTTGACTTCACCATGTGGAAGGGCCTTCTCGGAATGGAATTCGACGCTTTCTACAACTACACATACGACATGCTCACCTACATGGGTGGAGACTATCCGCCTTCAATGGGCGGCTACTATCCGTCATGGGCCAACTACAACAGGATGGAAAGCAAGGGTCTTGAGCTCCTCCTCACACACCGCAACTCGTTCGAGCTCGCAGGCAGTAGATTCACCTACGGCATCGGGTTCAACATCTCATATGCAACCAACCGCTGGCTGAGATATCCTGACAGCCCTAACACCGTCAATTCAAGGAAGAATGTCGGCAAACGTGTAGACGGCTACAACGTATGGATCGCAGATGGACTCTACCGCACCGAGGAAGAGATCGACAACTCAGCATGGTACGGCACACGCCCGAATGTGGGTGACATCAAGTACCGCGACCTCAATGGTGACGGACGCATCGATGAAGATGACCGTACTCTCATCGGCCGCAGCAACCGTCCTGAACTCACCTACGGACTCAACATCGATTTCACATGGATGGGCTTCGACTTCAACGCCCAGTTCACCGGAGGTGCTCTCTTTGACGTTTCCCTCGCAGGTACATACTACAACGGATATGACGACAACACTGTCTGGACCCAGGCTTTCAAGGAAAATGCAAACTCTCCTCTCTATCTCGTCGAGAACGCATACACTGTCCTCAATCCTGACGGAGAATTCCCTCGTCTGACCCTCGGCAACCAGGGCCACGGCGGAGACAACGGACTTGCATCCACCTTCTGGCTCAGAGACGGTAAATACATCAGGCTCAAGTCTGCACAGCTCGGATATTCTCTCCCGAGGAAATGGCTCAAGCACATCAAGGTAGAGCAATTCAGGATTTTCGTCGAAGGCTCCAACCTCTTTACGATCGACGGACTTCCACAGGGCATCGACCCTGAATCCCCGGGCGTCAACAACGGTTACTACCCTCAGCAGAGGACAGTAATGGGCGGAATATCTCTCACATTCTAAAATCAAATGACTATTCTTATGAAAAAGAAAACATTATATGCTATCTTGCTGGGAGTGACCATGTCGTCTGTCTCCTGTTCAGACTTCCTCGACATGTCTCCGACCAATGCCGTCTCGGACAAGCTTGTCTGGTCCAGTGTAGAGAATGCAGAGCTGGCAGTCAATGATTTCTACCGCTACATTGACTATCTCAGCGTCTTCAATTCCGGACAGTGCCTCGCCGGATCTACCGATGCACTGACCGATCAGCTCAAGTACGGCTCCTACAACTACAACTCCTACTGCCGTATACCGAGCGAGATCGCCTATGGCGGAGCAGTGCTCACGCCGGGCTATGTGGACACCTACCTCGGGAACTGGTCCACAATGTATGACTATGTCAGAAGAGTCAACGAAGGACTTTCCAACCTGTACAAATACGGTGAGTCCATCTCCCAGGAAGACAAGCAGCGTCTTGAGGCTGAGATGAAATTCTTCAGAGGCTTCCTTTATACAGATCTCATCAAGAGATACAAGGATGTCATCCTCTACGATGAGGACATGACAGCCATCACAAGGGACAAGGATGTCACACCTGAAGCACAGTGCTGGGAGTTCGTCTACAATGACCTTTCTTCAGCTGCGAAGGTGCTTGCTGTCAGCACAGACCCTGACGGCCGCATCACCAGCGGAGCTGCATATGCGCTTCTTTCCAGGGCAATGCTCTATGCTAAGAGATGGGATGATGCGAAGGCTGCGGCCGAAAAAGTCCTGGACATGGGCTATGACCTGGAGGACAATTACGCGGATGCCTTCAAGCAGGGCAGCAAGGAAGCCATCCTCCAGTACAGCTACAATGCCGCAACTACAGTGACACACTCTTTCGACGGCTATATGGCCCCTGGCGGAGACCGTCAGCTCGACGGAAACTCAATGACAGGCGGCTTCGGTACCCCGACCCAGGAGATGGTCGAGTCCTATGAGCTTGCAGAAGGCGGATTCCCTGACTGGTCCCCTTGGCATGCAGAAGGCGGTACGACCCAGACCCCTCCTTACGATCAGCTCGAACCGCGCTTTGCCGCTACCATCCTCTATAACGGAGCACAGTGGAAAGGCCGCACCATCGAGACCTTCGTCAACGGAGTCGACGGCTATGCTGAGTGGATGACAGATGCCAACCCTGAGGGACGCAGCACCACAGGCTACTATCTCCGCAAGCTGGTGGACGAGAACCACAGCTTCAAGACCATCCAGGCAAGTACCCAGCCATGGACTGAGTTGCGTCTTGCGGAAGTGATACTCAACCATGCTGAGGCATGCTACATGAGCAATGACTATGACGGAGCCAATGCAGATGTACGCAGGATCCGTGAAAGAGTCGGCCTCAAGTACACGGACCTGTCCGGAGAAGCCCTCATGGCTGCAATCCGTCAGGAAAGGAAAGTCGAGCTGGCATTCGAAGGCCAGTGGTGGTGGGACATGAAGCGCTGGGGCCTCGCTGAATCAGCGTTCTCAGGTATCCGTCTGCATGGCCTCAGGATCGAGAAGGACGCGACTGGCGGATTCGTATACACATACGTGGAATGTGATGACCAGGACCGCAATTTCCCGTCAAAGATGTACCGCTGTCCTATACCTCAGTCAGAGCTTGACAACAACGGGCTCATCAGCCAGTTCCCTGAATGGAACTGATGGCGTCAGCCAGATGAATAGAAAGTTTGCGCAAAGCATTGGATAAAAAAGATAAAGAAATGAAAAAAACAATCATAGCAGCTTTTGCACTTGCATCCATGTTCGCGGGATCCTGCGTGAAGCCGGAGTTTGTCGAGCCGACAGCAACAAGGCAGGGACTGACGAGCCTTGAAGCAATCTTCACCTTCGGTCCGTACCGGGATCAGACCATGGGTACACTTGCAATTTCAGATGACTCACAGGAAAGGTTTTCCATCCCGATCCCTTGGTTCTATCCTGAGACATCGGACGATGAGACAACTCCATATATGACCAAAGTGAGAGTAAGAGCGGTGCTGGAACCGAATTATACCATTGAGCCACCGATCACGATCCTTGACCTGACCAAGGAAAACTGGTTCACTCTGACCAATCCCCAGGGCGAAAGCCATCCGTTCTGCATCACAGGCGAGAGAGTCAAATCGGCGGCCTGCGACCTCCAGGCATTCTCTATAGACGAGCCAGCGATCGTCGGCGTGATCGACGCATCCAGCAGGAAGGTTTCCCTCGTGTCTGCGGACGACCTTTCTTCCTGCACGGCCCAGGTACAGATCTCGGCACATGCCACAATCTCTCCTGACCCTGCGGAGCCTCATGACTACAATTCACCGGTGGAATTCACGGTGACAGCCCATGACGGCAAGACCACATCGACCTGGACAGTGGTCAAGGAAGTGCCTGAGAAGATCGACTACGGCTTCAACAGCACTACAGTCACACCTCTGTTCAACTTCGACCCGGCAAGCCGCCTGAGCTTCCCTGCATACACCGAGACAGTCTATCCTACGATGGCAATGATAGGAAGCAAGCTTGTGGTAAGCTTCGGCAACGGCACTACACCTGTCTATCTCAACAGCATCACAGGAGTCCGTGAAGGTGAGATCAATCTCGGAACTGCAACAGCTGCGGCAATCGCAAGCGATGAGACCGGCAATATGCTGATCTGCAACCATGCGGCAGGCGGAGAGACCGTCAACATTTGGAGGACAGCTTCAGTGACCGAGGCACCTGTGCTCTTCCATTCGTTTACAAACAGCACAGATATCCCTATGGGTTACAAGATGAAGGTGATCGGAAGCATTGACTCTGATGCCCAGATCGTCATCACCAACGAGGGTGTTGAAGGGGCTACAACAAGCAGCCGCTTCACTGTAATCACAGTACGCAGCGGAGCAGTAGCGTCTGTCGAAGTGAAGGACATCACTTCAACAGGCCTTGCATGGAGCACAGCCCCTGTCAACAACACGACTGTTGTCGCTGCATCCCCGGATCCAGCCGACGGATACTACCTGTCATACTACTCGGACAACCAGATTACATGGGTCAACGGAAGTCTCTCGATAGGCGCACAGATGCCTTTGAGTCTAGCCGCAGATATAGCAAGCGGCAACTACAACTCCAACACGCTTGACTCCAAGACGTTCAACAACGCCAGGTATGTGGCATGGCTTATCACAAGCCACTTCCCGATGTGGGGTGCCGGTCCTAAGCTCTATCTCTACGACATGGCCAATCCAAACTCTATCGTAAGCAACGATGCAGTACTTGCCAACGACTCCATAGAGTGGTATCAGCAGGCAGCTGCAGGATGCGCTGCAGGTGATGTCCTGATCGCTCCATCGGCCGACGGCTTCATGCTCTATATTTACTATTACGACCACAACTGCGGTGTGATAGGCGGATATTCCGCAGACTGCATCAAACGGTAAGGTTATACTTTACAGATACAATATCGGCAATGTTATACAAGACAATCATAGCATCGCTTGCTCTGGCAGGGATTCTTTCTGCTGCCGGATGTTCGGAACCTTCCGGCAATGCCCCACAGTGGGCATGGCCGGACCCGGACTCCGGGACAGGAGAGATACCGGAGCCCGAGCCTGAACAGACCGAGACCAACCCGGACATAGTGTCCTTGGGCTGGAAAAATGTCGAGGATGAATTCGGAGCTCTTCCTGAAGGGATAGCCATATACCGCTCTCCGGAGCAGCTTGAAGGAAAGAATGCCATAGCATATATCGCTGTCGCAGATCTTTCCAAAGCCGGATATGACATCTGGAGCATTTCTGATCCGGAATCAGACGGTACGGACGAGCCGTTCATGACTCCGTCCGAAGTCTATGGAGCGGAAGGGAACGGGCAGCCTGCTGTCGTCATCAACGGCGGCTTCTTCTACATGTCGGGCAGCAAGTACTATACTTCCAGCCTGGCAGTGAGGAACGGCAAGCTCCTCTCTCCGAACATCAACTATGCCTCCGAGGACTGGCTCACGATCTATTACCCGACAAGGGCAGCATTCGTCGAGCACAAGGACGGCAGTTTCGAGGCATGCTGGACATACTATGTGTCCTCAGCTGCCCACTATGCCTATCCTGAGCCTGCTTCCAACTCGTGGTCATCGGCTCCGGCCGCACAGCCTTCGGCGTCTTTCCCGGAAGGGGCAGAGACCTTCGAGGCAGAGACTGCTATCGGCGGAGGACCTCTTCTCATCCGTGACGGAGTCATCCGCAACACGTATGTTGAGGAACTCTTCGACGGGCCGACAGGCATAGCCCCTGACAGTGACCAGCCGAGGACTGCCATAGGCACGACTTCCGACGGAAGGATGATCCTCTTCGTCTGCGAAGGTCGCCAGATGACCGAAGGAGTGGCAGGACTGCTCACGGAGGATGTGGCCAATGTCCTCCTGGACCTCGGCTGTACTCAGGCAGTCAACCTTGACGGAGGTGGCTCCAGCTGCATGCTTGTCAACGGCCATGAGACAATAAAGCCGTCCGACGGAGCGCAGAGAAGTGTGGCAAGCACAGTGATGCTCATGCAGCGCTGACGCTCATTCTTGTATAAACAGCAGCATTTGTATTTTGACAGTTTACAACAGCAGACAACAGATGAAAAAAACGCTTTTGATATTGCTCATTGCCGCCGCTGCGGCATCAGCCGTCTCTTCTTGCCGGGAAAAGGCCGATCCGATGCCATGGAATCCTGAGTGGAACGGAAACGGAGGCGAAGGAGATGAAGACGGTGACGGCAGCGGTGACGGCAATGGCAGCGGCACTGAGGATGACGGGATCATCGGCAAGCCGAGATATGTGTGGATTGATGCCGCGGCAAATTTCGCAGACTATGCCAATAGTGAGGAAAACATCATCTCCGACATGAAGAAGATAAAGGATGCAGGTTTTACAGATGTCATTGTCGATGTGCGTCCGACAAGCGGAGATGTGCTGTTCAGATCCACTGTCGCCGATCCTCTTGAGAGAGTCGATGCATGGACTGACCATGGCTACGTATGGCTTGACAGGACATCATCATTTGATTATCTCCAGGCATTCATTGATGCGGGACATGATCTCGGACTCAGAGTCAATGCCAGCATTAATACCTTTGTAGGTGGATATCTATGTCCATACGGTCTTGGAAGTGACGGGATGCTTTTCCGTGACCACTCAAGAAAAAGCTGGGCATCGTCCATCAATGCGGAAGGCGGCGTCACCAACACCATGGACCTCATGGATGACTCCGTTGACTATGGTCCGAAGTTCCTCAATCCGGCCGATGACCATGCCCAGGAATATGTACTGGCCATAATCGGAGACCTTGCCGGGTATGACCTGGACGGTATAGTGCTCGACCGCTGCCGCTATGACGACTACGGCCTGATGAGTGACTTCTCTGACATCTCCAGGACAAAGTTTGAGGAATACATCGGCCGCTCTGTCAGCGTATGGCCTGACGATGTGATGGCTCCGGGCTCATACTCCCTTCCTGGGGAGATGTCCGACCTCTTCCTCCAGTGGCTTGAGTTCAGGGTGAAGGTCATCCATGATTTCGTCGTAAAGGCAGCCGACAAGGTGCATACGGTCAATCCTGATATCCGTTTCGGTGTGTATGTGGGGGCATGGTATTCGACCTACTACAGTTCCGGAGTCAACTGGGCAAGTCCGAAGTACGATACCTCAAGGGACTATTCCTGGGCTTCTCCGCGCTACAAGGACTATGGCTATGCCGACCATTGTGACTTCATGTTCCTGGGTGCCTATGCAAGTACAGACAACATCTATGGCCACGGAGAATGGACGATGCAGGGCTTCTGCGAGCAAGGCAGGGATCTTCTTATGGGCGACACTGTTTTCGCCGGAGGACCTGACATAGGCAACAGCACAGGATGGACAGAAGGCGGTCAGTATGCCCTGATCCCAGACGCAATCGACGCATGCATCACACCGAGCGACGGATTTTTCGTCTTTGACCTCTGCCACATAAAAATGTACAACTACTGGGATGCCTTCAGACAAGGATTCGACAGATATCTGTCGACAGTCGAATGACCCCCGGCAAACAATAACCAATGCAAAAACAACAGTTATGAACATCAGTAAACATATCTTGATATTTTCACTGGCTTTGCTGGCAGTCTCATGCCAGGAACTAAATGAAGGGAACGGCCAGATTGAAGTGTCCCCGGAATCTACACTTACACCTGTGATTTCCTCTGCCGGCGGAACAGCGGAAATCACATTCACCACAAACTGTGACTGGACAGCCAATGTCCCTGACATTTCGTCCTATTCGTGGAGTTCTATCACTCCGACCAGTGGATCCGCCGGTGAGAATGTCATCACCGTTACTGCCCTCAGAAACGATGGATATGACGACAGGTCATTTACCTTTGACATCAAGGCTGGCGGAGCGATAGAGACCGTTAACGTTACCCAGAAACAGAAGAATTCGTTGACAGTCACATCCGGCAGTTTCGATATGCCTGAAGAAGGTGGAGAAGTGCGGATAGAAGTAATAGCCAATGTCGAGTATGAGTACAGCATCGAAGAAGCTGCCAAGAGCTGGATTACAGCTGCCCCTGCCAGCAAGGCTCTCGAAACCACGGAAATCCTTTTCAATGTGGCTCCGGCTGAAGACTTTGAAAATACCCGCACAGGACATATCTATGTCACCAGCGGCGACATCACCGAGACCATTACAGTCACCCAGGAGGCAAAGACCAGAGTGTTTGAGGTCAGCCCTCAGGCCATAGACATTGACAAGAACGGTGGGGAAGTATCTTTCACAGTCAACTCCAACTTCGCTTACCAGGTGGCAAAAATCCAGTCCGACTGGATAAGACTCAAGTCTTCTGATGACGGTACATACATTTATGAAGTCGATGAGAATGCCACAATGGCAACAAGATCAGCCTCTGTTGCAATCACTACCGACGTAGAAGGATACGGTGCCACAGTGACGTTCACCCAGACAGGTATAGCTGAAGTCAAGGTGCTCTGGACAAAGACCTTCGCATCCTACTCCAAGACTCTTTCGGCTCCGATCATAAGATTTGCCGAGGCTGGCGACTATCTCCTCGTCTCCACAGGATCGTCAGTCTTTGCTGTAGACCGCCTCACCGGTGAATACCTCATGGACATCAATATCCCTGAAGGCCTGAAGGTCGAGTCCCTGACAAACGACGATGCCGGCAACATCATCTTCGCCGCCAATGCCGCATACGGCAGCACATTCAACGTCTACACGATGAAGAGCCTCACCGACTCGCCTCAGCTTGTCCTGTCATACGAGCACAATGCCATCTACAGCACATCTATGGGTAATCTCAGGGTAAAGGGGGATATCCACGGAAAGGCCGCTCTGACAGCATCAGTCGATGTGAGCCAGTACTGGGTGGCATGGCAGGTTGAGAACGGCACTGTCTCGGAAGAGTTTTCCGGAGCAGCTCCTGCAGGTGAAAGTATAGTATGGAACCCTCAGTCCCTCTGTACGGCCCCTGTGTCCGACGATCTTTCTGACGGACTCCTTTATATAGGCTATACAGGTGATTATTCTCTCCAGTATTGCGGAGACTGCACGCAGAATACATGGAAGTCAATATATGCTACAGGCTCTGCCGGCAACGAGAACTACAACTGTCTCTCAACAGCTGAATTTGGCGGGGCAAGTTATGTCGCCTATGGGTCGGGTGCGCACTTCAGCTGGGGCAATTGCCCGGAAGCGCACCTGATAGACATCACCGACATGTCAGACGTGCATGAGATCATCAAGATCCCTTCTTCTGACATCACAGGAGGTGCAGCTTTCACCGATGTCGGAGCAAGCAGCGACATCCTGCTTACCGTCCCTGGCAGCGGCGACACCATGTACATGTACGTTGCAGACGGCAACTATGACTGTCTGGCATGTATCTCAATCAGCCTTCCATAATCCGGACGTTCATTCGGTTAGTATAGTTCTGATATCTGATCCCTGGGACCGGCCAAGACGGCCGGTCCCTTGTTTTATCTTGTGCCGGCCAGGATGCCGGTCCTTTGCTTTATATGAGGTCCCTTGAACTTGGCCGGTCTCGGGCTATGCGGGGCCTTTGCTTTATATAAGAACCCTTGAACTTGGCCGGTCCCCCGGGCTATGCGGGGCCTTCGCTTGGTTCTGGATAGAAAAATACTTAGATTTGTAGGGTAACCCGAGCAGAACGGAATTCTGCTGCTCTATGACCACATGATTATTTCACAATGATAGCCTCAAGATTCTATGCGGCCGCCATGCGTGCTGCCCTTCCTTTCATCTACATGGCAGCCTCTGCTGCTGCAGTCTTTCTGTCTACGGACTTTACTTCTGCCGGGAATGTCTCTTCTTGTGCAGCTGTACCGTCTTTCCCCGTCTCGGGCTCCCAGTCCGGGATTTCTCCAGTGGCAATCAAAGCAAATGTGATGGATGTGCATGTGCCTACCGTACTCGGCCAGGAATATAATGTAGTCGCTGAGATCTGCGTTGAATGTCCTGCCGGTGTGGAGCCGGGCTGTCTGTCCGGAGCAGGGGATACTTCCATAAAGAAAGACGCTCATGTCCTCGACGGGGTCGGAGTGCGACTGTCCGGGATTCCTTTGCGTGCTGTGCGTGACCTCAGGCTCATGTACACCGGGACAATGTCTGCTGTGCTTTCCCGGACTACCTCCTATGCGATGAAGACCCTCTGGTCCCAGACAGGCTCCATCCAGATGCTGTATGCCGATCCTCACTATGCTATAGAGCAGAGCTGCATCAGGCCTGTTTCTTCCTCCTCGACAGGACCTGCGGAATTTTTCCTGCCTTCCGGCCAGAAGCTGACCAGAGGTCGGAACTGGTTCTATGTGAGCATCAGCATCGACCCGAAGAAGATCTCGGACCTGTCGATGGTCTACACCCTTGAGGTGACCGGAGTCTCTGTCAATGGCTCGCCCGTGGAATTCCTCTATAATGGCAAACCTCTTTGTGATGAAGAGGACCTGACCTGTGACGTCAAAAACAGAACTTGCGAAAGTGAACGCGAGGCGGATGGCTGTCGGAATGGAAGGAGTGCAGAAAGGCGTCTTGCCCAGGCTCTGCGCAACCATGGCGATGACGGGGTCTTCGCATACAGGATCCCGGGTCTGGTGACCACTCCGGAAGGGACCCTTATCGCTGTATATGACATCCGCCACCGCACATCGCTCGACCTGCAGGAAGACATCGACATAGGCATGAGCCGCAGCACAGACGGAGGCCGCAGCTGGGAGAAGATGAAGACCATCATGGACATGGGCCGCTGGGGAGGGCTTCCTGACGCACAGAACGGCATCGGAGACCCTTGCGTCCTTGTCGACGAGGCGACAGGGGAGATATTTGTCGTCGCAGTATGGACCTATGGCCTCGGGAACGACCGCGCCTGGGACCAGGTAGGGGACGGATTCAGCCCGGAGACCACTGCACAGCTGATGCTCACAAGCAGCAGGGATGACGGACGCACATGGTCTGTCCCCAGGAACATCACCCGCCATGTGAAGGAGAAACATTGGCGCTTTACTCTTCAGGGGCCGGGCAGAGGCATCTGCATGGCAGACGGCACTCTTGTGTTCCCGATACAGTTTGTGGGTCCGGACAGGGTGCCTAGTGCCGGTATCATGTACAGTACCGACCACGGACAGACCTGGCACTGTCACGGAGGAGCATGGACCAATACCACAGAGTCGCAGGTGGCGGAAATAGAGCCTGGAGTCCTGATGCTCAACATGAGGAACAATCTCCGTACTGGCAGGATAGTGTGCACCACCGCTGACCTTGGCCGCACATGGACCGCTCATCCGTCTTCGCTCAAGCTCAGGGAGCCGGTGTGCATGGCAGGTCTGCTCCGTGTCCCTGCATCCAGTAACGTGCTTGGAAGAGATATTCTGCTTTTCTCCAATCCGGACACGCACTCTGGACGCAACCATCTGACCATAAAGGCGAGCCTGGATTCCGGCATGACATGGCTGCCGGAGAATTCCCTCCTGCTGGATGAGGAAGAGGGATGGGGCTATTCCTGCATGACAATGATCGATGAGGAGACAGTCGGCATCCTCTACGAAGGCAGCGTGTCACAGATCGTCTTCCAGGCGGTGAAGCTGGAAGATGTTGTAATGAAGCCGTGAGATGAAGCGGCTTGCCATTTATCTGGAATTGTATCTTATTCGGCCTTTGAAGAATTACGCAGCAGTGAAAGCTTGGTCTCCGTATCACCCATGATTTTTTCAGTCAACGGATAGAATGCCATGAATAGGCAGGATATTAAAGCGGCTGCTGCCGGTATCATGCTCATCATGTTCCGGATGCTTTCAAGGACCTCCTTGTCCTGTACCGTATTGGCCTCAAATCCGAAATATGCCAGGATCCAGCCTGTCATTGTGCCGCCGATCGCCCATCCGAATTTCTGTGACATCGAAGATGAAGAGAATATGAGTCCTGTGGCACGTCTTCCGGTACGGAGTTCTGACCAGTCTGCAATGTCTGCATACATGCTCCACAGCAGCGGAAAGATACTTCCTGCACAAGCGCTGATGAACACCTGGAGAATCATCATGGTGAGAAAGTCAGTGCTCTTGACGAAATAGAAGGCGATGCTGAGGACAGCTGCCAGCATAGTCGCCCAGAAAAATGTTGTTTTCTTGCCGATTTTCGCTGAAACAGGCGTCACAAGCAATATCCCGGCAATGTTGGCTGCCTGTCCGATTGTCAGGTACAGTGAAGTCGCTGAAATTCCTGAACCCAGCTGCAGCGGAGAATTGTCTCCGGATACGTAATATTTGAAATAATATACAGCGGCTCCGTCTCGTATTGAATTGAATATCACCGCTGTGATGCATGCGCCAAGCAATATCCACCATGCCTTGTTGTGCAACAGGTCAGATATGTCATCTTTAAATGAATTTTGGCTTTCTTTTACCGGTCTTATTCTTTCTTTGGTAGAAAAGAAGGTAAACAAGAACAGAATGCAAGCGAGGATTGCGAGTATTCCTGTAGCGTACAGCCAGCCTTTCTGAGGATTTCCGTTGCCGGTAATCCTTACCAGAGGCTCAATCAGCAGCAATGCCAGTATGCTGCCTATGAATGCGAATATCATTCTGTATGACGATAGTGCAGTCCTGGTCTTCAGGTCGCTTGTCATCACTCCTAGCAGAGAAGCATACGGCACGTTGATGGCGGAATACACCAGCATCATTATACCATAGGTGACGTATGCCCATATAAGTTTCCCTCCTCCTTCGAATCCTGGCGTGTAGAAGACAAGTGTGCCGAATATTGCAAACGGTACAGAGAACCAGAGCAGATAGGGCCTGAATTTGCCCCATCTGCTTCTTGTCCTGTCTGCGATTATCCCTGCAGCTGGATCTATGAACGAATCCCATATCCTTGTGATAAGGAACATGGTTCCGGCAGCTGCTGCCGAAATGCCGAATACATCTGTATAAAAGAACATCAGATACGTTCCGAACAGTTTCCAGAACATCGAAGATGCTGTGTCTCCAAGTCCGTATCCTATCTTTTCCAGTATCGTGACTTCTCCTTTCAACATATTCATATATATATCGTTAATGGATTATTGCTCTATTGTATATCTTGTGGTCAGAATGTATCAGGTGTCCTGTTCATTGCAGCTGTCCCGTTTGTCTTTCCGGGCCTTTTCCTGTATGCAAGCCTGTACTCAGAATTCATTTCCGGATGTCCTTTTACCGATATTCCAATTGTGAAAATACTGCATCCGTCCCATTCTGGCAATACGGTCCGTATTACAGGGCCGATGATATTTTCATCGGGACCGGATGGCGGACATTCCCAATGCAGCAGATGACGTCTGTCTTCCCTGCATGAAATGAATACATCTATTTCCAGTGCTTCAACGTGGGACGGGGAGTCGTTCAGGAGCCAGAGTCCGCAGTCCAGCGTCTCTCCTTCCATCCATTGGAATTTACTGAAACGGGCGCTGGCACATATTGGCCTGCAGGCTTTTGCTATTTCGTGGAACGCCGGCTTGCATATGTTGGGATATGATATGATCGAGTTGTTCGCCGCAGTTGGCCATGGCTCGTTGAAACACCAGTTCAATGCCATAGAACAGTGGGGCTTCTGTCTTCGTGCTTCCTCGAATATGGCTTTATATCCTTCGCATTGAAGCAGGCTGCTCCTTTCATAAAGTTCTTCAATGTCCTTTGACGGCCCGAAATAAAATGAAATGACATTTTCTCCTAGCCATGTGTCATGGTCTCCGTCCCAGGCACCGAATGCATGATGTGTCTCCCATGCTGTGCCTGCTGCAGGGGGGAAGAACTCATTTTCCGGAATTATTCCCTTGAGTACCCTTATCGGTGACAACGATGGGATACCGAATTCGCAATATGCGGTGCAGCTGCTGGATCCCATCATCTGGAAAATATCCTTGCCTTCCCATCTGAAAAGGTAGTTGCCATGTCCCATTCCCTCAAGTGGAGAAGTCGGTATGAAAGGTATGTCCGGAGCCAATGACAGACACAGGCTGTTCAGCATTCTCAAGGCGAGCGACTGGTCTGTCATGCCTGACCAGCTGTTGAACAGCTCATTGCCTCCACACCAGATGCTGATGCACGGATGTTCGCGTAGCCTTGATATTATGGCAACGGCTTCCTGTTCCAAAATATCAAGGTATTTCCTGTCGTCGGGATAGCAGTTGCATGCCAGAGGGAATTCCTGCCATACGAGAATGCCGGCCCTGTCACAGATCTCGAAGAAACTGTCTTTGTTGACTATGCAGCCGCCCCAACATCTGATTATGTTTAAATTGGCTTCAAGTACAAGGTCAAGAAGAAGCCGGTATCGTTCATCCGTTATGCGTCCTGGAAATATCTCCGGGGACACCCAGTTGGTCCCTTTCGCAAATATCCTTCTCCCGTTGAGCTCGATCTGGGCCGGTGCTGCGCTCCTGCTTTTCGGAAATCCTTCCGGCTTGTTCCATGCACCTGCGTTCATTACAAGCCTCACACGTCTGAACCCTATATGCCTGGAGTATGACTCAACTGTATATCCGGATCCGGTATCATAGTCTTTATCGCTTCCTTTTTGCGTTGAACCGGCGACAAGTGATGTCCTGACTTCATAAAGATATGGTGTTCCCTGGTCGTGGCACCACCATAGATCAGGATTCATGACCGTCAGCCCGACCTTGCCTTCGGAAGCGGGAGCTTTCCCGGTGCATACTATGTCTCCTTCCATATCGATGATTGAGACATTGATCATATCTTCTTCAGATATTCCATTGCATACGGCTGAGACATGAACATCGGCAACGGTCATATCCTCATTGAGGTCGTATGTGACGCTTATGTCACTGATGCTGGCTTTGGGCCGTATCTGAAGCCCTGTCTCGTCCCAGATTCCGGAAGGTACAAGCCTGGGATGCCAGTCCCATCCGTAGCTTGAGGCCGGTTTTACACTGGCTGATGCCTGGCTTCTGTCTTCCGGCATGCCTTCCCGTACAGGAATCCTGTCAATGATGACCTCAAGCCTGTTTTCTTCCAGAAGCATGTCGGTAATGCGAACTTCTGATGGCGAGAACATGCCTTCTTTTTTCAGTATTGTACGGCCGTTCAGACGGATTTCATATGCATAGTCGATTCCTTTTGTGACAAACCATACTTCTTTGCCGTCATATTCCGGCATTTTCCTGAAATCGGTCCTGTATGTGAAAAAGACATTTTCCATCCATTTGAAAAGACGGAAGTTGTCTCCTATGCGGTAGTCCGGATAACCCTTTGACGCAGCGATGTCAAGCTGGGCGCCTCCGGGGACCTTGGCGGGAACAAATTCTTCCGGGCTTTTGTCTTTTTCTCCGGAATATCCTATTACCCATGTCAATGGGATTATTTCTCTGTTTCTGATCATTTCAATTCAGGGTATTCGTTGCACAACAGATATCTGGCCGGTTCGTCTTCTTCAATTGCCGGATATCTTCCCAATGGCTCATAGAATCTGTTGTCATTTGCGTCATCATTTACAGTCGAGACTTCTCCGGCCATGCATGTGCCGTTTTCTGCCCAGAAAGTATGATATAGTCCTGGAGTGAATGTGATGCTTTGTCCGGGTCTGAGCCTGAAAGTTTCTCCAGATATCACAGATGTGCTTATGCCGTCAATCTGGACCATTGTTCTTGTCCCTTCTATCATTTTTTCTTCACTGTCAGATTCCCATATTTTTATGCACAGGTCACCTCCGCCCCTGTTGATTATATCTTCCATCTTGTACCAATGGAAGTGGATAGGAGTTATCTGATGCTCTCTGACTATCATGATCTTTTCGCAGTAAGGCTTTTTGTCTGCTGCAGGATTCCCGTTTCTGATAGTGACGAGAGTGAGCCCTTCTTCGGAAAATCTTCCTTTGCCGAAATCGGTGACATCCCATCCGAGGCAATTGTCCTTTATTTCTCTGCATTCCTTTCCTTTTGTGGCCCATGTCTCAGGAGACCAGCCGGCCCATTCAGGGAGAAAAAAGCGGTTCTCTGATAGAAATTCGGCTGATGATTCTATTATTCTGTTGATTTCTGATCGTTTCATGGAATATTCTGTCTAATAGTTTTCTTTAATGAAATTCATGATTGTCTGCATGTCTGGGGCACCTCCGGTGCTGGTGGGGCTGGAAAGATTGAATCTGGCAGATGCATTGGCGATTTTCAGTGCTTCGTCCAGCGGCATTTCTTCGTGTAGAGCTACAAGCATTCCTGCACAGAATGCATCACCGGCACCTACAGTTGACACGATTTCTCCCCGTTCAGCCTTTACTGAAGGGCAGAAACATCTGTTCCCGTCCTTGTCCATCGCAAAACCTCCTTCAGGGAAATGGATTATGCAGGAATTTCTGACTCCTGCATTAATCAGTTCGTCAGCACATGCCTTTACGTCTTCCAGAAGTATCTCACCGTTCTCTCCCCGGAGGTTCCGGCAGCATATTGCTCCGGCTTCAATCTCATTGATTATGAGAAAATCAATATATTTCAGGCATGGAGATACTATTTTTCTGAATCTGTCGCTTTCTTCGGACACCAGGTCGACTGAGGTAAGATATCCTTTTTCCTGTAGTCCATGAAGCGCCCTTGCTGCACCTGTCCCGAAGTCAGGGTCCTCAGCGTCAAGCTTGTCAAGCAGCAGAAGGTATCCGAGATGGAAAATCTTTGCATTGCAGTCCATCCCCATTATGTCTTCTGGAGACAATAGGGCATTTGCCCCTCTGAAATGAAAAAATGTCCTGGTCTTCTTCCCTCCGGCTTCGGACATGACGTCTGTATATGAAGTCTGTACTTCGTCCGAGATGTGCATGAACTTCCCGTCTATCCCTAGCCTTCTGATTTCGGACAGGACATACCTGCCGTTTTCATCATTGCCTACATATCCGCCTGCATAAAGCGGTATGCCCGTCTTCATGCCTGCAATGTCTGCAAGCACATTGTGCGAGCATCCTCCGAGTCCTGTATCGATGTGCCGTATTGTAGTGAGATTCCCTTGTGCAGGGAATGCGTCAATCGTTTTTACAGTATCGACCAGCCAGTTGCCCGCTGAAATTATTCCATTGCGTCCCATCTCTTCCCTCCTAAGCCTTGCCGTTGCTTTCAAACAGAAGGATATGTGAAGCTACGGCTTCTTCAGAGGCCTCGATGATGAGGCTCTTCATGGTGATGTAGCTATGGTTCACTCCGGAGCGGACATATTCTGAAATCTTGTCTGCTACGGCAGTCTGGATGGCGGTAGCTACATTGATCTTGCTGATGCCGTTCTTGATGCATGCCTTGAAGTCCTCTGTGCTTGTGCCGCTTCCTCCATGCAGGACCATAGGTATGTCCAGTGCGCCGTCAAGTTCCTGCAGCCTTCCGATGTTGAGCTGGGGAGTTGATATGTATTTGCCGTGGAGATTTCCGATAGCGACAGCAAGTGCATCTGTCCCGGTTCTGGAAACAAATTCCATCGCTTCTGACACGTCTGTGAATATGTCACCGTCGCACGGAGCCCCGCCATGAGCGCTGGAGGCATCGCCTACCTTGCCTAGCTCTGCTTCCATGTCGACACCGCAAGCGTGGGCAAGTTTTGCGGCGATACTGCTTATCCGAACATTTTCTTCAAACGGAAGGTCGGCTCCGTCAAACATAATGGAATTGAATCCTGCCTGTATCGCACGGATGCAGGTTTCAAGGCTCTGCCCATGGTCAAGGTGGACAGCAACAGGGATCCTTGCCCGTTTTGCCGCTGTCAGGAATACGGGTGCAAGGAGTTCCATCGGGGCCTGCGGAAACTGTACTTCCGCGAGCTGGAGGATAATAGGGGAGTTCAGGTTCTCAGCGGCGGAAATCGCGCCTATGGCATTTTCAACGCTGAGGCAGTTGAATGCGCCTACCGCATAGTGTCTGAGGTGGGCGTCCTTAATCATTTCGTGAAAAGGAACTAACATGATAAATTGATTTTTGCTTCAGGGCTTTCTGCGAAATCAATCTTTTGCAAAGATAGCTGATATATGTGTCTGAAAATGATGAAATATCATCAATAATGCGTGATATGTTGACAAGATTATGTTTTTCTTGTTGCCTATAACTGTTTGTCTTGTAGATATACCATAATAATGTCTTAAGAAATGTGCTTGTCGTGTAATATTTGAATGTTTTATATGTTAGACTTATATATATTATATGTTGTAGATATTTGGCCGATATTTGTAATGAACAATATTCTGGGCGATAACTTGCCTTCTGGCTATAATGACTAAATAAAGTCATTATTTGTCAATATATCATCACAAAACTATTGCTCTTTATTCTAACTTTGTGACTGAAACAATCAGGGCAATCTGCGACACATTTTATTAACACTAATTCTTGCTTGAAATGAACAGTAATAGATTATTGTTTCTGCTGCTCCCGTTCCTGCTGTGCAGCCAGATCTTGTCGGCACAGACGGTGACGGTATCAGGTACGGTCACCGGGGAGCCTGATTATGCACCTGTTGCTGGAGCATCCGTAATGATAAAGGGATCCTCAATAGGCGTAATCGCAGATTCGGACGGAGTCTACCATATTGAAGCCGGAGCAGACGATGTACTTTTGTTTTCTTGTCTCGGTTACCGCAATGCAGAGGTCCCGGTTTCCGGAAGATCATCTGTCGATGTGACCTTGTCTCTTGATGCTGAAATGCTTGATGAAGTAATCGCTGTCGGATACGGTACAATGAAAAAGTCAGATCTGACCGGCAGCGTGGCATCAGTCAAGGCTGAGGACGTGGTAATAACGTCAGCGGCGTCCATAGACAAGATGCTGCAGGGCCGCGTCGCCGGATTGACGGTCATCGACAATTCGAATGACAATCCTCAAGGAGGAGTGACAGTCCGCGTCAGGGGAATCAGTTCAATCAACGGATCCAATTCCCCTCTCATGGTGGTCGATGGAGTGCCTATGGGTGATGCCGGGAATCTAACGAGTGTAAACCCTAATATAATCGAATCGATAGAGGTCCTCAAAGATGCATCGGCAACAGCGATCTATGGTTCCAGAGGAGCCAACGGTGTCATAATGATCACAACAAAGAACGGTGCGGAAGAACATAGCAACGTATGGTTCAACGCAAAAGTCGGAGTTGGGGTCTTCAGCCGGAAACTCGACTACTGGCGCGACCCGGTGATGATGGCAAGGCTTGAAAATGAGTCGTACGAAAACGGCGGAGCCGAAGGCCCGTATACCGGCAAGATCTGGTCTGACGGAACATACTATCCGTCCATATCTGAAATTAAAAGCGGAGAATGGCCATACAGGACAGACTGGGCCGACTATGTTTTCCGTACTGCTGTCACACAGGATTATAATGTCGGTGTCGAAGGAAGTAAGAACGGCAACAGATATTATGTCAGTCTCGGATACTATGATGGCGAAGGAATGCAGTACAATGATGACTACAGCAAGATTTCCCTGGATATGTCGTATGACAGCCAGGTGGCGTCACATGCCAAGCTGCGTACAAAGGCCGGATTTGTCAGAGGGTTCAGGACCTATAACAACGGTACGAGCTATTCAAGGAATCCGCTGTGGCCTGTGTATAACGGAGACGGATCGTATTTCAAGGCCAACGAGAAAGATTATGGAAATACAGCCATGATCAACAATGAAATCAAGAATGAGATGGACAATATGTCCGGATATGCTACTGTCGGTCTGGACTGGGATATCATCGAAGGCCTGAAATTTACAGCTTCAGGCAATGTGAGGGCTGAGCAGAGCCGTTCTGCATACTTCAATCCTCCTGAATATACCCTTGCCGGAGATAATTATGATGGAGAGGGAGGAAACAGTGAGTCTACTTATGCAAACCTTACGGCCGATGCTTATCTGACCTACAACAAGACTGTCCGCAGCCATGCGTTTTCAGTGATGATGGGAGGAAGCTACGAGACCGGTACAAGCCGCGGCTCGACCATAACAGGAAGAGGTTTCACGAATTCAACTCTTGAAGATGAAGTGATATCCGGAGCGGAGACAATATTGACGTCAACGTACAAGTCTCAGGAAATGCTGGCATCTGCATTTACGCGAATCAATTATACTCTTCTTGACCGTTATCTCTTCACCTTTACTGCCAGGGCGGACGGTTCGTCCAAATTCGGACCAGGACATAAATGGGGTTTCTTCCCATCCGGTGCAATCAGCTGGAAAATGGAAGAGGAACCTTGGATAAAACGTCTGAATTTCTTTGATCAGCTTAAGCTCAGAGCAAGCTTCGGACTGTCGGGAAACCAGGGGATTTCTCCTTATCAGACATTCGAAAGATTCGGATCCGACTATTATTGGGATGAAGGCGAAGAGCATATGGTATATGGAATAGGCTACCAGGACGGCAGGGAAGGAAGGGTCAACCAATATGTCACCTATGCCGGAATGGCAAATATGGACCTGACGTGGGAAAAGACCTCACAGCTTGACGTAGGCCTTGACATGTCGATATTCAAAGGCCGCCTGAACCTGACGCTTGACTATTATTATAAACGGACGACCGACCTTCTCCGCAAACAGTATCTTGCTCCAAGTACCGGCTTTGATACAGTGTGGGTAAATGACGGGGAAATCAACAACAATGGTTTCGAAATGTCTTTGACAGGACATATAGTGTCCACAAGAGACTGGAATTTCAGTGCAACGGGAATCTTCAGCATGAACCGCAACAAGGTGGTTGCGATAGGTACGACTGAAAATTCAGGGTTTACCATGGACCTTAACGGGATCTGCTATACGCAGTATGGCGGAGGTGTCTACAATGATGCCTTCCTCAATGTCCTTGCAATAGGATATCCTGTAAACTCTTTCTACGGCTATATGGTCAACGGCATCATCCAGACTCCTCAGGGTGACGGCACAAGCAAGAACACCAGACCTGGAGAACTCAACTATGTCGGCCTGAATCCTGACGGAACTCTTGATCCTTCGAAAAGGCAGATAATCGGCGATCCTAATCCTGACTTTACTGCGAGTCTCAATCTTTCACTTTCCCACAGGATAGGCCTTGATCTTTCAGTCATGATGTATGCGGTCTACGGCAATGACATATTCTCGTACCGCAAGCTCTCTTCTCCTAAGCTTCAGGAAGGCAGATGGACTGCTGAGAATCCTAACAATGAACGCCCGAGTCTGAGATACGACAGGCAGTACCATGCTTCATCATGGTCTGTCGAGGACGGATCTTATCTGAGGATCTCGAATATTACTCTCGGATATACGATCCCGTCAGGCCTGGTGAGAGCAATCAATCATGCCAGAGTCTATGTCAGTGTAAATAATCCGGTTACTTTCTCTAAAGTCACAGAGTACGACCCGGAGGTCGGAGAGAATGGCATCGGAGGCGTAGCATATCCTAAGGTATGCACGATAACAGGTGGAATTGAACTTAAATTCTGATACCGTCATGAAAATAATCAAATATATTGCTATTGTCTTGCTGTTGTCATCGGCAATGACGTCATGTCTGGAAGAGACGCCGTACGGTACATATTCCAACAAGACATTCTACAAGACAGAAGCGGACGCCGAGTCTGCTCTGATGTATGCCTATGTACCGCTCAATTATATTGAATATTGCGGCCGCTTCCTCTTCTATCTGGGTGATGTGCCTACAAATCAGTACAAATCCTATGGCAAGGCTGATGAATCTCCTCTGTTCCAGTGGGATGTCCAGCCTACTAGTGATGAGGTGCTTTATTTCTTCAAGACTGCATATATAGGTCTGGCTCGTGCAAATTCAGTTGTCGACAATGTCGAGAAGATGACTGACATATCTGAAAGTGCAAGAAACCGTATACTCGGGGAAGCCCATTTCCTGAGAGCTTTCAATCATTTCATGCTTGTGATTAATTTCGGAAGTGTGCCGATAAGGTCACATACCGTTGAGAGCGTATCTGATTCATATGCCGACTTCGCTCCGATAAGTGAAGTCTGGTCATTCATAATTTCTGAACTTGAGACGGCCATAGACCTTCTTCCTGTCCAGAAACGTCAGGGAAGGGCGGATAAAGTCGCTGCGCAGGCCCTCATGTCAAGGGTATATCTTTATCTTGCGTCATCCAAGGCCAGCGGAGCACCCGGATATGAATGGGTCAGTGATGCCGAAAAGATGTATGAGAATGCTGCTTCCTATGCGGATGCAGTGCTCAACGGACAGTCTACCTATATGCTGGATCCCGACCTCGGGAATATCTATGACGTAGAGCATCAGGCAGACGGCACAGAGCATATCTTCATAACATCCATGAACAGGGAGGCAAGCGGCATGGAAGGTACTTACTCTCAGCTCCCGCAGCTTTTCTGCATACAGACCAGTGACTATGTATATATTTCAAAATCACTGAAGCCTACGCCAGGAGGAGAAGTCATGAAGGTACTCAATGATCCGACGACTTATCAGGTGATGCGTGTGGACAATGAATTCCGTGATACATATGAAGAAGACGACCTGAGGAAACAGCTCATGGTGACTGTCATATACAATTCGGAAGGACAGGAGATCGCAAGGTATGATCCTTCGAATCTGACCAGCAGTGACAACCTTGTAAACAAGTTCTTCTATCCTTTCTGCAGGAAATATACGGACCCTTATTCCAATTCCAACAGGACAAGTGCTAATGTCTATCTGATCAGAATGGGTGAAGTCGCCCTGAATTATGCGGAGGCAGCCGGACCTACGGAAGAAGGCTACAAGTGGGTCAATGAAGTCCGGAAGAGGGCTGGCCTTCAGGAGCTTCCAAAAGGGCTGGGAGTCGAAGAATTCCGTGAGGCCGTAATCCAGGAAAGAATCAAGGAACTCGCATTTGAAGGGCATGGCCTCTACGACTTGAGACGTCTGAAACGTGTAGATGAAGAGCATATTACAAATAAGAATTTCCAGCCGAAATATGCTTATTTCTATCCGGCCCCGCAGAGGGAGTCAGATCTTAATCCACAACAATAACTCTAGACAAGATGATAACGCTATTTGATAGAATAATTGGAACGGCAGCTGCTGCAGTGGTGGCAATTGCCCCTGTGTTGACATCATGCGACTCTGTGGTGCCAGGTCCCGGACCTCTCTATGAAGGGGACTATGTCCTGTCGTCACAGGACGAGGTAAATGCCTTTCAGGCACATTCATCTCTGAACAGTCTTATAATAGAAGGCGAAGACATTACCGATCTTACGTCATTGGATGTCAAGGCTGCAGGATCGGTGACAATCAGGAATACCGGCATTACAGATCTGGTGTTGGACAACCTCAGTTCTGTCTCTACTGTATTCAGCATCAGTGCCAACCCTAAACTGGAAAGCATAAGCTCGCTTGGGCTCAAGTTCTGCATAGGGGATGTTGAAGTTGAAGACAATCCTGTACTGACAGATATAAGCGGTTTCCTCAGCCTGAAGAAAATGTCGGGCAGATTTACTGTGACGGGTAATTCTGTCCTTGGTGAAGACAAGGCGGACCAGCCAGATACCTATGGACTGAATGTAATAAAATATCTCATTTCAAATGCCATTCTGGACATAGATAAAGTCACTTTGTCAAACAATCATCCTAAGGCGGCTACGGATCCGTCACTGATAGGTCAGGGCGAGTCGGAGGATGGCGTGTACAGCTACGACATAAAGTCTGATGCAGAAGCTGCTGCATTGAACATATCTTCCGGTATAGTCAAGAACCTTACCATATCCGGCGAAAACTTTACCAATGCCGGACTTGTAAGCCTGTCGTCAAAGATAAAGACTGTCCAGGGTACGGTGACAATAGACGGCGCCGCAATAACCACTACTGAACAGTTCTTTGAAAAGATAGACTGTCAGGGCAGCATCATACTTAGAAATCTGGAGAACTCCGATACAGACGGTACCAACAGATTCTTCAATACAAACGGATTCAAGGCATATACACACATAAAGGGAGACCTTGTCCTTGAAAACATTCCATATCTTGTCCATTGGGGACCGGGCAACGGATTTGCGCAGATAACACAGGTGGACGGCGACCTGACCATACGCAACAGCGGAATGCAGCAGCTTGCATTCAATTCTCTTGAAAGGGTAGGTGGAACATTTACACTTGACCATAACTGTATTGAACTGTATACCGGCTTCCTCTGGAACCTGTCGACTAATCTTACCTATATCGGCAATGACCTTGTTTATACGGACAATGACCATATCAATGGCCTGGCCGGACTGGAGAAGATTACCCATATCGGCGGCAATGTCACCATTACCGGCAACGGCACCGATCCGTCTGCGGGAGGTATCTTGTTTGAGACAGGCAACGGGCGTATAGGATTTGATCTGGTACAGTCCTGGATAGACAATGGAGTCGTAAGTCCTGATGCGGTCATCATATGTAAATACGCTGATGGTACGGATGTGAAATTCAATGCACCGGAGCCTGAAGAATACAAGAGCTATGTAATCAAAGGAAGGGATGAACTTCTGGCTTTCGCGCCTGAAGATGGATCGGCAGGGATGGAAATCGTACAGGACCTTACTGTCCTTGGCAACGGTGATGTCATCTCGGACAACGACATGTCCTTTTTAAAGCTCCGTGTCGAGAAAGTCGCTGGAAATCTGACTGTCGATGGCATCAGCGGCCTGACGACAACAGAGAATATGCTGGAGACGAACGGTTCTGGTTTCCGTGTGGAAGGAAGTATCATTTTCAGGAATTGTCCGGAACTCATGAACCTTAACGCGTTCAGGTTTGTGGATACGGTAGGTGGAGACCTCGTCTTTGAGAATTGTCCTAAGATAGCAACTACCTGGGGTTCTGGACAGTGTCTTTCCTTGATTGAAAGCATCGGAGGAGACCTGACGATAACCGGAGTCCAGGAAGCCATGTCCGGACTGACTTTCGAGAAGCTGAAAACCGTAGGAGGCAGCATGACAGTTTCTGGAAACAACGGGAACTTCTGGAATTTCCAGGGGATGGCAATTGAGTCAATAGGAGGAAACCTTACAATTGCCGACAACGGAAAAGTGAACGGCCTGGCAGGGTTTGAGAGCCTGAAGAAAGTCGGAGGCAACCTGACAGTGACAGGAAACGGTTCTTCTTCAGACGGCTACATCCCTGTAGAGACTACCCAGGACCAGGTGGGACTGGACATGCTTGGCGACTTGTACCGTGCAGGGGTATTTTCAGCCGATGCCCGATTTGAAATAGAGTCCGGTGGTGTCACATACGATATAAATGAACTGTGACATCCGTATTGAGATTTTAGCATGATCTTTTTTGAAACGAGTAGAATATTATGAAAGATATATCGATATTGCTGAAGACAGTCCTGCTGGCTTTCCTGACAGTCCTTGCTGTCTCATGTGAAAAGAAATGGGATACTTCCGAATGGCCGGCAATCCCGGAAGTGCCGGATCCGATGCCGAATACCGGCAATTATGAAGTTTCAGGAGGAAAGATTTCCCATGAAGTGCTTAACAACTATCTCTCAAGAGCTGTGACAGAGGCGGAATTTCTCTGCAGCGAAGGTCTCAGCAATGACGGAGATTACGGGAAAGAGGATGACGAAAGGATGCTGCTTAACATAGGCGCTAAATTCATAGGACGCTCAATCTATGTGTGGAACCATGAAGAGCTTTTCCTCAATGATGACTGGCTCGGAAATGCTGAAGAAAAAATCGACAGGATGCTCACCAAGGATCCTGACCTGATGTTCCAGGCCGGCATGTTTGAAACAGTTTCAACCAAAGTCAATGACATACCTGTTCCTGAATGGGTATTCGAGGCTTTCGGTAAAACTGCCGAAAAGCGCAATTTCAATTTTGATTCCATGAAAGATGAAAACAATGTATTCGTCGGTCAATGGGGAAACGGTACATGTGTGCCGGACATGTCCCGGGAGGAAACCCGTATGTGGTTCTATTACATGGCGGTGAGATACATGGAAATAGGCATTGAAGCATTCCATCTCGGACAGGTGATGCTGATGGCATCCATGGGAGATTCTGACGCTGATTATGCCGGATTCAGTGACCTTTTCTCAAGAATAAGGCAAGCGGCAGCGACAAAAGCCAGAAGAGGTACGGTCATATTTGACGGACATCTTACAAACGGTGGAATTGTCATAGACGGAAACCATCTTTTCGACTTTACTTCATTCCCTCTCAGGGCAAAGGAAGTGTCCGGTGAGCCTATCAAGGCTGAACTCAAGAAAGGTTTCAACGACTGTATAATAGGATACACAAAAGCCGGTGTGACTCCAAGCGGATGGTATTGTGAAAGACTTCCATATATCCTGGAATTCGATAACTTCGGGATGGGAGTCCCCGGAGATTCCAGCCTGTCCGATGCATTTGTATGGGGGTATGATGAGATATCCTGGTTCAGCCAGCTGGATGATTCCGAGGAGCAGGAATGGCTGAAGTATGCTTTTGACTATCTCAACAGGGTTGATCCTGTCGGCTATATTGAAGTGCCAGGCCTGAGGGTTTCCGTAGGCGGAAAGGATCCTTTCTACAGATGCAATACCGCCAGCGACGCATGTCCGGAAGGCAGATCACTTGAAAACACAATCAAAGAACTTTGGTCAAGATGAAAAGTATGAACAGACGATTATTTGGCGCTGTCACCGCAATTGCGGTGACGGCAGCAAGCCTGACAGGCTGTAAGGAAACGGACGGTCAGGACTGGGAATTTGACGGAAGCATTTCCCCTGAGGTGCTTGACAATTATCTGTCACGGGCCATGACTCTGACAGAGTTCCTCACTGTTGACCCGTATTGCATCGACGGTTCATATCCGGACAAGCAGGCAGACATTGATCTGATAAGGGATGCCGGAGTCAAATTCGTCGGCAGGTCTATCTACCGCTGGGGCCATGAAGAAGTGCTCAATGATCCGGCATTCTGGTCAGGTGCGAAAGCCCTCGTTGACAAAGTCCACGAGGTGGATCCTGATATCATTTTCCAGGCAGGAATCTTTGAGGCTGTCTATAGGAATGTTGAAACCGTACATATTCCGCAATGGGCATTCCATGCTCTCGGCTTGCCTGCGGAAGACAGGAATTTCAGGTATTCTGACATGCTTTTCCCGGACGGCCTTTTTGTTGACCAGTGGGGACCTGGCGGGAGTGTCCCGGATATCCGTCAGATGGAAACTCAGCTGTGGTTTATGTATCTGGTGGGATCATATGTTGACATAGGAGTTGAATCCATACATCTTGGCCAGGTCATGCTCATGGGTGCGAAAGATGAAGGATGGCGTAGCTGGGAAGGGTTCCTTGACAAGGCAAGACAGTATGCGGGGCCGAGGGCAAGACGTCATCTTGTGATGTTCGACGCCCATGCCGGGAGCCGGGGCATGATTGTCGAAGGGAACAGGAGCCTCCTGGATTTCAATGCATACCCTCTTAGAGTAAAGGAAGTGCCGGAAAGGCCTATGGAAGGAGTCCTGGAGGTCGGCTTCCTTGATGCCCTCTATTGCAAGAGTCCGGCTTGTGTGACTCCGAGCGGCTGGTATTGTGATGCCTTGCCGTATCTTGTGGAATTCGACAATTTCGGACCAGGACCGAATCCAGGCACAGCAGACCTGAATGATCACTTTGTCTGGGGCTATGATGAGATATCGTGGTTCTATGGCCTGTCACATGAAGATAAGGTGGCCTGGCTGGAATATGCCTACAAGTGGATAGAGGAAACAGATCCGGCAGGACATCTTGAAATGCCGGGTGCCCGAGTCATCAACACTGGAGAAGGACCTGTATTCATATCCAGGGCTGTCGCCAACAACGCTCAGATTAAGACAGGGATGGATATAGGTGATGCCATCTGCCGTTTATGGAACGGAACAGAACCCCAGGTCCGGAAATGATGTGCAGTTCAGGAAGTCATCTGACTATGGATGACTTCCTGAAACTTTTCCTGTAGTCACTAGGGGTACATCCTATGCGCTCTTTGAATACCTTGTTGAAATTGGAAAGATTGTTGAATCCGCATTCATAACATATTTCAGAAATATTATGCTCTGTCTTTGACAGGAGTTCTTTCGCACAGTCAATCCTGAATCCGGTCAGGTAATCCCAGAAATTGTGTCTTGTGCGCATCTTGAAAAACCTGCTGACAGAAGAAGCTGACATTCCGACAAGTGCTCCTATTTCCTCAAGAGATATCTTGTTCTGGTAGTTCTTTGATACATATTGTATTATTTTGTTGATGCGCCTGCTGTGCGAAAACTTGACATCATGGCTCCCCGAGCCGATGACGGTGCAGTCTTCATCCTTTGACAGGGCAAGTTCATGAAGTATTTGCAGGAAAAGTATCGCACCCTCAAAGCCTTCTGTCTTTGTGAGTGCAATGAGCTTGTCGGTTACTTTTCCCGCTATCTTTTTTGAGAACTTGAGTCCGGGGACCGGCTTGTCCAGCATGTCCTTTATCTCCTTGAACTGGACGGTGCCGAAGATGCCGAAAGAGGGCATGTCCTTGCTGAACTGGACCACGACCACTTCACAGGTCTTGTCTCCGCTGGCTTCGTCCTGCTTATAGCAGTGCAGGACATCCGGGCTGATTATTGTCAGGTCAATGTCTGAAAAATCTTCTACGATATTGCCGACTATCCGTTTCCCGGTTGCATTGAGCGTGAGGTTGAGCTCATAGTCTTCATGGAAATGAAGAGGAAAATCCATCTTGTTGTAGGGCCAGTAGTTCGCTATGAACAGGCTGTCCTGGCTTAGCGGAGTAATTTCTTTTAGAATATATTTCATCAGAGGTTGCCGGTCGGCGCTTTTAATTCTATATTTACAAATATAACTTTATTTTACGACAATCATTTGAAATCCATATCCGTATCATGAAAAATAATCTATTGACCAGTCTTTTCCTGATTATGCTTGTCTCGCTGAACTCATGTAAGGAAAAGACTCCTGAAGAATATGTCGATCCCAATATTGGAGGCGTGGCGCCTCTTCTGACCAATGTGATGCCCCAGGTGCACCGTCCTCATTCGATGGTGAGGGTATTTCCGGTTACGGAACCACGGCTCAGCGACAGGTATTTTTCAGACAGGATCTATGGCATAACATTGAACATGCCGCGCTACAGGCTCGGGTATACTACGTCTGTCATGCCGTTCTATGCTCCTTTCCCGGCCGAAGCAGAAAGCGTTTCTTCGTGGTATGACCATGGCATTGAGCAGCTTCATCCATGGTATCATGGGATATGGCTGGAAGATTATGGGATCAAAGCCGAATGGACAACTTCGGAAAGGGCTGTCTGCTATCGGTTTGACTATACCGGAGGGCATGTCCCAATGGATTCCGGTGCAATATCAGGCACGCCTGAGCCTGGCTTCCTGATAAGGCTCGTATCCGGAGGGGAGATAACCCGGAGGGGAGAAAATGTCATAAGCGGTTGGGAGAGTGTCGACTATGCCAGGCAGTATTTCTATGCTGTAGCAGACCGCCCTTTCAGCGGCGAGTCCCGATTTGAAGATGAAGCCTCATCGGGCGTGATGTTCTCTTTTGCAAAAGAAGAAAATGCACCATGTGTCGTGACGGTCAAAGTAGGCATATCTTATATAAGCGAGGAGCAGGCAAAGGAAAACCTGGAGAAAGAGATCGGCGGGATCTCGTTTGATGACCTTGCTGAAGAAAGCCGTTGCATATGGGCGGAATCCCTTGGCCGGATAAAGGTTTCGGGCGGGACAGAAAGAGAAAAAAGGATTTTCTATACGTCCTTGTACAGGACAGAAGAGCGGATGGTGTGCCAGAGCGAATACGGCCGGTATTACAGCGGATTTGACAGGAAGGTTCATGAAGATGACCGTCCGTTCTACAATGACGACTGGTCTTGGGATACATACCGTAATCTGCATGCCCTCGGTTTTATCCTTGACCCGGAACGTAAGGCTCATGAAATGCAGTCTTATGCAAGAATGTACAGACAGTGGGGATGGGTGCCGCAGTTCCCGGAACTGACCGAATGGGGCGGAGACTGGTTCGAAGGAGCCTCCCCGGACTGGCACGGGGATCCGATGATCGGCAATCATGTTGCATCGATAGCTGCTGAAGCAATCAGAAAGGGGATTACGGATTTTGATATAGAGACATTATATGAAGGACTAAGAAAAAATTCATTGGAAGGGACTATGATTCCATGGCGTGCCGGCAAGGCTAGGACTCCGGATATCTTCTATAATGAACATGGATATTTTCCGGCCCTAGCTCCTGGCGAGAAAGAACCTTACGATTATATAGACGACGGTTGGGAAAAACGTCAGGCGGTTTCGGTCACTTTGGAACACAGCTATGACGACTGGTGCCTTGCCAAAATCGCAGAATATCTTGAAAAAAAAGAAGATGCAGAACTTTTCTATACACGTTCCCGCAACTATCTGAATCTATGGAATCCGGAGATCGGGTATTTCGCACCGAAAGATTCATCGGGAAAATGGGTGGAGCCGTTTGACCCTCAACTTTGTGACGGTTATGGCGCCAGAAGCTGGTTCGCGGAAGTAAATGCCTGTGTACATGTCTTTCATGTGCAGCATGACATTCCGGAGCTCATATCATTGATGGGTGGACCAGATCGCTTCGTGTCACGGATTGACAAAGCATATAATGAATCGCCGGAGATATCAAAATGGAAATTCATGGGACTTATGCCTGATGCTACCGGACTCCAGGGGATGATTCCTGCCGGAAATGAACCTGCGTTCCATATCCCGTGGCTTTATAATTATGCCGGACAGCCATGGAAGACACAGCACAGGGTGCGTCAGGTTGCAGACGTATGGTTTGATGACAGTCCTCTCGGTCTCAATGGAGACGAAGACGGAGGTGCCCTGTGTGCCTGGTATGTCTTTGCTGCAATGGGCATCTATCCTGTCAATCCAGTCTCTGGAGAATATGCCTTGAGTGCTCCTTTCTTTGAGAAGACGGAAATAACCCTTCCTGATGGAAAGGTGTTCAGGATAAGTGCGCCGGATGCATCCTCCCGGAACAAGTACATTGCTTCTGTCTGGCTCAACGGGACACGGCTTGCCCGGCCTTTCATTACTCATGAGGACATCATGTCCGGTGGCGAACTCACATTCCGGTTGAGCGACAGGCCATGTTATGATGCCTTCTAAGCCGAATCGGATGATTGAAATTACAGAATTTCATTTAAAACTTGGTTTGAATTAAATATTTTAATGTTGGAAATTAGAAATCTTTACTTATCTTTGTTTCTGCTCTAATCTGATTTTAGAATGAAAGTACGGACAATCGAGGATCTGAAGTCAGTCAGGTCGGCAGCCGCCGAGAAACTCTTTCTCCGCGAGCTGAGCAACAAGACTACTGACGGAAAAAGCAGCGGACTTGAAACAGGCGCTGCACACATGCAAATCCTGATCTGTGGCGGTACCGGATGCAAGGCATCCTCAAGCCACCTGATCTATGAAAAAATCAAAGCCGCGCTCGAAGACAAAGGCATAGCAGACAAGGTCGAGGTCATCACCACCGGATGCTTCGGCTTCTGTGAGAAAGGCCCTGTAGTCAAGATCATTCCCGACAACACCTTCTACACTCAGGTCACACCTGACGATGCGATTGACATTGTCAACGAGCACATCATCTGCGGACGGAGAGTCGAGAGGCTGCTCTATGTCGACCCGAAGACCGGGCAGAGCGTCAGCGACTCCAAGCACATGGACTTCTACCGCAAGCAGCTGAGGGTGGCTCTGAGGAACTGCGGATTCATCGACCCGGAAAACATTGAGGAATACATAGCTAGGGACGGATATTTCGCCCTTGCCACAAGCATACTCCAGAAGACACCTGACGATGTCATCGAGGAAGTCAAGCGCTCGGGCCTCAGGGGACGTGGCGGCGGAGGCTTCCCGACCGGAGTCAAGTGGGGATTTGCCCGCAAGAGTGTCTCTGACGTCAAATACGTGGTCTGCAACGCCGACGAAGGTGACCCGGGAGCATTCATGGACCGCTCCATCATGGAAGGTGACCCTCACTCCATCGTAGAGGCCATGGCCATCTGCGGCTACTCGATAGGAGCATCAAAGGGTCTTGTCTACATCAGGGCGGAATACCCGCTTGCCATCCACCGTCTCAAGACAGCCATCGGCCAGGCCCGTGAGTGGGGTCTCCTCGGAGAAGATATCCTCGGCAGCGGCTTCGGCTTCGACATCGAGATCCGCTACGGAGCCGGAGCTTTTGTCTGCGGTGAGGAGACAGCCCTCATCCACTCGATGGAAGGTAAGAGGGGAGAGCCTACCATGAAGCCTCCTTTCCCGGCAGAGTCCGGCTACCTGGGCAAGCCTACCAATGTCAACAATGTCGAGACCTTCGCCAATATACCTGTCATACTCACAAAAGGAGCAGACTGGTTCGCTTCCATCGGTACGGAGAAATCCAAGGGAACAAAGGTGTTCGCACTGGCCGGGAAGATCAACAACGTCGGCCTCATCGAAGTCCCTATGGGTACTACCCTCAGGGAAGTCATCTATGAGATAGGCGGCGGCATCAAGGGCGGTAAGAAATTCAAGGCAGTCCAGACCGGAGGACCTTCAGGCGGATGTCTCACCGAGAAGCACCTGGACATCCCGATCGACTTCGATTCGCTCCTCGCTCAAGGCTCGATGATGGGATCCGGAGGAATGATCGTCATGGACGAAGACGACTGCATGGTCTCTGTCGCGAGATTCTACCTGGACTTTACGGTCGAGGAGTCCTGCGGCAAATGTACACCTTGCCGCATCGGCAACAAGCGTCTGCTGGAGACACTCAACAAGATCACCGACGGCCGCGGCACCGAAGAGGACCTCAAGACCCTCTCCACCCTCGGCAAAGTCATAAAGGACACGGCCCTCTGCGGCCTGGGACAGACCTCTCCTAATCCGGTGTTGTCCACCCTGTCCAACTTCTACGACGAATATCTGGAGCATGTGCGTGACCACAAGTGCCGTGCAAAGCAGTGCAAGGCCCTGCTCACCTACAGCATCAACTCTACACTTTGCATCGGCTGCCACCTGTGCGCGAAGAACTGCCCTGCGGACGCCATCATCGGCGATGTGCGCAAGCCGCACATCATCAACCCTAACAAGTGCATACGCTGCGGCATGTGCATGGCAAGGTGCAAGTTCAAGGCAATATCAGTTTACTAGTTACCAGGCTAACCATAGACAGACATGGAAGAGAAACAGATAACACTCCAGATAGACCATCATTTCGTGACAGTGCCTGACGGCACCACAATCCTTGAGGCAGCCCAGAAGATCGGCATCGACATCCCGACACTCTGCCACATCGACCTCAAGGGCACCTGCATCAAGAATACACCGGCATCGTGCCGTATCTGCGTAGTCGAAGTCGAGGGACGGCGCAATCTCGCTCCGGCCTGCGCCACCAGATGTACCGACGGCATGGTGGTGAGGACAAGTACCCTGAGGGTGATGAACGCACGCAAGATAGTCGCTGAGCTCATACTCTCCGACCATCCCAACGAGTGCCTTACCTGTCCTAAGGCAGGCAACTGCGAGCTCCAGAACCTTGCCCTCCGCTTCAATATAAGGGAAATGCCGTTCAACGGCGGAGAACTCTCCCCGCGCAAGAGGGAAGTGACAGCCTCGATAGTCCGCAACATGGACAAGTGCATCTTCTGCCGCAGGTGCGAGAGCGTCTGCAACGATGTCCAGACAGTCGGAGCCCTCGGAGCCATAAGGAGAGGATTCAACACCACAATAGCTCCGGCCTTCGACAAGATGATGACCGACAGCGAATGTACCTACTGCGGACAGTGCGTGGCAGTGTGCCCTGTGGGTGCGCTTACCGAAAGAGACCACACCAACCGTCTCGTAGAGGACCTTGCAGATCCAGACAAGACAGTGATAGTGCAGACAGCCCCTGCAGTGAGGGCAGCGATAGGCGAGGAATTCGGCCTGCAGCCCGGCACCCTGGTCACGGGAAAGATGGTCGCTGCCCTCAGGGAGCTAGGCTTCGACTATGTGTTCGATACAGACTTTGCAGCGGACCTCACCATCATGGAGGAGGGAGCAGAGATACTCGACAGGCTCACCAAATATCTAGACGGCGACAAGTCTGTCCGTCTGCCTATCCTGACATCATGCTGCCCTGCATGGGTCAACTTCTTCGAGCATCAGTTCCCTGACCTGCTCGACATTCCGTCGACCGCACGCTCGCCTCAGCAGATGTTTGGCTCGATAGCGAAGACCTGGTGGGCAGAGAAGCTCGGCATCCCTAGGGAAAACCTGGTAGTCGTGTCCATAATGCCATGTCTGGCAAAGAAATACGAATGTGACAGACCTGAATTCAAGACCGACGGCAATCCTGACGTCGACTACTCCATCTCCACAAGGGAGCTTGCCCGCCTGATCAAGAGGGCAAACATCAGCTTCACCCTCCTCCCGGATATGGACTTCGACCAGCCTCTGGGTACATCCACCGGAGCAGGAGTCATCTTCGGCACCACCGGAGGAGTCATGGAAGCTGCCTTGAGGACAGTCTACGAGCTCTATACCGGCAAGACCCTCAAGTCTGTCAATTTCCAGAATGTCAGGGGAATGGCTGGAGTCAGACGTGCCACCGTCGACCTGGACGGCTTTGAGCTTAAGGTCGGCATCGCCCACGGGCTCGGCAACGCCCGGCACCTTCTCGAGGATATACGCCACGGCCGGAACGAGTACCATGCCATCGAGATCATGGCCTGTCCGGGAGGATGCATCGGAGGAGGCGGACAGCCTCTTCACCACGGCAATTCAGCAGTGCTCTACGCCAGGGCAAACGCCCTCTACAGGGAGGATGCAGGCAAGACCCTGCGCAAGTCGCACGAGAATCCGTTCATCAAGACCCTCTACAAGGAGTTCCTGGGCAAGCCTCTGAGCGAGAAGGCTGAGCATCTGCTCCACACCCACTACTTCAACCGCTCGATGTAAGGGACAAAAAGGACAAAGTTGAACAACAGAAAAAGATACTGAAATGCCAGATATAAAGCTTCCATGTGATGTCGCCGAAAAGGTAAATGCCATCTGCCAGCAGCATGGCGACAATCCTGGTGAACTCATAAATATCCTCCACGAAGCCCAGCACCTGATGGGATATCTCCCTGAAGAGATGCAGCGGATGATTGCACGCAGACTCAACATCCCTGTGTCGAGGGTCTACGGGGTCGTCACCTTCTATGCCTTTTTCACGATGACTGCAAAAGGCAAATATCCGATATCGGTGTGCATGGGCACAGCATGCTATGTCCGGGGCTCGGAAAAGCTGCTCGAAGAGTTCAAGCGCGTGCTCGGGATAGATGTAGGGGAGACAACCCCTGACGGGAAATTTTCACTCGACTGCCTCCGCTGCGTGGGAGCCTGCGGACTCGCACCGGTGGTGATGATCGGCGACAAGGTCTACGGCCGTCTGCAGCCGGTGGACGTGCGCCGCATCCTCGACGAGCTGGAGTAAGCCGAGGACTGGATGGTTCCCTGGACTGGATTTCCCCGTAGTGGACTAACGCCACGGTGGAATTCCTACATGGGGATTACGACTTTATCAAGGATTCCTTTTGCCCAGGCCATCACAAGGCCGTAGTTGGTGACAGGGATCCTTTGCTTTTGTGCCTGAGCTATCCTAGAGAGGACATGCCGGCGTGTGAACATGCAGGCTCCGCAGTGGATCAGCAGGTCGTAGCCTGAAAGGTCTGCTGGAAAATCATTTCCTGAGACAATGTCGATCCGGATGCCGTCCCCGAAGCGCTTCCTCAGCATAGCAGGAATCTTCACCCTTCCTATGTCTTCTCCGGCCGGGACATGCGTGCAGGCTTCAGCTATCAGTACCCTGGCTGTAGGGAAAAGCCCGTCAAGAGTCCTGACTCCTTCCATAAAGGAGGAAATGTCTCCCTTGTATGCAGCAAAAAGGATGGAAAACGAAGTCAGAAGGCTGTCTGCCGGCTTCAGTCTCCACGCCGTGGCGAAAGCCTGTGAGTCGGTGATGATCAGCTGAGGCGGGGCTGACAGTCTGCCGAGTGCCGCTTCCATGCCGTCAGACGTGCAGCAGACCACGCTGCACCCCTTGTCGAGCAGCTCCCTGAGTGTCTGGACCTGAGGCAGGATGAGCCTGCCCTTCGGCGCCTCTATGTCCTGAGGCATCACCAGCATCACACAGTCTCCGGCCTTGACAAGGTCTCCGGTGATCGTCCTCTCTCCGTATCCTTCCGCGATCATCCTTCTGATGGCCTCGATAAGAGCCTCCTTGCCCTCTCCCGTAGCCGCATTTATCATTACCGGTCCTTCGTCCTGTCCTGGTCCTTTGCCGTGGCGCTGCTCTTTGTCGTGGCGCGGAGCCTCTTCAAGATCAGACTGCACCGGCCCGGTCACATTCAGCACTGGAATCACCGGCGCATTGCCTTCCCTCAGTTTCCTGTACAGCCTGATGTCATTGTCATCCGGCCGTAAAGTCCTGGCATCACTGGATACATAAAGTATGACATCGGCCTTTGAAAGCATCTTCATGGATGCCTCGATGCGCCTGCTGCCTAGAGCCGGGTCACTGTCGTCGAGTCCGGCAGTGTCTATAAGCACACAAGGTCCTATGCCCGGGATCTCAATAGCTTTCCGGACAGGGTCAGTAGTAGTGCCGGGTGTAGGGGACACGATCGATGCCGCCTCACCTGCAAGACAGTTCACGAGTGTGGACTTGCCGCTGTTTGTGAGACCTGCGACCGCTATGTGCAGCCTCTCTCCCGAAGGGACGCTGAGCGAAGCCAGCCTATGCCTTTTTTCTCCTGTATGATCCATTTGAATATTGTCTATTGTAGATATGTATGTCTCTGAATATTACTGATTACCGGTAGATCTGACAGCTATTGTCTGCCGGAAATGTCTGCCGGAAATGTCTGCCGGAAATGTCTGCCGGAAATATCAGCAGGACAGCCTGCTCTTGGCAGGATAGGCCTATGTGCGGATCAGAAGCGGAAGTCCCTCTTGCCCTCGCGTATTTCTTCCAGATGCCTTATCGTCAGCTCCAGTACCTTGTCCGAGCCGATCTCCGCGAGCTCACGGCGGATAGCCTCACGACCCTTTTCCCTGGTCTGGGGAGAGGCATAGTCCTGGAGATACTCCATGAGGGTCATCAGCGCATTCGGCTGGCAGCAGTCTGCGATCTTTCCTCTCTTGACAAGCGACATGAACCGGTCTCCTGTGCGGCCTTCCCTGTAGCAAGCCGTGCAGAAGCTCGGGATGTGTCCCTTGTCGATGAGCCAGCCCACCACCTCGTCAAGGCTTCTGCGGTCGCTGATGTCAAACTGTGCCGTCTCCTCCGCTGCATAAGGCCTGTCTGCATAGCCTCCCACGCTTGTGCGTGAGCCTCCGCTTATCTGGGATATGCCCAGCTCCAGCACCTTGGACCTCACTTTCTCCGACTCTCTGGTCGATATTATCATCCCTGTATAAGGTACAGTGAGCCTGATGACAGTCACAATCCTGCAGAAGATGTCATCAGGTACAGCATTGGTGAAATCCTTTGTGTCGATGTCGTCGGCAGGGCATATCCTCGGGACGCTTATGGTGTGCGGCCCGACCCCGAACCTGGCTTCAAGATGTTCGGCATGCATGAAGAGCCCGGTGAGGTCATATCTCCATGTCTCCAGGCCGAAGAGTACGCCTATCCCCACATCGTCTATGCCTCCCTGCATGGCCCTGTCCATGGCTTCAGTGTGCCAGACGTAGTCGCTCTTCGGGCCGGAAGGGTGGAGGATCTCATAGTTCTTCCTGTTGTAGGTCTCCTGGAAAAGAATGTATGTGCCGATGCCTGCATCCTTTAGCCTGCGGTAGCTCTCAACAGTGGTCGCCGCTATATTGACATTGACCCTGCGGATTGCACCATTGCGGTGGCGGGTGGAGTAGATTGTCGCTATGGATTCAAGGATATATTCTATGGGGTTGTGCACCGGGTCTTCGCCCGCTTCGACTGCAAGCCTCTTGTGCCCCATGTCCTGCAGAGCTATGACTTCCTGACGGATCTCATCCTGGGAGAGCTTCCTGCGGGGTATGTGTCTGTTCTTGGCATGATATGGACAGTAGACGCAGCCGTTGATGCACCAGTCTGAGAGATACAAGGGGGCGAACATCACTATCCTGTTGCCGTAGAGCTTCTTCTTCAGCTGCCTTGCAAGGGCGAACATCTTCTCTATCAGGTCCTGCTGGGTGCATTCCATCAGCACAGCAGCTTCCCTGTGGCTCAGTCCTTTGCAGAGTGCAGCCTTGCTTATTATGCTTTCCACGAGAGGACGGTCGTCCTTGTGGGCCTTGGCATATTCTATAGTGTCGAGGATTTCCTTGTCATTGATGAATTCCCCGGCTTTTGATGAAGCCGGGTCATATGAGGGTGTCATTTCTTCTGTGGTCATAGTGATATCAAATGTAGGAAAAATCCCTCAATCGGGAAAGTCATTCCCTGAAATAATCGCCCCTGTCCACAGTGACATCATATCCTATCCCTTCCAGAGCCTTGCGCAGCTGTGCCAGACCCTCAGCCGACTCGCTGCCTGAGGATGCCTTGCCATCGTAGAGAGAATAGCTGCCTCTGACCCCGGCAGGGGAGAGATTCGGCATCACCACGTTCGCCCCGGCAAGTATGCCCAGTTCCCGCCCTGATATTGTGGTTCCTTCAGGAATTCCTGATACTGTGCTCTGCTCAGAAATGCCTGATACTGTGGCACCTCCATGAACGGATGTGCGGCCTTCTGCCATGACGGTAGAAAGTCCGTTCATAGGGAGCGAGGCCAGGGCTGTAGTAGCCGGAATGAGTGCATTCGGGAACATCAGCCTGAATATGGATATGAGCCTCAGTGTCAAGTCCACAGATCTTTCGCTGCCGAAGACGGGAATTGACCTGTCCTGCCCGAACATAGGAAGAATCTTGTCCTGGCCGAAAGGAGTGTCCTTGTGGGGAATGAACGGCCCCAGTCCGATCATCTCGGGACGGAACTTCTGTATGAATAGAATGTCTTCGACAATATTTTCTATGCTCTGGTATGGGCTGCCCACCATTATCCCTGTACCTGTCTGGTAGCCGATATCCTTGAGATGCTCCAGACAGCGGAGCCTGTTGTCCAGGGACATCGATGACGGGTGCAGCCTTGAGTAGTGGGACGGATTGCGCGTCTCATGGCGGAGAAGATAGCGCGATGCACCGGCAGCGAAGAATCTCCGGTAGCTTTCCTCTCGGCGCTCGCCTACGGATAGAGTGATGGCGCAGTCCGGAAACTCGCTGCGGATAGCGGCGCAGACTTCCTCGATCATACCGTCAGCAGAGTCCGGGAGTTCTCCACCCTGCAGGACAAATGTCCTGAATCCGAGCCTGTGGCCTTCCCTGCAGCAGCCGAGGATTTCCTCCTTACTGAGACAGTATCTGGAGACATGGGTGTTACTCTTGCGGATGCCGCAGTAACAGCAGTCGTTGCGGCATATGTTGGTGAACTCAATGAGGCCTCTGATGTAGATTTTCCGACCGAAACGCCTGACTGCAGTCTCCCTTGCCGCTTCATGCAGCAGCCCGACTGTCTCGGGATCACTGCACACCAGAAGAGCCCGGTATTCTTCCGCTCCGAGCTCCCTTTCCCGGCTCAGCCGGGAGACTATCTGCCCAATATCTTCTGCCATGGCATAAAGATAATAAATATGATTATGCTTCTTTCAACAGAAGTTGCGTACGGAATACTTTTATTCGAATTCAAATGGTATCGGATAAACCCTTTGTTCAAAAACAAAGCCATCTGTCAGTCCTGACTCAGATGATATATTTGAAAAAATAGCTTTAATAGAGTTAAATTTGACATTGGATTTGCTTATAGTCTCATTGAGTTCTGAACATTCATTGATTTTGTAAGAAAACAAGCCTATTTTCTTCGGCGTTTTATCAATATAAGTCTTAATTTCATTGACATTATGTAATTTGTCTATAGTAGACTGAATCTGTTTTAAGGCTATACTCCTTTTCCCTAGTGATATCTGCCCATCATTTGTATGCTGATCAAGATATTCTGGCTTGCAATATGTCAATTCATTTAGAATGATATATTCATCTTCATCATATAATATGAAATCACACTTTTTGCCTTTACCGGCATTTCCTCTCCATTGGTTGACGAAATTTTCAAAATCGATGATGACTATTGATTTGCACGAAGGATTGAGAAAAGCTGAAACCCCTTCACCTTTATTGCAGGCAATATTTATATCCCTATCTTTAATCTCAAAATAACTTTCAGAGCAATTTTCATATTTTACATCGTGCCTTAGATTGCTCCCGAAAGCTTTACCGTAATAATTGTACAATAAATCTTTCATGCTTTGCCTATATTGATATATCTTTGATATATATTATCCATAGTTTCAGACATGTCAATCGCATTAACAATAGTCTCATTGGATAAATTATCTTTTGCTATCAAGGATTCAATGTGGCCGTCGATAACTTTGTATACATCAATATTCTGCGGATTGATTGATGCTGCATCCGTTAATTTTGAGTATGAGTGTATGAGTACATTTAATTCGTTGATTATATACGGACTGTGTGTCGCTACAATAAAAGATAAGCTGCGGTCATCTCTGTTATTGATGAAGCATTGTTTCGCTAAAGAATCTATGATTTCTATTTGTGTTGCTGGATCAGCACTGACTTCAGGTTCTTCAATATGCATGTGGACATATTTCTGCATATCCGCTAACTCTACATTCGGATGGAAATCAGTCAAATTGTCATTTTCATATAAGTAATTCAATACAGACCTTCGAAACGCATCCTTGAATGAGAAGTCGGAAGCAAAATATCGGGCAATTACTGATAACGGAATGGCCGACTGCATACCGGATGATGCTTTTGTCAACTCAAAAGGTGCGTTTTCTTTATTTATAGGAGTAAGCAGATAACGTTTGCCTAAATCAGTTTTCCTGACGTTCATTTTCAGTCTAAAATAATCGATCTCGAGTTCTTTGATTGTATCCGTAGCTTCATTGAAATCATTGAATGTCTCATGAAAATAGAATCCTAGCCTTGCTCCTCTGTTAGCAGCAATACGCGATGCCCATATAGGAATTATATTTCTGCTCTCCGATATAAATGAAACTTTAAAAAAAACCAGATCGTCTCTTTTGATCAGCTTAGGCTCATATGTTAATTTCTTGTTTGCATATTTTATTACATATTGCTCATTATTGAATACGGAATATTCAATATAAGTATCGTTATTTATCATGGCGTCAAAACCACAGTTACGTAAAAGAGACTCCATTCTTATCCTGAATGGACTTCGGCTAATATTTGCATCTTTTAGGTAAGAGCGAATGCATAGCATCTTGAAGAGGTAGCGGAATAATGCTATAGCCTTTAGTATTGTACTTTTCCCACTTGCAGAAGCACCGATGAAAAAAGTAGCAGGTCTTATATCGTCTATAGTGAGTTCCTTAATCGGTCCAAGGTTATGTATTTTAATAGACTCCTTCATGCCGGTGAATTTTTATTTACAAATATAAAATAGCAGACAGTTAAAATCAAGTATATTATCTGATTTGATATCATTAACTGTCGATCTTATACTAAATATAGACTGCAAATCATCAGATGAGCAGTCTATATCATTATAAAATTTATGTCAACTGTTTATACTACTTAAGAGTTGCTGTCTTCCAGTTGATCTTGGATTCTCCTGTCACGTTGGTACCGTTGTAGGTATTTGCTCCGACAGGATCTTCAGAGAGGTTGTACTGGCCTTCGAGATTGTTGCCGTTGCTGGTGTAGTCCTTTACTGTGGTGCCTTCCCCTTCGTCCATCTTCCAGTATGCTACAAGACCGTCTGATGCAGGGTCTACTGAATAGAAATGGCCTTCTGCCTTAAGATCGGATTCTGTGAGGACCTTGTTCCATATACGGACTTCTGCCATCAGGCCCTGGAAGTCTCTTTCAGTGTTGTATGCATATCCGATCCAGAAGCATCTAGGTGATTCCCATCCGTTCGGTTCGTTGGTATGCTCCATGCCGAAATCGACTGAAGAGGTTGTAGTCGATTTTGTAATCTGCTTCTCTCCATTGATATAGATAGTGACTTCTCCACTGTTGAATGTGACAGCAACATGATACCACTTGTCAAGGTCGAAGAGCATGTCAGGTGTCGCTTTATCATTGCCGGCAGCTACCTGAATCTGGTGGTTTTCAATACCGCTGTCTCCGAACCGGACGATGAACTTCCCCTCGATACCCATGATGGTGGAAAGGGATTCATAAGAGTTGGATGTCTTGTCAAGTACCTTAGGACATATCATTGCTTCAAGGGTGAATACAGACATGTTGCGGAGAGGGGCGGCATTTGCCCATGTGTGTGCTACAGGAAAGAGCCTGGCATCTGTCATGTTTATGACCGGACGTTCTGCAGAAGGATCCGGTTCTTCACCGCCGCCTTCTCCGGTTGTTGAGGTAACTTTGAAAGTAGCAGTAGCCGTACCGGCTGTGAAAGTGAATTCTGCAACCCTTTCTGCCTGAGTCTCGTTTGGCGAAACGGTGAAAGTAACTACATCTCCGCTAGCCCCGGCTGCTTCCGAAGCATTCACCCAGTCGTATGTGCCTTTGGGAGCCAATGTCCAGTCTGTAGAGCTGGTGACTGTCACATTTACAGTTCCGCCCTGATTGCCGAATGTCTTTGAGGCAGGGGAGACCGATATCTGATCTGCACCGCCAGGTGCAGGATCAGCTTTTGAGTCTTTGCATGATGCTATCGCAAGTGCGGCAGCAATGAATAAAAGGACTTTTTCATAATGTGTTATTAATTAAGCATGTTTGGTTTAAATAAGTTTATTTTTTGCCGATATGTGGTTATAAATCGGCTTGAAAAGTCGACAAATATAATAAAAATACATATTGCGAGACCTGGTCAGAAGGAATTATTTCTGGCTTCCGTTTAGCAAAAGTATCTTCATTAGTATCTTTAATAGTTATAGGTTAAGAACAGATATTCAATACAAGAATATTTATACTAATACATCCTATGCATACCATCATAATATGATTTTCAGATTTCTGATGATGCAATAAAGAGTGCATAGATTATCCAATGTTTCATATATTGAATTATTCCAATCAGCAGTTGAACTGCTGTGATTTATAAGTTTAACCGAGGTCATATATGCCTCAAAATTAGTTGTAAATATTTGAAGATTAAGGGATGAATTGCTTGTAAAAGTCCTTGAAAATCAGTAACTTAAAAGTAAAAAATACCCCTATTTTTTGCTTGTTATGATTCCCAAGGACAAAGAGTATAGACTAATAAAAATCTATATGTATATCTGCGATATGTACGAACAGAGTCTCAAATACCATT
>JADIMK010000020.1 GCA_017694785.1 Candidatus Cryptobacteroides intestinigallinarum
CAAGGATTTTCAGTCCTTTGCTCTACCAACTGAGCTATGACACCATTTCCGTTTTGGGATTGCAAAGATAGACAAAATTATTCACACTCCAAATTTTTTCTCTGATATTTTTGTCCAGACAATATTTTTACATGCGACGAGGCTAACTATCAACCTCAGGAAATAAGTCTGATATTTATGCCTGATATTGCAGAAAAGATTGGCGGTTTGTCCAACTTTTATTAGTTTCGCAGATGTCTGCGGCCGGAGAAATGCAATCATGATCCGGTCCAGGATAGACACAAGTAGAACATATAAAAAACACGGACATGAAAGGTGCATACATTTTCTTTGCCAACGGCTTCGAAGAGACTGAAGCCCTGGCTCCGATCGATGTACTCCGCAGAGGTGGCGTCAACATAAAGATCGTTTCCATCTACGAGGACAAGACTGTAACAGGATCCCACAAGATACCTATGACCGCTGACATGACTTTCGGTGAATTCCTTGATTCAGTGGAACTTTCAGGTACAACTGCCGAGGATCTGATGGTATTTCCAGGTGGAATGCCAGGATCACCTAACCTTGCGGCCTGCAGCAAGCTCATGGAGCTCCTGCTCAAGCATTATGAGGAAGGCGGTACTGTAGCAGCGATCTGCGCAGCTCCTAGCGTAGTCCTGAGCAAGCTTCCGGGTCTTGCAGGAAAGACAATGACCTGCTACGACGGCTTTGAGCCTGCCCTTGTCGAGAAAGGTGTAAACTATGTGAAGGACGGAGTCGCAGTAGACGGCAACATCATCACTGGCCGCGGAGCAGGACATGCGATAACCTTCGGTCTTGCCATCCTCGCACATCTCAAAGGACAGGAAGCAGCCGACAAGGTAGCGAAGAGCATAATGCTCTGATACATTGCAGCAGAAAGTCACTGACGGGAAGAAGGGATGGAATCAAGAAGATTCCGGCACGAATTCTCAAGGAGATCCAGGACAAGTTCAAAACCCTCGTGACCCATATAGTAAGGGTCCGGGATATATGATATGGAATGGCCGGTAAGATAATCGGCCATTCTTTTTATTTTGCGTGATGCCTCGACCGACGGAGCCAGATGCATGAGATCCTCATAATTGTTGTCATCCATCGCCACCACAAGATCGAAATCCAGAAAATCCAGCGATGACACAGGCCTTGCCCTGTGGGTAAGGGCATAGCCGCGTGCAGCCGCAGCAGTCCTCATTCTCCTGTCCGGGAGGTCACCCCTATGGCCTGAATACGTCCCTGCGGAATCCACCACGAACTCACTGCTCCTTCCGGCCTTGTCCACCATAGACTGGAATATGCCCTGAGCTGCAGGAGAACGGCAGATATTGCCCAGACAAACGAAAAGTATCTTGTACGGACCTGGTCCGGAAAACATTTCCTGATCGGATCTTTCTGTCATAATAATCTGGCTATAGATTAAATGTAAATATTCTGTATTTAACAGTGATATATCTGTCTCTATGTGAAGAGTAACTTCAGAGAAAGACACTTTTTCAAAGTTAGATATCTATCTCAGGGTAAGACAATTCTTCCTTCCAGAAGAAGCATCTTTATTTCACGACAATACGCTCGATGCGGCGAGGGATTGATGTAAAAATCTCGTAAGGGATCGTACCGAGGATGGATGCAAGCTCTGATGCTGTAGGTTCCTCACCGAAGATAGTCACTGTATCCCCTACTTCGGCCTTGACACCTGTGATGTCAAGCATGCACATGTCCATGCAGATGTTGCCGATAGTCGGCACCCTGCGTCCGTTGAGCATGAAAGAGCAATGCCCGTTGCCAAGATGCCTGTCTATGCCGTCGGCATACCCCACAGGGATAATGGCTATGTCAGTCCCTTCCGGAGCGATATGGCCGCAGCGGCCGTAGCCTATTGTCCCGTCCTCAGGCTTGAGATGCTTGATCTGAAGGATCTTGCATTTGAATGATGCCACAGGGGACAGCTTCACATCAGGCAACGCGCTTATGCCGTATATACCGACACCAAGCCTGACCATGTCATACTGATACTCAGGGAATCTCTCGATTCCGGCAGAATTCAGTATATGGTACATCGGCCTGTAGCCTATAGCTGCAGATATCCTGTCCGCATTCGTCTTGAACATTGCGGCCTGACCTCTGGTGAAATCATCGTTCTGAGGATCCTCGGAAGCTGCGAGATGCGAATATATCGACTTCACTTTCACGAGATCCGTCGATGAAAGAAAATCAAGGAGCTCTGGAAGCTCAGAAGTCATGAACCCTAGCCTGTGCATTCCGGTATCAAGCTTGATATGAACCGGAAAATCCTTCATGCCCTTCGACTTGAGCAAAGTGCAGAGAGCCTTCAGAGTATACATGTTGGGAATCCCTGGCTCAAGGCTATATCTGATAATGTCCTCAAAGAAATCTGTCCCTGATGTCAGCACCAGCACAGGCATGCTTATGCCTGCCTTACGGAGCTCGACACCCTCGACCGGATATGCTACTGCAAGATAATCTGCTCCTGCCTCCTCCATCATGGATGCGAACTCAACCGCTCCATGCCCATAGGCATTTGCCTTCACAAGAATGAGCATCTTTGTAGAAGGCTTCAGGAGAGATCTGAAATATCTGTAGTTGTTTATGCAGTTCGGCAGGTTAATCTCCAGTCTGGAGAAATCGTCCTCATTTCCATTGCATACTGCCGTCATATCGTCAATCATATTGCTGTTCGTGTCAGTAACCTTTAAATTAAGGCTGCAAAAATAGCAAAATAATCAGGAGTATATAATGAAAATGTCATGAAAAACATGACAAAATTTCTTCGGTCTGCTTTTTGCTGTATGGAGCACCGCCGGCTTGACTGGAATATCTGACAAGACCGGATAAACAAGAATATCATATTTTTTTGACCACAAATTAAAAGAGAAAGAAAATGGCCCTGACAAATGGAATGATATGGCTGATATTCATAGCAGTAATGATCCTCAGCCTCATAGTACAGAGCGTGCTTCAGAGCAGATTCAGGAAATATTCCAAAGTCCCTTTGACCAACGGGATGACTGGAGCAGAAGTCGCGATGAAGATGCTCAACGACAACGGCATCTATGATGTGAAGGTGGTTCCGACCAACGGGATGCTGACAGACTTCTACAATCCAGCCAACAAGACAGTTGCCCTCAGCGAGGGAGTCTATTCAAGCCGCTCCGTAGCTGCTGCGGCAGTTGCTGCACATGAATGCGGTCACGCCATACAGCACGCGGTAGGATATGCCCCTCTGAGGATGAGGACAGCCCTGGTACCTGTAGTGAGCTTCGCTTCCAACATCGTACAATGGATACTTCTCCTCGGCATCCTGATGATCCACACTTTCCCTACCTTGCTGTGGATAGGCATAGCACTCTTTGCGATGACGACTCTCTTCAGCTTCATCACACTTCCGGTTGAAGTAAATGCCAGCATGAGGGCTGTATCATGGCTCGGGAATGCAGGTATAACAAATGAAAAGACACAGCCTATGGCAATCGATGCCCTCAAGTGGGCTGCATACACATACGTTATCGCAGCAATAGGCTCCCTTGCAACACTTCTCTACTATATCTCGCTTGCCATGGGCGGCAGACGCGACTGACATAAGAGAAAATCAAAACATCAGGAAGGAAAATCAAAGCAGAAACATTGCTGCTGATCAAAGCAGAAGCATAACTGCAAAGCTATACAGGAGAAATCCCTGGAACATCAGGCTTCCGGCGGTGTCAGAGACAAGAAGAGTCTCAGTGGCATCGTCGGAAGCTTGTTTATGGAGGTCTTCTGCGTCAGGCATACTGCTGTAAGGCCACTTCTTGACAAGATAGCCTCTGTGGAAATATGTCACTCCGCAGTTGGAACGGTTGACAGAAATGACTGTCTTGTAGTCGCAGAAATATATATATGGCAGAAGCCCTTCTATTACATTGTCACCCACCTTTGCCGCAGTCATCTGGGACACAATCTGCGATGGAGAAGAGGCTATCAGCACAAGCGGAGTAAAACCTGCCTTCATGGCATCTGACACAAACGACAAAGTCCTCTCCCATTTTTCCTCTGACATTTTTTCAGGATGATATACTGTCACACACATGACAGCTCCCTTGACAGCAAGAGTATCCTGATACTCTCCTGAAGTATCGTAGAATGACAATGTCTGCATGAACTCATCGTCATGGCGGACCTTCATGACTGTCTCAGTGCTGACATAAGTCCATGTCGAGTCAGGAAGGTTATCAAGAGTAAACTGTTCCCTCTGCCCGTCTTTCTCATATACGAACACGGACTCGTACATGTCGTCAGTATTGATGTGCCTTCTGACATCTGCCGCAGAAAGCCTGATTCCCGGCTTGAATCCGGTAAAATCCAGAAGAGGGATATAGAGCAGCGAATACAGCATCAGAGCTATAACAGCTACCGAGACAAGCGAGAATGCCACATACTTACGTCTCTTGTTCCGTCCGAAGGACTTGTACGGCCAGAAAGCGGCAAATATCAGAACATCAAGCACTATGTTCTTCAGGAAAGACTGGAGATGGGTGAGATGTATGGCTTCGCCGAAGCATCCGCAGTCCATCACAGGATTGAATATCAGGAGAATAAGAGTGAGCAGAGTGAAGAAAGCCAGGAAACAGGTCACCACCCATGCAGTGAACCGTCTCCATACCCCTGTAATGAGGGAGACTCCAGCCATTGTCTCGATGAATGCCAGGAGCACACCTGCAGCCTTGGCAGAAAACATCATGAACCCGACATGGAAAAACTTGTAGTATTCACCTATGATCAGACCCGTGCCTACCGGATCCATAAGTTTCATCACGCCTGACAGGAAAAAGACTACTCCGACCAGGAAAGCGCAGAAGCGTCTTGCACGCGGCGGAAGCTGCAGAGGCTTTCTTCGGTCGTGTTTTGCTTCTGGTGATGTCCTGACATCTTCATCTGCAGTTTCCACGATACTGTCCTTATCTGATGATATGATCTTGTCTTCAGGTCTGTCTGCCATGGTATTTCCCTTTTATTGGTTGATCAACTGATTCCCGGAATTCAGGATGACGGCTTACCGCCAGGTCAGAAAAGCACCTTGTCCACCTCCGCACGCACCTTGTCTGCAATGATGTCTGGAGGCAGCATGTTTCCTGAGGCGTCACTGCAGTCTATCCTGATGAACTTGGGGTCAAGGGAGCACTGCGAAAGATATATTTCACGGACTCTCCGCTGGAAAGCCATGTCGGCCTCATGGATGTCATGGCCTCCTGCCAGATAAGTCCTGTCATTGCCCTGTCTGTCAGCCGAGAGCTTTTTCTCCACGAATCCGGTAGGCACATCCAGGAAAATGTTCAGGTCAGGCACAGGAAGGCCGAAAGCACCATATTCTGTGTCTATTATCCATTTCCTGAGGGCTTCCTTCTCCTCTTCGGTATGAAGCTTGGCGCACTGGTAGGCTATATTTGAATACACATATCTGTCCAGAAGCACTGTACCGCCGGATGAGAGGATCTTTTTCATCTCCGGGACAGCCCCATGCCTGTCTTCTGCGAAGAGCAGGGCCACAAGCTGCGGATGCACCTGGTCATTGCCTCCGAAATCCCCCCTGAGGAAACGGCTTATGAGATCGCCGTACACCGGAGCGTCATATCTCGGGAAATGTATGTATTCCAGACTTTCACACCTGGATTCAAGATAACTTCTCAATCTCTTGACCTGAGTTGATTTACCGGCTCCGTCAAGACCTTCCAAAACTACCAGCATGATTATCTCTATATCAATTCTTCATCGGATTGTTGGCCTGAGAGGCCACGACTTCCTGCAGGATCCTGTCCAGCGGAGACTCTTCCTCATCCTCGGATTCCTGGGAGTTTCCGTCACCGCCTTTCCGGCTTTCCTGATAACCGGAGTAGACCTCACGATGCTTCGACAGGGCAGCCATGAGGATGTCCAGGTAGCGTATGAAGAATCCGGCAAATTCCTCGATTGACGATGACAAAGTCTCTATAGAGAACAGTATCCATTTCTCCCCTACCATTACCTTGACCATCCTGAGCTCCAGCATCACCTGTGAAGAGGCTATCAGGATATCAAAATAGTTCACATCATCAGGGTCAAGGGTAAGGAAAGTCATCAGGCGGATATAATCCCCGTCCGAAATCTCCATACGCATAGCTGTCCCCTGATATTTGAATTCTATCGAAGTCTCATCAGACTCGTCCTTATGAGGCAGGAATCCTTCCTTCTTCAGGAATTTGAACATGTCGTCAACCGTGATTCCCTGCCCGTCTGCCGCCTGGTCCTCTGCCGCTACCTGGTCTGCCGCTGCTTGGTCTGCCGCTGCTTGGTCTGCCGTTGCATTGGCCCCGGGGGTGTAGACATCCGTGGCCTGATCTGCCTCGGCATGGTTTTCCGCCTGAAGCATATCCGGTACAAGGCCGGCAGCTGCATCCTCCGGACGACGGTCCGGTGCCACAGTCCCGACAGAGACATCTTCCTGTTTCTTTTTCCTGAACAAACCCATGATCTTTATACCTTGCTCTTTCCAGTCACGGTACAAAATTAATCATTTAGCAGGGCATTTGACACAATATCCCGGCAAGATGGACATAAATTTTTCCACAATGGCCGTATGGACCTTTCAGAGGCCGTTTCAACTGAAGTCAAAGTCTGAGAAAGGAGACCATTCCGCCTGAGGACCGGAATAGGAGTCATCCTTGGCGTCCGGAATCTCTCCAGGAGTCTCTGAATCAAAGAGTCCTGCAGGAAGGCCGTTGAAGAAATATGTCTCTACCCTGTCTTCATCTTTCTCGCCATTTGCTTCTCCGGGACGCTCTGGGACATATTTTCCGGCCTCGCTGTCCCATCTGAAACGGTTGCTGTTGATGGAGTCAAGGCTGCGTGTTACGACCAGACGGTTTTCGGCACGGGTAAGCGCCACATACAGGCATCTTCTTTCCTCCTCAACGGCATCCTGTCCTTCCGCCACAGAACGGCCCATAGGATACATCCCAGGAGAGACATTAAGCACATAGCAGGTATCGGATTCAAGTCCTTTAGCCGAATGGATTGTGGAAAGGGTCACGACATCACCGGTAGTATCCTTGTCTTTTACGAAACTTTCGTTAAGACTCGGATCCAGCACGAATTCAACTATGAACTCGTTGACAGTGGAATATGACTTCGCTATCTGCCCGAGCACCTGGAAATCAGGAGAACGTTTCTTCCAGTCGGCCGAATACCTTGCCGACAGCAGACCTTCCATCCGTGCGTAGGCTGTGTCTATGGCTTCCGATGGCTTTGAGTCCAGATTCTTGACTGCGGAAAGCACATCAGTGACTCCGCGCCCGGTCCGACCCTTCGACGGCAGCTTTTCAGAAAGGATCTTCAGACATTCATCCAGCGTGGCACAGCTCTGGAAATCATCGATATATCTTGCCGCCGTCACTTCTCCGATGCCGGGCCACAGGCAGAGGTATCTTGTCCATGAGATCTCATCCCGTATATTGGACACAACCTTCAGTGCAGACAGCAGATCCCTTATATGAGCCGACTCCAGAAGCTGTATGCCTCCGAACACCTGATAAGGTATCTTCCTCTCTATCAGGACTGTCTCCAGACTTCTGAGACCTCTGACAGTACGGGACAGGACCATGAAGTCCTTGTATGACCGGGAGTCTTCAGCGCAGCTTTTCAGGATGTCGTCGGCAATCCAGTTGGCCTCATCCCATTCTGAATGGAACTGTTCGAGGCGGGGTTTCTCACCATGCCCCCTGACGGCCTTGAGCTGCTTGCCGTAGTTGAGCGGAGACTGCTCAAGCAGCCAGTTCGATACATCCAGGATCTCCTGTGTCGAGCGGTAATTCTCCTCAAGCTTCAGGATCTCCGACCCCGGGACGCGCTCTGTGAACGAATGGACATTCTTGAAATCCGCCCCGCGGAAAGCATAAATCGACTGGGCATCATCGCCGACGCAGAAGAGATGGCAACCGTCAAGGAACTGGGAGAGAAGACTCCACTGCAGAGGATTCGTATCCTGCATCTCATCCACAAGGATATGGTCATAGCGCGACGATATGTATTTCCTTGCCTGGGCATCCTTGGAGAGGACCGACACCACCCCCTGCAATATATCGTCATAGTCCAGCTGCCTGTGCCGGAGCTTGTATTCCTGGTATTTCTTTATTATGGCCGCGAAATGATGGCGGTTTTCTTCAATCAGCCCATCTGTAGTCTCGTCCCTGGCACCGTCGAATACAATCTTCCTCATTGCCTCTGACAGGCTGCACCTGACATTGACTGCATAGGAATACACATCCCGGAATACAGCTGGCTTCATCCTGGTCTTCTCAATGACTATCTTGTCCTTGCCCAGCAGCAGCTTGAATGCATCTGCCTGATCAGCAGGCTCCAGCAGAGTGAAAGCACTGAAAGGGAAGACCTTCGGATACGACTTGATGAGGCTTGTGCACCATGAATGGAAGGTGTTGCCGTTAAGATGCTTCACGTCCGGGAGCATGCTCCTGACCCTCTGCACGATCTCCCCTGCCGACTTCCTTGTGAAGGACAATATCTGTATTCTGGACGGGTCCACGCCGTTTGATATCAGCCATGCCGCCCTCGCTATTATTGTCTTCGTCTTGCCGGTCCCAGCTCCTGCAAGCACCAGGACATGCCTACCCTGATACTCAGCCGCTGCCCGCTGCTGCTCATTCAGTTCTCCGATTACCGGTAAAATACATTATCACGCACAGTATCACGAACAGAGCTGATGCTCCTATGAGGAGGCTGCCGTTCTCCATCTGCAGCAGGAGATATATGAAAATGTAGACAAATGCCACAATCCCGGCAAACGCGTATGCCGCCTTTGATCGCAGTATGGAGCGGAAATACATGCACAGTGCCCCGACCGTCAGTACAGAAGAAAGCGTATAGGAGAGCCAGAACGGCATATATTCGGTAAATGCAAGCAGAAGCAGATAGAACAGGCACAGAGACAGTCCTGTCACTATATACTGCACGATGTTCACCTTTCTGCGGGTAAGGTATTCCCCGATGAAGACAGCCATATAGACCAGCAGTATCACCATAAATGAATACTTCATCGCCCTTACCGTACGCTGATACTGCGACACAGGCACCACGAAGTCCACTCCGGACAGCAATGAACTGCTGCCCATGCCGTATGTATTAGTAGATGTTATATCCCATTCTGCCTTAAATCCGTCTTCCGAAATTTCCCTCCAGACAGGCAGGAAGGCCCCGCTGAATCCCGGGGACTGGAATCCGGAGCTCAGAGTCATACTGAACCGGGCTGCTTCAGGCTTGAATCCGAGCCTTTCCGAACCTCTCGTAACCAGTCTGAACGAATAATCAAGCGGCTTTCCGACCAGACTGTCTGGAACTTCCACCGTCAGACTTCCATCCTCCGAAGGGGAAAGGGTCAGCTTCTGCCCGTTGAGATCCACTTCAACCTCACCTTCCACTCCCAGAAGATGCCCCAGATCGAGACAGAAACAGCACCTGCCTTCCTTTCTGGCGATTCTGACCAGCTCGTCAGACGGCTTTACAGTCCCATTGAAATCAAGCTCAGCCCTGTAGACAGGCACATCAT
>JADIMK010000021.1 GCA_017694785.1 Candidatus Cryptobacteroides intestinigallinarum
TTGTCGGAGAATTTTTCTCCGGACACTAGTGGAGTCAAGACGCCTGTAATGGCAGAATCCTACATACAGGCCAGCAGTATGGCAAAAAATATTCTGAATATCGGAATACATTAGGTACGTGCGGTTTAATCGTTCTTGACGACCTGCAGGAAGAAAAATAAAAATCAGAGAAAAATTTTTTATTACGAATGATTTCTTTATAGCCGATTACGATTTTTGAAAATATCGGCATTTCATCTTATAATTTTTACTGCAAAATCGGCCCTGAAGTTAACCAGACACTAATTTTTAAGTTCAAGGAAGTTTGGAATATTGATTTATTATTGCAAACTTTGTAGACACTTGCATAATTAAACGCCCGTTTTATTTATACAAGATTTCGGCCTGAAGGAGTGTGTCCGGGGTCTCAAATGTGAAATCTCTTGGAGGCGGACGTCATGGCAATTATGCATCAACCTGATACTGAATAGTTACTCTTTCAATATTTATGTTTAATTAAAAGTTCAACAGATGAAAAGAATCAAGATTGTTTGTGCTGTTCTTCTGTCGCTTTTCCCGTTGCTGGCGTTTGGCCAGAATACGGTGACGGTGACCGGTACTGTCACGGATTCTTCAAACGGCGAGCCTGTTCCGTTCGCCTCTATCCAGTTGAAGGGGACAATGACCGGAGGCAATACCGACGGTGACGGCGTCTATTCGATAGAAGTGCCATCCGACGGTGTCCTCATTTTCTCTTCAATAGGATATAAGACAGTGGAGGCAGAGATTGCCGGAGCAACTGTCCTCAATATCGTCATTCATCCGGACAGCGAGATGCTTGAGGAGACTATCGTCGTAGCATACGGTACGGCCACGAGGTCTTCTTTTACTGGTTCCGCTTCTTCAGTGGATTCAGACAAACTCGCAGAAAGGTCTGTTTCCAATGTGTCGACTGCACTGTCAGGACAGATGTCAGGTGTGCAGGTCGTGCAGTCCAGCGGAAAGCCCGGACAGGACGCCACAATCCGTATCCGAGGCATCGGTTCCATGTCAGCATCCAACAACCCGCTCTATATTCTTGACGGAGTACCATACGACGGAAGCATATCCAATATAAATCCTGCCGACATCGAGTCCATGACTGTCCTCAAGGATGCTGCGGCCAATGCCATCTATGGTGCCCGAGGAGCCAACGGAGTCATCCTCATCACTACCAAGAAAGGCAAGACAGGAGATGCGAAAGTCACAATCGACGCAAAATGGGGCTCGAACAAGAGGGCAATCCCGAATTATGATGTGATTGACAATCCGGGGCTCTATTATGAACTTATGTACAAGGCACTGTACAATTCCCAGATAACCGCCGGCATGACTGCAGCGGAAGCCTACAGGTATGCGGACAATACTATGTTCAACACTGCCAACGGCGGTGTCGGCTATCAGGTGTTCAGCGTGCCGACCGGAGAGAAACTCATCGGTACGAATTTCAAGCTCAACCCTAACGCAACTCTCGGCTACAGCGACGGCGAATACTACTATATACCGGACGACTGGTACGACGAGATATTCGGCAAGGGCAATCTCCGTCAGGAGTACAATGCTACGGTGTCCGGAAGCACTGAAAAAATCAACTACTACGCCAGCTTCGGATATCTTGATGACAACGGGCTTGTCAACAATTCTGGCTTCTCCCGCTACACAGGCCGAGGCAAGGTAGACTATCAGGCCAAGAAATGGCTGCGTGTGGGAACCAACATGAGCTACAGCCAGGCTACCTACACGGGAAATGCCAACGAGGACTCCGGCTCATCAGCCAACCTCTTCTACATGGCGAATATGGTAGCACCTATATATCCTATGTATGTGCGCGATGCCAACGGCAACATCATGTACGAGAGCGCCACAGGCACACCTATATATGACAACGGTGCAAACTCTACCAATGCCCAGCGTCCTTTCATGGGAAATGCCCGTCCGGGTGCCATGATTGACAACGACCGCTACACCGACATCAACTCAACTTTCTATGGCCAGTGGTATGCCCACATCACTCCTGTAAAGGGCTTGACCTTCAGCGTCAACTATTCCCTCACAGAGTCCAACGACAGGGTCAACAACCTGAGCAGCCGCTGGGGCGGAAGCGATGAGGTCAATGACGGAGCCGCTTATGTAATACATCAGAGAGTATCCGGAATCAACTCCCAGTATCTTGTCAACTACAAGAACACATACGGAAAGCACTCGGTGGAGGCTCTTGCCGGATATGAGCAGTACAGGCTCAAGATTCAGCATCTTGAAGGGTATAACGACCATCTGTACAATCCGTTCATAGGAGAATTGGGGAATGCCGGAGGTACGACAAACAAGGCTGTCTCCTCATACACTGACAATTACATGACAGAGGGTATTCTCTCCCGCGTACAGTACAGCTATGATGACAAGTACTTCCTCAGCGCATCTTACCGTCGCGATGCTTCGTCAAGGTTTGCTCCGGGACACCGCTGGGGAGATTTCGGCAGTATCGGAGGAGCATGGCTCATGTCCAAGGAGAACTTCCTCGCAAATGCAGGCTCATGGCTTGACATGCTGAAATTCAAGGCCAGCTGGGGTGTCCAGGGAAATGACAACCTCGGTAACTATTATCCTTATCTCGACCAGTATGACATAACATATTCCGAGACTACCGGAGAATATGCCAAGACATTGACTTACAAAGGTAATGAAGAAATCACCTGGGAGACTTCATACTCCTTCAACACCGGATTTGACTTCGGTTTCTTCGGGGACAGGCTCGGCGGTACAATCGAGTACTTCAACCGTACCACCAAGGATCTCCTCTACAACCAGCCTGTGCCTAACTCATCAGGTATCACCACAGGATATATCCCGACCAATGTCGGAAGTATCGTGAACCAGGGACTTGAACTCGACCTTTACGGTACGCTCATCAGCAACAGGAATTTCCTCTGGACAGTGAACTTCAACCTGACATATCTTGACAACAAGATTGTCGACCTTGAGGAAAATGTCAAGGCTCAGGGTGGAATCAGGGAAACTTCGCGCATATACAAGATAGGAGGCTCCCTCTACCAGGCATATTACAAGAGATTTGCTGGCGTGGACCCTGACACCGGAGAAGCACTGTACTATGTTGACCCTGACAAAGGCGACTTTTCTACTACCACGGACTACAGCCTTGCGCAGCAGGCAGACTGCGGCAGCACACTTGCTCCAGTATACGGAGGATTCGGGACATCTCTGTCTTTTTATGGATTCGATGTTTCCATGCAGTTCTCCTACCAGCTCGGAGGCCGCCTTTACGACGGTACTTATCAGCAGCTCATGCACACCGGAGTGTCTTCAATGGCCGGAACCAACTGGCACAAGGATATCCTCCAGTCGTGGTCTCCTGAAAATCCGTCAAGCAGCATCCCTCGCCTCAATGCCGGCGACGACTCCTATCAGATGGACAGCGACAGATTTCTTGTGAGCTCGAATTATTTGAGCATCAACAATATCACCATCGGCTATACTTTCCCGGAGAAATGGATAAGCAAGCTCCATATTGCCGGACTCAGGGTATACGCCACCGGTGACAATCTCTGGGTGTTCTCTGCCAGAAAGGGACTTGACCCGAGAATGTTCTTCGGAGGCACAGGCGGATCTACCGGCAACGGGAACTACACCTACTCCTCCATGCGCAATATTTCCGGCGGTATAACTCTTACTTTCTAAAAAGGACAAGAATCATTATGAAAAGAATGACTAAATATTTTGCAATCTTCCTGTCAGGACTTCTGCTGGCATCCTGCGCCGCTATGGACGAGATGGTGCCGCAGGGCTCCACGACTACTTCCGAACAGGTACAGGAGGCGACCGGAGTGATTCCGGAGAGGTCAGAGGCCGATGTGGCAGGTATATATACATACGCGGGGCAGGGATTTGCCGTATTCGGCAGTTCTCAGAATGCGCACAATGACTTCGGGTATCCGGCAGTGTGCATCGCCCAGGATTCAAACGGACCGGATATGGTATGTGCCAACAGCAACTATAACTGGTTCTCTCCTTCCTATGACTATTCAGACCGGCAGAGCAACTACATTCTCTGCTATCTGCGCTATTCATATTTTTACAGCCAGATACGTCTCTGCAATGAAGTGCTTGCAGGCTATATCGGAACCGACTATTCAACGGCTTCGCAGACTGCAAGGCATTCTGCCGGTCAGGCTCTTGCAGTCAGGGCATTCGACTATCTCGGAATGGCTCCATACTATCAGTTCAGGTATGTGGACAGCAAGGACCTCCCTTGCATTCCTGTTGTGCTTGAAGGTATGACACAGGAACAGTATGCTTCCAATCCACGCGCTTCTGTGCACACAGTGTACAGCCGCATCATCACTGACCTTACTCAGGCCATTGACCTGCTTGAGGGATACAACAGGTCAGGAGACAAGTCAAGGGTAGATCAGCAGGTGGCATATGGCATTCGTGCACGCGCATACCTCAGCATGGGAATGTATGCCGAAGCAGCCGCCGATGCAGAGGCCGCCCTGGAAGGCTATACTCCGTATTCTCTTGATGAAGTCAGTGTTCCGGCTTTCTGCAACATGGCAGACCACAACTGGCTGTGGGGCATACTTCAGGAGTCCGACCAGGTTCAGATGCTTGTCAGCTGGCCGTCACACCTCTGTTCTTTTTCTGCAACAAGCTATACGGCTGGTACCGGAGTGTACAAGCGTATATCTTCAGCTCTTTACGATGTCATTCCGTCTACGGATGTGCGCAAGGGCTGGTGGACAGATGCAAGAAACCAGACTCCTCTTCTGGACGGGCTTTCATGGGCAGGATATCCTGGCCGTGACATCCCGACACTTACGATTCCTAACACCAAAGTTGCCTTCAGCCCGTATTCTGTCGTCAAGTTCGGCATGAAGCATGGCATAGGCAGCACGGACAATGCCAGCGACTGGTGTCTTATGAGAGCAGAGGAAATGATTCTCATCCGTGCGGAAGGACTTGTCATGAGCGGCAGGGAAGCCGAAGGCCGTCAGGTGCTTGAGGATTTTGTGCGCAATTACCGTGATCCGGAATATACTTGCACGGCATCGACTCCAGAACAGCTCCAGACAGAAATATGGAAACAGCGCCGCATTGAACTCTGGGGAGAAGGATTCTCGATGTACGATATCATGAGGCTCAATAAGCCGATGGTGCGAATCCATGGTTCATCTACGTATAACTGGCCTGATGCGTATGCTTTCAATATTGAGCCGAATGACCCGTATCTGCTGCTTCGTTTCCCTCTGCGGGAGACCAATTCCAACACTGCTATTCCTGCTACGGAAAATACAGGAGGCACAGCTCCTCAGCCGAGACAGAATTCAGACCTTAGGGACGGCGTGACAGAGTGACATCAATAAAATACTTGGAAAAATGAAATTGAATAAAATAATACTGATGCTATTCCCGGTGATGGCAGCCGTTCTCCTCGTATCCTGCAAGGAAGAGTGGCAGCCGGGGGCGGAAGCCAACTATTCCGGCATCAATGTGTATTTCGTGCAGCCGGAGACATATTATTCTCTGGATCCTGATGCAATGGAGATTACATTCACTGTCCAGAGGGATGATGCCCCGTATGAGGACCAGTATGTGCCGGTTACCCTCACTGCCGTGCATCCTGAGGCATTCGAGGCTCCCGAGCCTATATTCTTCGGGAAAGGGGAACTTGAGTCTGAGCTTACCATCTACTTTACGGACGACATGGAGCTTTTCAAGGACTACTCTTTCTCGCTTGCCATTGACGAGAACTATACCCAGCAGTACATGGAGCAGAGCGATTATCCGCGCATTGATGTGACTGTAATCAAGGAAGACTATGAGCCGGCATACCGCTGCCGCTATACATGCGGAGGAGTATATCTGGGCCTTATTTCCTGGTCTAATCCACAGGTAATGGTGGATCTTGAATATTCTGAAATCCTGGATGCCTACAGAGTTGACCTCTGGGGACACGGCACATATGTCAATTTCTCTGTTGATGAAGATGACAATCTTGTCCTTGACAAAACGACATTCAATACGGGAGAAGAATATGTGAACGGAGACGAGACCTTTGAAGTCATGGCGACTGTCAGCGGTGACTGTACATGGAATTCCCGTACAAGGATGTATACTTTCCCGTTCAATTACAGCTTCGGAGGCAATTCCGCCGGAGAATATGATGACCAACTTCAAGTATCCAGCGAATTATGAAAATGAAATTTACAAACATAGCAACTGTCACCGCCGCACTT
>JADIMK010000022.1 GCA_017694785.1 Candidatus Cryptobacteroides intestinigallinarum
GCTCAGGACCAGCCACGCAGACGCCCTTCTCGTCGGCACCTTCGCCGCGGAACTCAAGCTCTATGCCTACATGTCTGAACGCGAGGTAGCAGAACTCACGCACTGAGTGCTGCACACCGGTGGCGATGACGAAGTCCTCCGGAGTCTTGTGCTGGAGGATCAGCCACATGCACTCCACATAGTCCTTTGCATAGCCCCAGTCCCTGAGGGATGAAAGGTTGCCCAGGTAGAGCTTGTCCTGCTTCCCCTGCACGATGCGGGCTGCCGCAAGGGTAATCTTGCGGGTGACGAAGGTCTCTCCTCTGCGCTCGCTCTCATGGTTGAAGAGGATGCCGGAGCAGCAGAACATATTGTATGCTTCGCGGTATTCTTTCACTATCCAGTAGCCGTAGAGCTTGGCCACTGCATACGGGCTGTACGGGTGGAAAGGTGTATTCTCGTTCTGCGGCACCTGCTCCACCTTGCCGTAGAGCTCGGAGGTGGATGCCTGGTAGATGCGGCAAGTCTGCGCAAGTCCGCACAGACGTACAGCCTCGAGGACTCTCAGCACTCCTGTGGCATCGACATCGGCTGTGAATTCAGGGGAGTCAAAGCTCACCTGCACATGGCTCTGGGCCGCCAGGTTGTAAATCTCGTCCGGACGGACCTTGCTCACTACCTGGATGAGGCTCATCGAGTCTCCGAGGTCGGCATAGTGGAGGTGGAAATGCGGCTTTCCTTCAAGGTGGGCTATCCTCTCGCGGTAGTCCACTGAAGAACGTCTGATGGTGCCGTGCACATCATATCCTTTCTCGAGAAGCAATTCGGCGAGGAACGATCCGTCCTGTCCTGTGATTCCAGTGATCAGTGCTGTTTTCATAGAGTGTAGTATGTTAATTCATTAAATTGTTTACAAATATCTGAATGCCAAAGCTGTTGCCGGACGGTTGCTTCCGGCCCGCAAAGATAACGATTATCTGTCTATCGTGTAACCTTCTACCATGTAGTCAATGAGAAATAGACATAGTCAGAAGTGGCTACGGCGTTCCCTGCAGACATGTCGAATATGCAGACATAGTACCTGAGCTGATGCTGGCCTGGAGCCAGATGAAGCTCGCTGTAGGGTATATAGAGGCTGTAGTCATTGTAGAGGGATGATGTGTAGGGCGGAGTGAAATTTTCATACACAGACACATATCCGTCGGTAGTGCAAAAGCTGCTGTTGATGTCGCGGAGTTTCTGCCCGTTGCTGAACTCGAAGTAGACCGTGATCTGGCATTGCCTTCCGTTTAGGTTGTCCAGCGAGAACGCCGTATGGATCTCCATCCCCTGGGACATGTACATCCCCATGTTTCTGACGACATTGAATGCGGCCCATGAATTGCTGATGCTTCCGGACCTGGCGTATCTGTCGCCCTCCTGCGTGATGTCTATAGTGGCAGACAGGCCGCCTGCCGACACCGTGACTGTCGCGGAGCGACTGTCCCTGGACGGATTTTCTGCAATGTCCAGAATGAACGACGAAGAACTACTGCCGCTGACGGTGATCCAGTCCGGGAGTCCGGTTATCTCATAGCTGCTCCAGTCTGTGTCGACCGTATAGCTTCTGGATGCGGAATAATGCGATATGTTTTCGGCTATCTTCTCCTCATCGTTTACTGTCAGGTATCTTGCATCGCCAATTGTGCCTCTGTTGACACTTCCGTCAGGATCCCTGCGCACGAACTCTCCGAATATCTCCCCGTTGCGGAAACTGCCCTCTATGACGATCCCCTCATCGTATGTCAGTGTGCCATGGCCGTTCCATCGGTCACGGGCCCATTCTCCTTCATACGTCCATCCGTTTTTGTCACTCCTGGCTTTTCCCTTCCCGTTGCGCATCCATCCTGAAATCTCTCCGTAATATCTGACGGGTCCGAAATCTGTCATGAAATCTCTGGCATAGTCCATCTCCGCATTCCCGGACACTTCGTCTCCGACAATATATCCGGAAAAATCAAAAAGCCTTCTCACATCCTTCCTGTCTCCGGCCACATCGACATTGGCCCTTTGCATCTCACAAGGACCGTAGATCTTGCCCTTGATCCAAAGCCCTCTGTAGGTGTCAGAGATGAAATACTCTTCCTCTTCTTCTCCATTGTCCGTGGATCCTGCACGGCCTGTAAACTTTTCTTTCCGGAGCAATCCTTTGCCGTGAGGTATCCCGAACTCGTCGATCTGGCCGGAGTATTGCCCCTGGTTCCATGACATATCCACTGTGTCCCTAGATGTATAGTCCAGGCAGCCTGCCTTGGCAAAGGAGTCTTCTGCCTCTGCCGAGAAGCCGTACAGACTTACATAAGTCCTGTAGACATCCTTTGCTTCAGCGCTCTTCCCGCAGTCCATCAGCGAGTCTATCTGCAGCAGCAGAGTGTCGGCGTCCTCGAAATATTCATCCATGTCTATCCCGTACATGAGGCTCAGGAACATGTCTGTCTCGGATATGTAGGTGGAATGTTCCTGCTCCTGCTCTTCATATCCGCTGATCCAAAGCAGATAATCCAGATCTGCTGCTTCCCTGATCTTGCTGATTTCCCCGGACATGAAGCCTGCATCGTCTTTGTAGAGCTTGCTGAAAGCCTTGTCTATCTTCTTGCCGAGCTTGTCTCCAAAGCCGAGCTTCCACTCGGACTCGTAGGTGAAAGGGATCAGGACATTGCCCCTGTAGTCGACGACTCCCCATTTGCCGTCTTTCCTGGCGGCAGCGGCATAATTGCAGCCGTATCCGATGTCTTCATACTCAAAAGGCAGCACAATGATCCCGCCGTAGGTTATCGCACCGACCCTGCCTTTTTCATCAGCGACAGCCAGCAGGTAAGGGATCGGGATCGTGTTGATCACGCTGTATTCTTGGCCGGCGACCCTTATCCTTTCCCCTTTGGTCACGGCCCTTTTCTCCTTGAGTCCGGCCAGTGCACCGTAGGATATTCCTCCGTGGAAGCGGAGAGGTCTTGAGAGAAACCTTATCGAGTCCAGCGGAGCATAGTCGTAGGTGTAGTCACCGAAAGGATTCTCGAGGGTGGTGACAGTGTGGGGAATGACCACACTCTTGAGCCATCGGCCGGTGAGAGCTCCGGGACCTATGGAGGTGACCGTGTACAGGCCGTCATCAGTATCGATCCCTGCCGGGATTACGACGGATCCGGAGTAGCTGCCCGGCATCAGCATCAGCTGTCTTTCCCCGATCCTTCGGAAGTTGAATGTCTGGCCGCCTTCGGTATATGTCAGCCTGTTCCCGTCGAATGAGACCGGCTCCTTTGCGGTAAGGCTCAGGGAAGAGATGAGGGCGAGGATTGCAGTCAGTGCAAATGTTTTCATTTCAGGAATTTTCAATATGGACAGTCTTGGCTATCTGCCATTAATTGGAGAATGTTCGATTTCTCTAGAAGATTCTTCTCAATTTTTGTGTAAAGAGTTCCCAGACCTTTTCTGCATAGCGTACGCCTTCAAAGAGAACATTGGAGTATACTCCGTTTTTCTTGAAGGCTTTCTGATGGTCAGAAAGAATCTGCTTGTGGCTCTTGAGTCCTGATGTAGAGGCTCCGCCTGTACGCATAGTGACGCAGTCGAGAGGTATGTACACAGTCCTGATCCTGTTGACGAAGATGAGCCTTAGGAGATTCTCGAAGTCGGCTCCGATCTTGTATGAGATGTCGAATGTGCCGTACTTCTCGTAGATGGATTTCCTGCAGTAGAAAGAAGGATGGGCCGGCATCCAGCCTATGCGCATCTTCCATCTTCTGAATCCTTTTGAGGAATAGTACCTGACGCATTTTGTAAGATCGTTGTCATCTACGAAGTGAATGTCTCCATAGACTGCGTCTGCTCCTGTGGATTCAAGTGTACTGGCGATTGTCTTAAGGACATCTGGAGAAGTATAGAAGTCATCGCTGTTGAGTATCCCGATGACATCTCCTGATGCCATAGCGATGCCTTTGTTCATTGCGTCATAGATGCCGTGGTCCTTTTCGCTTATCCATCTAAGGCGTCCGCCGTATCTTGGTTCGTAGCTTTTGACTATGTCAATGGTATTGTCTTTTGACCCACCGTCTATTATCAGGTGTTCATAGTCCTGATATGACTGGCTGAGGACACTTTCTATAGTGTCCTTGACTGTTTCTGCACTATTGTATGTCGCGGTGATGATTGAGATTTTCATGACCTATGACTATTGGAGAGTGATGTTGTATTTATCTTTAAGCATTGCTTTGATCTTGTCCTTGTCATTGCCGCAAGCCTTTTTGATTTCAAATATCTTGGCATCGACAAGGGTACGGTACCACCAGCCTTGTATGAAGGTCCATAGAAATCCTTCTTTTCCTTCAAGACAAGCTCCTTTAAGGAAGTACCTGTAGCAAAAATATGCAAATGACCTCCAGAATAATGGTTGTTTAGCATATTTGTGCTTTTTCATTCTTTTTTCGTGAGCTTGCTCAGTAATCATTTTATTGTCGTCCGATGTGGCATTGCCGAGTAGATCAAGTTCAATATCAAGCAAGTCTGCAGCTTCTCTTATCGCATAGTTTACATGTTTATGACAGAACCAGGATAGGTCATTGAGGTTATGGTCACAGAAATCGTTATCAAATTCTATTGCATGTCCTTCTAGAAGCTGTATATGTTCGTCCATAAGGCGTTGCTCACAGATTCCTTTTCGATATCTAAATAGACGGAGTAACTTGACTGGATATGTCCCTTTTTTCATCCAGTGGTCTAAAAAGATGTGTCTTCTCTTGAAAATGACACCAGTGATATCGGATGTAAGGGACGGAAGTTTTTCATTGAGTTCAGTTAGAAGTTCAGGCAAAAGATATTCGTCAGCATCAAGTCTTAATACCCATTCCGTTCTGATTGGTGCATTTTTCAATCCCCAGTTGAATTGTTTTGCATAATTATTTTCCCATTTGTTCTGGAGAATATGAACATTGTTGTATTCTTTGGCAATATCCAGGGTATGGTCAGTGGAGTAACTGTCTATTATGAAGATATCTTTAGCAATATCTTTTACATTTTCCAAGCATCTTTTGATGTGAATTTCCTCATTATATGTGAGGATTATTACAGATATGTCAAGCATGATATTATTCTTTTATTATCCTTTTCTTTATGAATTTAGCGGGATTTCCACCAACGACTGTCCAAGGTTCAACATTTTTGAATACAGCAGCACGAGCTCCTACCACAGCCCCTTGACCAATAGTTACTCCCATACCAATAAAAGCATCAGCAGCTACCCACGCTTGGTCTTGGATTACGATTGGGGCTGTAATAAGATGATTTAACGGGTCTGTAATGTCATGACTAGCTGTGCATAGAAATGCACCCTGAGAAACAGTAGAGTTGTCCATTACAACTATTTTGTCAACATTGTAACAGTTAACATCTGATGCTAAACAAGAGTACTTTCCCATTATTAAGTTTGCTGGATAGTATATTTTTGCTGATGAGTATATCACAGCAGTTTTATCTATTTGAGCACCGAATATTTTCAATAATAAAATTTTCCAGTGAGATCCCGTACTTCTCGGTAACCACCTGGCAGATATAGTCCATATAATACTCCAAATTAACCTAATTAGCTGATTCTTTCTGGATAATGAATTGTGATATTTAGATAAGTCAATAATTGGATCTGTCATAATTAAAGTATTATTCGTTTAATTAATTACTGATTTTACCTTTATTATGCGTATGTATATAGATTTTGAATGTTATTAACTAATTATTTGAATCAGTAGTTGAAAATAAGGTATAAAAAAGCGATGGCAACCTTACCCATCGTATGAATAAGGAGTCCGCAAGTAGAGCGACACTTACTAGCTCTTTGAATATCAGTTTTTTCGTTCAGCCAACTG
>JADIMK010000023.1 GCA_017694785.1 Candidatus Cryptobacteroides intestinigallinarum
GAATGTGAGAGAAGAAGCGGTCGTCTGCTCCTCGGCTACGGCTATTACAGCTGTCGGATTTGCCGGTACAGGCTCTGCAGAGAGCTCTACTTTCATTTTCGTGATTGCAGAAAGGCCCTTGGTGCTGACGGCCAGGATGCTGATGTCGGACCTTGTGTCTGCGCTGATCTTTGTCATCAGGGATGTTCCTGTAGCGGATTGAGGTGCGATGACTGTAAGGACAGCTGTTGGCTCGTTACCTTCAAGTACAGCAGACCATCCTGCAGGTGCGGAAACTATGGCTTCAGCTACCCCGCGGATGCTGACATTGAAATTCCTTGTCTGTCCGTATTCGAACATTACGGCTGAGGCATAGTCCACGCCTTCTATGATACATTCAAAGCCGGAAACGACATTGATCACTATCGGGTCATCTCCTTCCTTGAGCGTGATTGAAAGTGTACCGGCAGCTTCATCGTAAGTGATGTCGTAGAAGAAGTCCGATCCTTCTCCTACAGCAGGGACCTTGTCTGTAGTGCCTGCATAATATACATCCTGCCATGTCTTTCCGCCGTCATAGCTGACCTGCCAGTATCCGTCTGCGCTGACCTGGAACTGAGGCGCTGTGCCGCTTGCACTGGCCGGGGCTCCGCCTACCATGATTTCCTCATAGGTCTCGCCTCCGTCATAGCTGACTTCCCAGTTGCCTTCATCGTTTATCCTAAGAAGAGGAGTGTTGCCTACGGCTCCGTTGGTGATGTTGAAGGTGCGTCCGTCGGATGTCGTGATGGTGTAGCCGTTTTCAGTCTGTGTGATGCTGTTTATGACCACACCGTCCCCGACAAGGGCGGAGATTGCAGCTACATTTTCATTGAGTGCAGGAATCTGTGTCTCCAGAGCCTGTATCCTGCTTTCGAGAGAGTCCAGCCTCTGCTCGATTTCATCAAGATTATTGCAGGCCAGGATGGCCGCGCCGCCTATCAGGGCTGCAGCCATTCTCGCTGTGTGCAGTATAAAAGTTCTCATTTAACTGTGATTTTAAGATTTATCTGTAGATTATATGTTTATCAGTATGTCGGTTGTTTGTCTGTATATTGGATGTTCGTATCCTTCATTTGAGTGCATTCAGCCAGGCCGGGACATAGCCGAGTCTTCTGCGCAGCTGGGCTTCGTAGAGAGATTCAGGGGATACCTGGCTCCCGTTGCTGCTTATGCGGAGGCTCTGCTCCTGGTTGAAAGAGACAGGCTCTCCGTGGAAGCCGATTATTGCCGGCGGCAGGAATTTCCACCAGGCAGAACCGTTGTCCCACCATATCCATTCGCCGGAATAAGGTGTAGTATTGTTGAAATTCCAGACTGTAAGATCGGCCAGATGATTAGGCATCTGGGCTGCGTCTCCTCCCTGTCTCCATCTCATCCATCCTCCGCTGCAACAGTCGATGAGTGTTGCCCTCGGCTGTGTCGCATGTGCCTCGAAGCATGCATCGTTTCCCCAGGTGTTCCTCCAGAGCACTGCCCCTATGCTTTCCTTGGATACTCCGGTCGCGTGGTACTGTCCTGTCGTTGTGATGGATGAACCTGTCACATCGTGTCCGAGTTCATCCATGCTGTAGCCTTCGGCCTTGTCTTCCACCGCTCCGATAAAGATACGTGAAGATGCCTGTGACCTGATGGCGGCATGTCCCCTAGAACCGTCTATGATGACATCGTAGACCGATGAGTTTGCGCAACTTATCAGTGATGAAGCCTCGCTTACACTGTGGAACCCTACTCTTCTCATCCATGAGTTGACAAGTCTTGTCATGCTTATCAGCTTATATGCCCCGTCGTCTTCCCATCCTGCGTGATGGTCAAACCTGTCTTTGGCATTCCCGACGAATGTGATGTCCTCCACTCCTACATTCTCGTAATGCTGGTAGCCGACTATGCTCCAGTTCCATGAGTCTGTGACCTCGTGCATCAGAGGTTCTCTGAATCTGACAGTATTGCCGCTGACTGATTCAATCTGATGGATATCTTCTACAGTGACTCCGTTGCGTACTATTTCCCAGGAACCGTCAGGCTGGTAAGGCGAAAGCTCCTGTGCCACAACTTCAGGATCGTTGTTCGGAGCGAGGTACAGGCAGACCCAGTCTCCTTCTTTAAGAGAGCCGGCCCCTGATACAGTCACTTCAAATGATCCTTTCGGAGAATCTCCTGTCACTGTCGCAAGTATATTGCTGTATTGTATCCCGGTGTTGTGCTTCAGCTGTATCATGTCCGGAGACGAGTACCTGGCGGAAGTCGACGGCATTCCGGGAGACTGCATGGTGATGGTGGTCTTGTCTCTTCCGGCTCCTTTAAGGACAATGTCGCTTCCTCTGATTATTATCGAAGGTGTGGTGTAGCCTTCCGGTGCCGAAGAGCTTGCAAGGTTGTCTTCTTCAGTATGTAGGATGAAGTCTCCTTCAGGGAAATATATGACAACCTTGTAGCTGTTCTTGTGAGGGAAGGTAAGCTGGTCTCCGGCTGCATTCAGTACAGGTTCTCCTGCTATAGATTCCAGAAGAGCCAGGAAAGCCTCCCTGTCTGATTTGCCATCGTCTGGTATTGCACCGTAATCAGTCACGTCGTAGATGCGGAATGTCTCTCCGTTGACATTGGCTGTGCCGGAAGAGAAGTCCATCGCTATTTCTGCAGGAGCTGTCTCGCCGTGCATATATCCCGCATAGGAAAAGTCCAGCAGTATATTGTCAGGGGAATCCGAAAGGAATTCATTCCATTCCGTACAGTCGGATTGGTCGAGAGACACCGGATTGAGATGAAACGAGAAGGTATAGACCTTGAGATATTCTTGTTCTGACTGAAGATATATTTTTACCTGATATTCTCCTTCCTGTCCTGAAGCCGGACCTGTCACGGCTACTTCCTGGCCTGTACCTCCGGCGGTTTCCAATATCTGTACTCTCCATCCATCAGGACAAGTGCAGAATGCTTCCGCCACATCTTCTGAAAAGACGGCCGGATATCTGAGTGTCTCGTTGAGGCATATTGTCTCTTCTCCTTCCTGATAGCCTTCAAGCTCCATCGACAGGATATCCAGTACAGGAATGTCCAGTTCGCGTCCGTCTGCAAGTACGATATGGAGTTCTCCTCGGCTGCTGTCATACGAGATTTCCTTGAAGAAAGAGTCGGTTTTGTCGCTGACGGTTGCCTTTATCGGTTTTCCGTCCGCTCCTTCAAGCAAGGCGAACGTCTTGCCTCCGTCTGTGCTTATCTCCCAGTATCCGTCTGCATTGACTCTCAACTGAGGGGCAGGGGCATCATCTCCGAAGGCATTGGCTGAGCCTTCTATGACTTCGGGATCTCCGTCTCCAATTTTGACAGTCCAGTTGCCTTCGCTGTCTATTCCTATGACGGGTGTCACTCCTTCTCCGTCGCTTTCAGCATATACGGAGATGACTGTTCCGTCACTGAAAGTGATATCATAGCCGGTCCCATCTTCCCGTTCAGCTGCATCAAGTATCTTTATGGCCCCGTCGAATATCTTCTGGAGGGCGACTGCGTTGCTGTTTGCCTGGGCGACCTGTTCTTCGATAGCGTCCACACGGTTTTCCAGATCCGATAGGTCGTTTTCAAGCTGCGATGTATCCACGCAGGATACTGCAGTCATTATCATGGCCACAGATGCGGACATGATTGTTCTAAATTGCTTTTTCATCAGAATTAGTATGGTTCGAGATTCTGTATATGCCTTCCCTGTACCAGATGTCGTCGCTTTCCATGAGCTTTTCTTCCAGTATGCCGCATAGGGTGCGGAAGAGTTCCGGATTGTCCTCACAGGATATCGGAGTCATCTGGTAAGGGTCTTTGATATTGTCGAATATAAGGACCTGTGAGATGGTGGTATCTCTGTCAATGGATACTTCCATCGAGTATCTTCCGGTGCGTATGCCCCTGGCCTGAGGGAAGAAGCCATGTACAATGCCGTCCGGTCCCTTTTCTCCGTCAATGTTCCTTATGTATAGAGCCGCATCGGGTCTTGTGCATTCCTGTCCGTTTTCGAGAAATACCGGGGACAGGTCATGTCCCTGGACAGATTCCGGGATCCTGTCTCCGAGTCCTGACAGTCCCAGAAGAGTCGGCATTATGTCCGTGGTGCTCAGCAGCAGGCTGTCTACCCTATGGCGTATATGGCCGGGATAGCGGATCATGAACGGGACATTGTATGATTCCTCGTAGATTGAATTCTTCGGGTCTGAAGTCCCGTGGCTGCACATTGTCTCCCCATGGTCTGAAGTGAAGACCACTATGGTGTTCCTGTCCAGTCCGAGGCTCTTCAGCTCTTCCATCAGACGTCCGAACTCTCTGTCGACAGCTGTGACATTGGCAAAATAATATCTTGCGGACGGGGCTTTTGCAAGGGTCGTGTCAGCGTTGTCCCTTACATACAGGCTGCTGTAGTCCATGTCCTCATAGAGACGGAAATCTTCTTCCATGCAGTCTTCAGGTCCGCTGTACGGGCTGTGCGGCGGATTGTATGCCAGGACAAGGAAGAAGGGCTTTCCTGGGTCCCTTTCCCCGTTGCGGTTGCGAAGGTATTCTATTGCCTTGTCGGTTTCGTGCTTTACAGAGAATTCCCTAGGATCGTGGCGGATACCTTCTGTATCCCAGTAGTGCGGGTCCTTGTGGACATCATAGGTGCCGTAGGAGTACCACCAGTCAAAGCCGTGTCTTCTCTCTGGAGGAGTATATGCATCCCATTCCGGAGTCCTGTCACTTACGTAATGTCCCGGATTTGCCGGGTCGTTTTTCATCGGTGTCTCGGCATGGAGCTTTCCTATGTATCCGCAGCTGTATCCGGCTGCCTTGAGCACATCTGATATGCACACTGCATCTGTCCTGAGTGTGCTTTCAGGCCGGAGTGCCATGCAGTTGAGGGTTATCCCGTTTCTTTCAGGATACATTCCTGTGAGGAACATCCCTCTGTACGGGCTGCTGAGCGGGCAGGTGCTCACCGCATCCGAAAGCACAAGGGATTCATCCGCGAATCTGTCCAGATTGGGCGTGATGACAGGATCAGCCTGCCAGAGCACATGAGGGGCATATTCCTCCTTGTCCCAGAAAGCCATTGCCGAGGCCCTGAACTGGTCCGGGAATACATATATGATGTTAGGCGCAGTCTCTCTGCTTCCGGAGCAGGATATGGCTGCAAGTCCGGAAAGAGGGAGTAGTATGTTCCTGTATCTCATAGCCTGTTCCTGTCGTAAGAAAATATCAGTTCAAGTTCTTTTGTCATTCCCTCGAAGGTCTTGAATTCCAGGACAGTGTTGCCTGCCTCGTGCCTGATTTCAACATCGCTGCCACTGATGTCCGGAAGGTTCCATTCACCCTCGATGACAAGTCTTACAGGCACAGGAGTGCAAGGGGAGTCTATCCATTTGCGCCCGTAGACGCTGCGTTCGATGCGTTTCCCGTCCTGGTCATATGTTTCATCGCTTTCTCCCTGATACAGCGCCAGATCCGGATTGCTTGCACTCAGGATAAGCTTGCCGTTGTCCATGCTGTACATTATCATGCAAGGGGAAGCTTCTACAAGAGCCGGAACACCTGACGGATGCTCATGTTCCATGGTATCGTCCTGTCTCAGGTCTTCATAGACTGCCCCCGCTGCTGTCCCGGACTCCTTGTCATATATGATATGTGCTTTTCTGTCGCATCTGATGACCGTGTATGGGCTTTCCTTTGAATATTGCTCCATCTGTTGAGGTGATGCATGGACTACGGCCATGTATTCATAACTGTCCTTCATGCTAATGTCTCCTGCGATGACACCCTTGCCGACAATGTCCCCGTGGCATATCCATGCTTTTTCAAAATATCCCTGTACAGGCTCATCAGTCTCTTCGTGGTAAGAATGCTGCAGACCACGGCTTACCTCTACAGTGGCGTCCTTTACAAACCATGCGTTGCCGAAGCGGTCGTTGAGGATGGTAAGGTCACATGAATATCTTCTGTCAAATCCAATGGAATGCACAGCCTGCCCGTTGATGCGGGTAGACGGTATGGCTGCAGTGTCCTGAGAAGCCGTCATGGTTTCCTGGACCGGCAGGGAATTCTGGAAAAGTGTCGTATGCAGAGACGATCCCGGAAGCAGGTTCTGAAGGTCTGATCCGAGGGCTATTATCCTGTTGCCGATGGCGAAGAATGATTTCCTGGCCCTGAGAGAGCCGTTGTATTTGTCGTGCTCATGGAGTATCATTGCAAAGGCTCCGCTTCTGCCTCTGTGGGTCACGCCGCCGGCAAACCATTCATCTGACAGGAGCATCTCTTCATATCCGGAGAATTCGTCCACATTCCTTACATCGGCCTTCATCGCTTCCATCGGGATCTGTGCAGCCGTCGTGCCCGGAATATGGCACCAGTCCCAGCCTTCCCTTGAGAATCCGCTGCCGATTATGCTTATCGGCTGTCCGTCGGCAGTGATCTCCATGCTCCCGTGGGTAAGATAGCGGCCGTAATGGTTTGCTCCGTTGTAGATTTCCGCAGACCAGAGGTAGCGGCTGTGTCCGGCTATTGTCACAAGCCAGTCGTCCTGCCGGTATGAAAGTGAGCAGTTGAACGGATATGTATGGCATCCGTTCGGGGATTTCTCCGCATTAATTCCAGCTGCAGTGAATTTCTTTCCCCAGAAGCCGCCGTCTCCTGCAAGCCTCAGATATGCGGCTGCAAGATCCTTGTCTATGCCAGTGCTTCCGTCAGGGCTTCCTGCATCTGCAAGGCGTGCATACTGCGACGGTATGAGGGCCCCTTTGCCGTCGGGATGCCTCCCGGACATGGCGAGAGGAAAGGATTTCAGATTGCAGTAAAACCTCATCTCCAAGAGGGCTTCCTTCAGTATCCTGTGGCTTTCTTCTGATATGGCGAACTCTGTCCCGTGGAGCATCCATACGGCGTTTACCGCTCCCTGGAATCCGCCTGTCGCATAAGCCGGATAAGCCTTGCGGTGGTGCTGTACCGTCCCGTCTCTCTTGAATGCGGGGCGGAGTCCTTCCGTATATCTGAATCCGTTGTCGATCCACCTTGAAAGAGCTTCAATATAGGCTTCCTTGTACGGTGTGTCTTCAAGCATGAGTATAGACGCGACCCTCCCCATAAGAGATGTGTTGAATGCATCTATGTCTATTCCCGGGGCCTGTGGAGCAGTCTTTACTTCTCCTGTCCCGGCAAACCATTCCATGGCCTGCTGTACCTGTTCTGCTAGGCCGGCCTCACGCAGTACGTCCCTCATTATCACAGGTGCAGTATAGAAATTGCGCATGCTGTAGCCGAGATGGTGGAGAGTTCCCAAGGCACTGCCGGCCGCGAATCCCTGGTCAAGGAGATGCCGGGTCATGTCAAGATACATCCCGGCTATCTGTTCTTTGGCGGCTGGTTCGTCTTCGGCGAGGTATGCTGCAGCCAGGTCAAGCATGAAGTCATTTGCCTGCTTGAGCAGCTGCCCGTTCCTGGAGAATCTTTCCGAAGCGTCAGGGATGCCTTCATTTATGAATGTCTCTCCGTATCTGGTGAAGAAGATAGGCTTTCCTTTTATTGTCCCGTCGCTGTTGACAGCTATGTCATAGGATCTGAACTTTTCTTCAAGAGCTTCTGTATCCTGTGACTTCTTGCCTTCGGTTATCAGTGTGATGAACCGGGCCCGGACCGTGTCCATGCCGGCTTCCGATTGTGCTGAAAGAGTATCCGGAGGAGTTATGTCAAGTGTCTTCTGCCAGCTTTGGTTGAGTATCAGCCAATGCGAGTCAGTCTCGGGGTTGATGAACGGGGCCTGCCAGTCGGCGGTGTGGTATCTTGCATCTTCAAAGGCAGAAGGTATGATGCCGTCAAAGAAAAGCACTCCTTTCTTCTGCGTCTGAGGTGCTGTGACTACTATCCTGTCCATTCCTTCTTCCGGAGTGCCTTCCATGTCTCTTCCGAAGGCTACCCATGCTCCTCTCCATCCGGTGAATCCAAGGGTGTAGCTGAAGCTGCAGCATACCCTGTCTCCTTTCATGAAAGAAAAGGTGAGGTCACCGTCAAGCGGAGCCGGTGCATATACCCAGAACACGAATGATGATATTGAAGTTTCCTTCGGATTGGGATTCTTTTCCAGATAGGGGACAGGAACCTGTATTTCGAATGAAGCTCCGGCCTTTCGCCATCTCCACATGAGAGATTTCTCACCAAGCTTGCTGTGCATGGATGAGATTTCCAGAGATGATTTCTTCCCAGCCTGTGCAGGGGCTGGCCCTTGTTCAAATGAAAGGATCTCTGGCTTGAGGGGAAAGTCAACATACTCTGACGCATGCACTGCTCCCGTGAACAGAAGCAGTGCAGATATCAGAGACGCAATCCGTTTGTTTTTCAGTTTAAGCATTGTTCGGTCAAGTGGCGGTGCCTTACTTCACAGGAGGCAGGCCCATTTCTATATTGCGTTTTCTTATCAGTGATTCCAGGAAATAGTAGTCAGCATAGTTGAGCGGTACATCGATTCCGCTTCCGTGCGGGATGCTCCCGACGGAGTGCATTAGTATGAACCCTCCGTTTGTGCCGGGCTCGGCTCTGTATGCAGGGGTGGAAAGGGATTCGATTATCTTGTCAGCCTTTTCCTTGTATTCCTGCTTATTTGTATAATGGTACAGTTCGTAAAGTCCTGAAGCGATTATTGCCGCCGATGACACATCCCTCGGTTCATCAGGTATGCCTGGGGCGTTGAAGTCCCAGTAAGGGACCAGATCATCCGGCATGTTCGGATTGTTGAAAAGGAAACCGGCGACATTTTCCGCAACATCGAGATAGCGCTTGTCTCCGGTATAGCGGTATGCTGATGTGAAGCCGTACAGGGCCCATGCCTGACCTCTTGCCCATGCGGAACTGTCGGAATATCCCTGGGCTGTGCATTTCCCGAGTACTTCGCCTGTCTGAGGGTCATAGTCTACAACATGATAGCAGCTCCAGTCCGGTCTGAAATGGTTCTGCAGTGTCTTGTCTGCATGGCTTGTGGCTATCTTGGCATAAGTCGAGTCTCCTGTGAACAGTGTGGCCTTGTACAGAAGCTCAAGATTCATCATGTTGTCTATGATCACAGGGCATGTCCATCCTCTCTGCGACTGCCAGCCTGCATCTACATTCCATGACTGGATTATGCCTGCCCCTGGCCTGAACCTGGTCGAAAGAGATTTCGCTGTATTGACGCAGACTTCCTCGTAGCCTGGTATATTCTTCAGTCTGAGTCCGTTCCCGTAGCTGTCGTTGATCATGAATCCGACATCATGATGCCACTTGAGGTACTGCACTTCATCAAGGATCTCAGTGTGGCGGCGGGCGTGTCCGGCCCAGTATTCGTCTCCGGTCAGTTCATACATGTACCAGAGGGTTCCTGCGAAGAAGCCGCTTACCCAGTCATCAACAGGCACAAATACGATCTTGCCGTTCTGGTATGATGAAGGGATTCTTGTCGTATCCCCCTCTTCAGAAGCTTCAATCAGAAGCTTTGTCTGTATCTCAGCATTTGCGATGTTTTCTTTTATCAGGTCTGGACCTGATGCGCAGGCGACAAGTGCAGCGGCTGCTGCAGCTATGGCGAAAATTGCTTTTATATGCATCTGAAATGTATTTTTAGTGTTATCTGGTTAATATAATGTATTGTTTTTCATTTAGGTTACCGTACACGAAAGTGCTATTGGAGTGTAAAATTAAATAAAGTTGGCATAAAAACAAAATTTGGTCAAGTTGTGATGACAATTGTTTGAAAATGATGAAATTCTTAATAAATTTGTCAACTTGACTTAAATTATGATCTCCCGATGAAAAAATTTGTCTTTTTTTTCACCATTTTTTATACTGTATTGTCATTCAATGCAAATGCTGCAATAGATCCTCAGTATGGATTTGAAGAAGGTGTGCCGAAGTTCGTGAAGGTTAACGGAGACGGTCAGGTCGTGTCTTCTTCAGCGAAGCAGAAGGACGGGAAGCATTCTCTCGAGTTCTCATGGAAAGGCCAGGCTTCATTGGTTTTCAATGATTTCCTTGATATGGAGGCATCAATGAAAGCCTACAGGGGAGGTATGATCATCTGGATCTACAATACCGGTGCAATGGATGCACCTCTGAGGTTTACTTTCGTGGATTGGAGTGAAAATGAGATCTGTCACTTTGATTTCAATATGGATTTCACAGGCTGGAGAACTGCATGGATAAAATATGATGACATGCATCTTCCGGGCGGCGGCTATTACGGAGATCTCAAGGCTTCAGACAAGCCGGTCAACGTGTCCAGGATGGAGATATCGACTCCTCCTTCTGTTCCTGAGGGATGCATATATCTTGACAGGCTTTCGTTCAGGGCATCCAGAATGCATGACCAGATCACCCCCGATATGCAGATTCCGGACAACAACTGCCATCTGTCGAGAAACATGTGGCACTGGTGCAGGCTCTGGGAGTGGGAACAGTATCCTCAGCTTGAATACAGTCCTATCTCTCAGGAGCAGTCGTCAATGCTGTCGGACGTTGAGAAGAAGGTGGACGGGATGATAGCCGAAGGTCTTTCAAGTGAAAACTATGTCAGGAATACTCTTGTGCCGAGGGCTGACGGAATGTATGAAAAATATGGTCTCGGACGTCTTCCGGACGGATCTGTAACCGGTGCACCTCTGCTTAGCGATGACGAATTCAACAATTCGAAAGGGGAGATGAGGATCCGTTATATCGGCCAGATCATATATTATTACGCACAGGACTACTATTACACAGGCAGCAAGGCAAATCTTGACAAGATCTTCGTCACGATGGATCATGCCATTGACCAGGGTTTCGCTTTTGGCAGCGGCCAGGGTACGAACCACCATTACGGCTATCAGATCCGCGAGCTATACAAAGGAATGTGGCTCCTGCGCAAGGAAATAGCCGCTGCCGGGAAGACGGATGAGTATGTCAAGGTGCTTGAATACTGGAGCGGTCTTTCCGAGTCAAGGCTGCCTTTCCAGTATGGCAGGGACGAGATGCTTGACAGCTGGCATACTCTGCTTGAGACAAAGCTGATATCTGCCATGATGAATTCTTCCGAGGAAGCCAGGTATGCGAAGATGAAGGCTCTCGGAATATGGCTCTCTGGATCGCTTGCGTATTCTCCGGGAACTTTGGGCGGCATCAAGAAAGACGGCACATCGTTTCATCATGGCGGCCTGTATCCGGCCTATTCTGTGGGCGCCTTCGCTGCTCTCGGAGACTATTGCCATTGTACGGCAGGGACAGATTTCGTTATTGACGAGCCTGCCAGAAGATGCTTCAAGCATGCTCTTCTTACCATGCGCAACTACTGCAATCTTACGGACTGGGGTCTTGGTGTCTGCGGACGTCATCCGTTCAACGGATTCATACCGAAGGCTGATATCAATGCCTTCGCAAAGCTTGCACTGCTAGGTGACCTTTCCGGGTCCGGCCTTTCAGCCGATCCTGAGCTCGGCGGTGCCTATCTGTATCTCGGTGCTCCTGACCATAGTCTTGCTTCAGCCTTGTCAAAGGCCGGCGTATCTGCATCTGAAGCTCCGCAGGGATTCTTCGTATACAATTACGGTGCTATGGGTATCCACCGCAGGGACAACTGGATGCTGGTCCTCAAGGCTTATAATTCGGATGTGTGGAGTTCCGAGATATATGCTGCGGACAACCGTTTCGGCCGCTATCAGAGCTATGGTTCTGCACAGCTGATAGGCACGGGCAAGCCTGTTTCAGCAAAAGAAAGCGGATATTCACAGGAGGGCTGGGATTGGAACCGTGTCCCGGGAGCTACGACCATCCATCTTCCTTTCGAGAAGCTGGACAGTCCTCTGAAAGGTACTCTCATGGAACGTAACGACAGCCGTTTCCCTGGAGTCTCTTCTCTGGAAGGACGTAACGGCGTACTTGCCTTTACCTATGTCGAAAAAGACAGGGAGAACTTCTGCCCTGGAGCGACTGCAACAAAGAGTGTATTCTGCTTCGACAACAGGATCATATTCATAGGAAGCGGTATTTCCAACAATTCATCTTATCCTACGGAAACAACCCTATATCAGCTGAGGCTTGATGACAGAAATGCTGAAGTAGATCTCAATGATGAATGGCTGGATGCTTTCCCTCTCACCTATGTCTTTCCGTCGGACGGACAGGCAGTGCTTACTGATATCAAGGGAAATACATATATAATAAAGGATGCAAGAGGCCTGAGGGTAGAGAAAAAGACCCAGACATCCCCGTCAGACACGAAGAAGAAGACAGCAACCGGCGATTTTGTGACTGCGTACATTGACCATGGTGTCTCGCCTTCAGGAGCTTCTTATGAATATATGATGCTTGTGCAGCCTTCAGGGAAAGAAGTGACGAAATATTCCAGGAATCTTCCTTATACAGTGATAAGGAATGACAATTCCGCCCATGTTGTCAACGACCATATCACAGGGACTACTGCCTATGTCTGCTATTCGACCTATGACGGCAGTGCGTCTGCCAAGGCGTTTTCTCTCCTGCCGTCCGGAAAGGAAGCCAAGCCTCATCTTGATGTTGAGAGAATAGACGCAGAGACGATTGTGATGGAGAGGACAGGCGAAGACGGCCGCGTGGTGATGAGTATCTGTACTCCTGATCTCGGCATTACGCAGAAAGGATATACGACGGCCCAGCCGAGCCAGCCGCTTGAAAGGGAAGTCGTGATAGCAGGAAACTGGAGCATTGAAGGAGGCTGCGACAGTGTCAGCGCTTCGCAGTCAGACGGATGTACGGCCATTACTGCTGTATGTATTGATGGCCAGCCTGTAGAATTCCACTTGAGAAAAAACTGATGTAGAAGGACCGGTCTGCGGTTCCTATGGAATGACACGATATGATTTAATCTAAACTAACTGCATAATCAAATGTACAGGACAACAGTTTTATTGGCTGCGCTGCTTGTCTGGATGCTTGGAGCCCAGAATGTCTTTGCGCAGAACATCGAGGTTACCGGACGTGTGACTGATACCTCCGGAGAACCGCTTGTTGCTGTGACAGTCTATGAATCCGGAAATACATCAAATGGTACTGTCACTGACATGGATGGCAAATACTCCATAACAATGCCACATAGCGGAATCCTGATCTTCGCCTGTCTCGGATTCGAGGAAATTCGGGAGATGGTAGGTAACCGGTCTGTTATAAATGTGTCGATGGAACAGGAGCAGCTTTCTCTGGACGCCGCTGAGGTCGTCAGCATAGGTTATGGTTCCGTTGCCAGAAGGGATCTTACCGGCTCGGTAAGCAAAGTGGACATGGGTGAGCTTATGAAGGCGCCAGTGACCAATTTTGACCAGGCTCTGACAGGTCGTGTGGCCGGAGTTGTCGTCACCACATCGGACGGTTCGCTCGGAGCTGAAGCCAACATCACTATCCGAGGTAACAACTCATTGACCCAGAGCAGCGAACCTCTGTATGTCATAGACGGTTTCCCTTCAGAGAGTTCGATGGCTCTTGCTCTCAATTCCGCGGATATAGAGTCGATTGATATCCTAAAGGATGCATCAGCGACTGCAATATACGGTGCCAGAGGAGCTAACGGTGTGATAGTCATCACGACAAAGCAAGGAATAGAAGGTAAGCCCAAGATAAACTTCAGTGCGTCATGGACGGGGAACAAGATATCCAACAGGGCTGAACTTATGGATGCTTATGAGTTCGTTGATTTCCAGACGGATATGTACAATGCCACAGGAAGCACCAATATATACCTGTATCATGACGGGGTCGACTATTCGATTGAAGACTACCGCAATGTATCATCCTATGACTGGCAGGACAAAATCTACAGGCCGGCTTTTGTCCAGAACTACAGCATCTCGCTTTCAGGAGGAAGCAAGGAAGCCGGCAACAGATACAGCGCCAGCATGTCTGTCCTGGACCAGGATGGAATTATCGTCAATTCAAATTTCGAGAGATACCAGGGAAAGATAAATTTCTCTCAGAACATAGGTAAGAAGATCAAGGCGGACCTGAATGTCAACTATTCAAGGACCATCACAAAAGGTACTAACCCGACTTCGGCCCAGCAGTCCTCTTCCGCATCCGGCTGGCTCATGTATTCTGTCTGGGGCTACCGCCCGGTGAAGCCGATATGGGATACGGCATCTGATGACGAGTTTCTGAATTCTCCTATTGATGAGTCCATTGCCGACTCAAACGACTACCGGTTCAATCCATCTCTATCGGTACGCAATGAGTACAGGAAGACTACAAATGACTATCTGAATGCACAGCTGGGAATTACCTATACCATTATCCCGGATCTTGTGTTCAAGACTACCGGCACATATTCGTTCCAGAACCGAAGGCGTGACGAATTCAACAATTCCCAGACCTATACAGGATATGAGGGATCCCCGTCCGGAAACGGCATCAACGGGGCGATATACTGGACAAGCTGGGTGACATGGCTCAATGAAAACACCCTGACATGGACAAAGCATATCCGCCGGGCACATCATCTCAACCTGCTGGCCGGAGTCACGTTCCAGGGCCAGAGCAGCGACTACAAGGGAGTGCGTGCGACCCAGATGACTACTGAAGCCCTGGGTCTCAACGGCCTCCATACCGGAAAATACCAGACTGTGACCCCTTGGGAAAGGAACTGGAGGATGATGTCTGGTCTGTTCAGACTCCAGTACAACTACCGCTACAAATATTATCTGACGGCTTCGTTCAGAGCTGACGGCTCGTCAAAGTTCCCGACCGACAACCAGTGGGGATATTTCCCTTCCGGTTCTGTGGCATGGAACTTCAACAGGGAGGATCTGCTCAAGGACAGCCGCTGGCTCAAGAACGGCAAGCTTCGTCTTTCGTGGGGACTTACAGGTAACAACCGTACCACGACTCCTTATGACTTCTATGCACAGATTACGACCGTCCCGGGCAGCTCGGAGTCCAATGACTATGTGTTCGGCGGAGAAATAGTACCTGGATATTATCCTGGAAACATGGCTAATGACAATCTCAAGTGGGAGACTACGGAGCAGTGGAATGCCGGAATCGACCTCGCATTCTTTGAGGGGAACAGGATCAAGATCACCGCAGACTGGTACATGAAGAATACATATGACCTTCTTCTGCAGGCGATGATGCCTTCATCGACAGGCTATACGACAGCAATGATGAACATCGGCTCGATGCGCAATACAGGATGGGAATTCTCCCTCGAGACGATCAATATAAACAGGAAGAATTTCCAGTGGACGACTTCGTTCAACATCGCACTCAACCGCAACAAGGTGACGGCATTGACCAGCAACCAGTACTCTCTGCTCACATCAGTGTCGTGGGACCAGAGATTCAACAGCCAGTATCCATACATCACCCAGGTAGGAAAGCCTTCAGGAATGATGTACGGCTTCATATATGAAGGTACATACAAGGCTGATGAGTTCATAGGTACAAACTATCTCAAGGATGGGGTCCCTTATCTTTCAAGCGTCGGCCGCGAAAATGTGCGCCCTGGAGATCCGAAGTACAGGGATATCAACGGCGACGGCATAGTCGATGACAACGACCGTACGATCATCGGTTGCGGCCAGCCGCTGCATACCGGAGGCTTCGGCAATACATTCTATTTCTATGGATTTGACCTGAACATCTTCTTCACATGGAGCTACGGTAACGATATACTGAATGCAAACCGCCTTATCTTCGAGAACGGGTCCATCTCCAACCTGAACCAGTTCAAGTCGTATGTCGACAGGTATGACTACTATGACAATCCTGACAGCGACATTCCAAGGGTGGGTGCAGAAGGCATGTTCGTATATTCATCAAGGGTAATAGAGGACGGAAGCTATCTGCGTCTGAAGAATGTATCTCTCGGATATACACTTCCTAAGAAGACACTCAGGAAGATGCATTTCGATACCATGAGGGTATATGTCTCTGCGGACAACATCTGGACCTGGACGAAATATACCGGACCGGATCCGGAAGTCTCGACAAGGAATTCAGTGCTTACCCCGGGATTTGACTGGTCGGCCTATCCGAGGGCTTTCGGCCTGACTGCGGGAATCTCATTCACATTCTGACAATAAGGAGAAGACGATATGAAAAAGATATATGCTTTGGTATTTTCCGTGCTCTGTCTGACGGTTTCTTCATGCAGCTTCCTGGATATGGAGCCGGAAGTGATAACTGACGGAACATACTACAATTCGGAGTCAGAGGTCCTCTATGGGCTTGCAGGTGTCTACGGTGTCCTGAACAATGAACCTTTCTACGGCAACTATTTTTCCCTGATGCTTTCCAATACCGATGACCTGTGCTATTACAACAGGCCGACGGCAAACAATTATTCCGTATGGTACAGGCATGATGCCAGCTCACAGGAAGTCTATGAAGCATGGACCGAGATCTACCAGGGTATCGGCAATGCAAATTCCTTCCTTGAGGCAGTGGCCGATTCGGAATTTGACGAAGACCACAAGTACTACAATGAAGCCAGATTCCTCAGGGCATACTATTATTTCATACTTGCACAGGCATGGGGAGATGTCCCTCTCAGGACCACGGCAGCTACATCGCCTGAAGACGTGGACTGTCCGGCTACATCACAGCTCAAGGTGCTCCAGTGGGTGGCTTCTGAGATGGAGAACTGTGTGGATCTGGCTTCTGAGACTCTGGAGAACGCCCCGTCGAGAATCACAAGGACCACCGTGTGGGGAATACTTGCCAGGGTGTATCTCTTCATGGCGGGGGAGACAGTATCCGGAAACGGGGACCTGAGGCATGAATATTTCGGCAAAGCCATGCAGTATGCGAAGAAGGTCATCGACAGCGGACTGCACCGTCTCAACCCGAGCTATCAGCAGATATTCATCAATATGATCAGCGACATATACGATACAGAGTACCGGGAATCGATGTGGGAAGCTGATTTCCTAGGCAACCGTTCAAGCTCAGACAACTGGAGCAACGGACGTATAGGGGATCTCATGGGCCTGCAGAGTTCACCTGACGTCGGTACATATGACGAGGTAAACTGCAACTATGCATACGGTCAGTACAACGGCTCTCTGAAGCTGTGGAATCTCTACTGGCATGAAGACCGGACAGACGATGAGACCGATCTCTCAACTGTGACAGATGCCCGTCAGGAATGGAACATGTGCCCATACAACTACAACGGAGGTAATTTCGCTCCATACGGACAGTCTGAAGGCACATGCCGCCCAGGCATAGACAAGACACCTTACAGGCACAACAGTGTGAGCACCACTGTTAATCCTGTCACTGCAAAGGCGATCCGCAACAGCAGCAAATACAGGAGAGAAACCATATATGAAGGAGTAAAGGGCGACAGAGGCACATACACGCCGATAAATTATCCGATACTCAGGTATTCGGACGTGCTGCTGATGTATGCTGAAGCATACAACGAGTATAACGGAGCTCCTTCCCAGGAGGCTTTCGGATATGTCAAGGCCGTGAGGGACAGGGCGGGGATAAGCACCCGGGACTACTCAGAATATTCTTCCCAGGAAGCATTCCGGCAGCTCGTCCGTAATGAAAGAGGACGTGAGCTTTGTTTTGAATCCCTCAGGAAATATGATCTTATCCGCTGGGGTATATTTGTAGATGCAATGAAGGGATACCTGACTGATACGCAGAGTACTGAATGGGTGGGGACGACGGCTTCTGTTGCGGCAAACACCGCTTCTGCAGTGCAGGAACGTCATATAGTGCTGCCTATCCCGACGATCGAGCTAGGAGTCAACGGAGCACTTGTACAGAACCCTCTTTGGTAGGCTCTTCCGCAACAAGTACTCTATGCCGGATATAATATGAATGTCAACAAACCAATGTCATGAGAAGAATCCTATATATTGCGCTTTCTCTGCTGCTCCTGTCCCTGGCAGGATGCACACAGCAGAACATATACACAGAGGTAGACTACAATGTCACCCTGGATCCGTCAAATACATACTATGCCGGAGACCCTGTGGTCTTCAACATATCGGGCAATCCGGACTATGTCATATTCTACAGCGGAGAGGACGGACACCGCTATGAATACCGCAACCGTTATGAAGCTCCTGCTGAAGATGTCAGGTCAATGACTCTTGATCTTCAGGTGCAGCACAGATGGGGTAATGCACAGCCGGCCCTGGACATATATTTCACAAATGATTTTGCCGGGCTTGCAGGAAACGACGGAGCGGCAGACAGGGCTCTGGTGAAGTCTATGCTTGACGGTGGCATGCAGGGATGGACGAAGGTAGACTACAAGGACAGCGGGGCAAAACAGAATGTTTATGTCCCAGTAAGTGCTGATGTAAGCGACTGCATCACCAATCTATGCATAGCTTTCCACTGGCATCCTGATGAAGGCGCTGATCCTGACAGGATGGACAGTTACTATGTCAACGGTACACTTACTGTGGATATTGAAGGAGTGTCAGATCCTGTAGTCTATGACCTTTCGACCCTTGTCGGCACTGCAGTGATGATGGATGAAAGCCTGGATGCCTACCATATCAACAGCGGCAACGGGAGCATACGTCTGGACACCGACCAGGACATTACTTTTGCAGGAGGAAACTACTCCAATATTGGCCACAGGTGCGAAGGATGGCTGTTCTCTACCCCGAGGGCCTTCAATGTGACAAGCCCGGACGAAAGTATTGTTGTCAAGAACATCCAGAACTATGCCGGACCGTTCGAGTATACCTACAGCGAGCCCGGCACTTATCAGGCTGTCTTTGTGGGCAGGAATGCAGACTATCTCGGCAGCAGTGAAGAAGTGATAGAACTCCAGGTCACGGTGCTTTCCGACATAGGACGGGAATGACCCTAAGTTTAAAAAGTAATCCCTCAGGCAGCTAACAGGCACCTGAGGGATTCTTTTTATATGTAGGTCTGTGCTTGCTTCAATACCATGCATCAGCAGGTTTAGACCCCATCTCAAACTCCAGAGTCGCTCCGGACATTATCTGAGAGTGAGTTATATAACTCTTGTCATACGGTTTCCCGTCTAGCTTTACAGACTGGATGTAGATGTTGCTGCGGCTGACATTGTGGGCTATTACCGTAAATGTCTTGCCGTTGTCCAGATGCATGCGTACTTCAGGGAACAGAGGTGTCCCGATCTCGTATTCTCCTGATGCCGGATTGACCGGATAGAAGCCCATGGCGCTGAATACATACCATGCAGACATCTGGCCGCAGTCCTCATTGCCGCACAGTCCGGCTGGAGCATTGAAGTAGAGCTCATGCATTACTTCCGCCGCATATTTCTGCGTTTTCCACGGCTGTCCGACCTTGTTGAAAAGGTATATTACATGATGGCTAGGTTCATTCCCGTGCGCATACTGTCCGATCATTCCTGTGCTGAACAGAGGCAGCTCATCATCTGCCGAAGGATTGTATGTGAACATGCTGTCAAGCTTTTCTGCAAACCTTTCTTCTCCGCCTGCGAGGGCAATAAGACCGTCGATGTCATGCTGGACAGACCAGAAATAATGCCAGCCGTTGCTTTCGCAGATATGCGGGGTGTAGTCGTCCGGGGAGAATCCCTTCTGGAAATCACCTTTGCTGTCGCGCGGCTGCATGAAGGTCGTCTGTAGGTTGTAGACATTCCTGTAGTTCTGCGACCTGGCGTTGAACTCTTCAGCTATGTCATTGCGTCCCATCTTTTCCGCCATCCTTGCTATGCACCAGTCATCGTAGGCGTATTCTAGTGTTCTGGACAAAGACCAGTCGTCTGAGTTGTATGTGTCTGTGACATCGAAAGGAACATATCCCAGCTCCTTGTACAGTCCTATGCCTCGGTACCAGTCGAGGTTTGCCGTGGCTACGCAGGCATCAAGAGCCTTTTCTGCGTCAAAGTCTCCTATTCCTTTGAGATATGCGTCTGCTATGACCGGGACTGCGTGGTATCCTATCATCATGTCGGTCTCGCTTCCCCAGAAGTTCCATACAGGCAGCCTTCCGTTCTGGTCGTAGAAAGCCATGAATGACCTTACCATATCATTCACTCTTTCAGGTTCAGTCAGCGTGTAGAGAGGATGAGCAGCCCGGAATGTATCCCAGAGGGAGAATGTGCTGTAGTTTGTCCATCCGTCAGCCTTGTGGATCTTCTTGTCCGGACCATAGTATGATCCGTCCACGTCACAATATACCGTAGGGGCTATCATCGAATGGTACAGGGCAGTATAGAAATTGACCCTGTCATCATCAGATCCTCCTGTGACCTCTATCCTGCCGAGCTGCCGGTTCCAGTCATCCTTTGTCTGTGCGAGATATCTGTCGAAATCATTGTGCGGAGCCTCTGCTGCAAGGTTGAGGGCTGCTCCGTCCATCGCTGTCCCTGATATTGCTGTGCAGACTGTTATCTGTTCTCCTTTCCTTGTATTGAAGTCAAACCTTGCCACGTATGCCTTGCCGATCTTCTTCCCGTCCCTTTCAGTATCGGATATGTCGATAGACATTGCATCGAACGGGCGGGAGAATCGAGTCACGAAATATACTTTCTGTCCTCTTGCCCATCCGTCGGAGAAACGGTATCCCCTGATTGTGCATGAGTCCACAGCTTCGATAAAGGAGTCTTCTGTGAAGTCCCAGTTCATTGCCTTCTTCAGGTTGAGGAATACAGCTGATTCTCCTTCGGGGAATGTGTATCTCTGTATACCGCATCGTGGCGTTGCTGTAAGCTCTACGTTTATCCCATAGTCCTTGAGAAGAATCCTGTAGTAGCCTGCGCTTGCGGCTTCATCCTCATGAGAGAATTTCGAGTATATCCCGAGCGGAGCTTCCGCTTCCTTGTATGGCAAGGTGACTGGCATGAAGGATATATCGTACAGGTCACCGGCTCCGGTCCCTGAGAGGTGGGTATGGCTGAAGCCTGCTATCGTGCTGTCCGGGTAGAAGTAGCCGGCAATCCTGTCCCAGCCTGGCAGGCCGTTGTCCGGGCTCAGCTGCACCATCCCGAACGGTGCCTGTGCCCCCGGATATGTATTTCCCGTATAGTCCGTTCCTATCAGCGGGTTTACAATTTCCGCATAGTCCGTCCCCTTTTCAGATGAGCATGACACTGCCGAAAATGCTGCCGTTGCCGACAAAAGTATTGCTGCTGTCTTGATTGTAATCGCAGAAAAGATGTTTCCTGTCCGATTGAATGTATGTTCCATTGTATGTGGTAGATTTGTCCGTCTGCAAAAATAGTGAATTTGCCACAGTAATGGAAAAGATTTGCATTTCTCCTTGTGATTCAGTAACTTTACAACTAGCAGACATTGCCTGCAGCATGATTATTATCCAACATGAAAGCGATATATTATAAAGTGTTTCCGGCATTGGCGGTTGTTGCCGGATTTTGCTCCGGCTGCGTTACCGAGCAGAAAGAGACCGGGACGGGTATGCTGGAAAACTATGTAAACCGATATATTTGGCCTGCGGAAAGTCTGCAGATCAGAGACTATTCCGCATCTGATGATTATTTGCGTATTTATATTGAAGGAGAAACGGTTTATCGGGGTCCTCAATTTGATGAGTTTGCCAGTCAATACGGGGACACATCGTATAACCGCAAAGGCGTACCGGGCCAAAATCCTGTCGTTTATGGAGCAGTCACTTCGATAGATGTTGTCTGTGAAGATGATTTCTGCGGCTATCCGGCGGGAAGTTCTCTGAATGAGATAGCTGTCCTTGAGACATCGTCACCGTATTGGTTCATCCAGAGCGGATATGACAGGGACAAGTATGATTCCCGTCCGAAGGATGAAGAATTACGGGACGGGTATTACGGATATTACCATACACGGACAATATGTTCGGAACTTGTCCCCGGGGAGCTCTTTATGGTAGATCCGGAATGCTGGTTGAATTTTCTGAAGACCCCGGAAGACGGAGGCGGTTATCGCTTTACTGTCACGCTGGGGATAGAGGGGAAAGAAGTCACCGGTTCCTCATATCTGTATTTCATCAAGAATAAGCAATGAGATTGGTAAACATGAAAGCAGGAGGCAAACGCTCATACATGTGTTTGCCTCCTGCCCTGTTTATTGGCTGCAGTTTATTTGTCAAGGGAGAATGAATATGGCCTTGCCTCAGGGGCAGTAGATCTCGTCGTATCAGGAGTGGCGGACATCTGGAAGCTGATGTAGGCTCCTTTGGTCAGGTCTTCATGCGTGAGGTATGTCTTGTCGTATTTCTTGCCGTTGAGGCTCATGCCGCTTATGTAGCAGTTTTCCTTGCTGTTGCCTTTTGCCTTGATGGTGAGTTTCTGGCCGCCCGCAAGGTCTACGGTCACTTCCTTGAACAGAGGTGTACCTATGATATATTGGTCTGATCCCGGGCATACAGGATAGAATCCCATTGCGGAGAAGACATACCATGCAGATGTCTGTCCGTTGTCTTCATCTCCGCAGTAGCCGTCAGGCTCTGCCGTGTAGAGCTTGTCCATCACCTCGCGGATGTGCTTCTGGGCCTTCCATGGCTGTCCTCCCCAGTTGTAGAGATAGATCATGTGCTGGACAGGCTGGTTGCCGTGGGCATAGTTGCCCATGTCCATTACCTGCATCTCGCGTATCTCATGTATGGTGAAGCCATAGTAGCTGTTGTCGAATACAGGAGGTATGTTGAAGATCTCGTCAAGGTTACGGCAGAATGCCTCTTCTCCGCCCATCATTTCCATCAGTCCGGCAGGATCGTGGAAGACGGACCACGTGTAGTGGAGACTGTTGCCTTCCGTGAAGTCTCCTCCCCATTTGAGAGGGCTGAACGGACTCTGGAAGCTTCCGTCCTCGTTGCGGCCGCGCATCAGATGGTCTTCCTTGCTGTAGAGATTCTTCCAGTTCATTGACCTCTGCCTGTACGGTTCAAGCTCTTCTTCACTCTTGCCGAGAGCCTTGCCGAGAGTATAGATGCACCAGTCGTCGTAGGCATATTCAAGAGTCCTTGCGGCACTTTCGTTTATCCCTACATTGCAAGGCACATAGCCTAATGTGTTGTAGTATTCCCAGCCGAGGCGGCCTGTCGATGATACTTCCGGATGCACACTGTTCGCTCCATGCTTTACTGCTTCCCAGAGGGTATCTATATCATATCCTCTGAGACCCTTGACATAGGCGTCTGCGACTACCGATGCGGAGTTGTTGCCGATCATGCAGCCGCGGTGGCCTGGGCTTGCCCATTCAGGCAGAAAGCCGCTCTCAAGATATGCATTGACGAGTCCTTCCTGCATCTTGATGTTCATTTCCGGATATACCAGGTTGAGCAGAGGAAACAGGCAGCGGAAAGTGTCCCAGAACCCTGTATCTGTGAACATGTATCCAGGGAGCACCTCCCCGTTGTAAGGACTGTAGTGAACTGTTTCGCCTTCGGCATTTATCTCCGAAAGGTTACGCGGGAAGAGGACAGACCTGTAGAGGCAGGAGTAGAATGTCCTTATGTTGTCTATGTTGTCATCTGTGACGGTGATTCTTCCGAGGGTGGAGTTCCAGCAGTCGCGGCCCTCTTGCCTGATTGCATCAAAGGACTTGTCTCCAAGCTCGTTGAGGTTGAGTTCTGCCTGCTCTTCGCTTATGAATGAAGATGCGACACGGAGTGCAACCTGCTGTCCCCTTGATGTCCTGAAGCCTATTACCGCCCCTGCATGTCCTGCGGAGACTTCAGATGCGTCAGAGAGGTCCGATGCTTCTGTCAGATTGCCGTCAGCCACAGTGGCGACATATTCGAAAGGAGTATCGGATTCGATCACGAACCAGTTGCGGAAATTGTCCGGCACTCCACCGGAATTCTTTGTCGTATAGCCGATTATCTTGTTTTCCTGAGGAATGACCTTGACATATGACCCGTTGTCGAAGGCATCTATGACTATATATGACATTTCCCGTTCCGGATATGTGAACCTGAATGCGGCTGCCCTTTCCGTAGGGGTGAGCTCTGCGGTCACGTCATGGTCTGCGAGGTATACGCTGTAATAATATGGGGTGGCTGTCTCGCTCTTGTGTGAGAACCAGCTTGCCCTTGCATCTTCATCAAAGACCGGTCCTGTCGTCACAGGCATGATGGCGAACTGCCCGTAGTCGTTGATCCATGGGCTGGGCTGATGGGTCTGCTTGAGTCCGCGGATCTTGTCGGCTGTGTAGGTATATGCCCAGCCGTCACCCATCTTCCCGGTCTGCGGAGTCCAGAAGTTCATGCCCCATGGTCTTGCGACTGCCGGGTAGGTGTTGCCTGTCGAAAGCTCGAATTTCGACATTGTGCCGACAAGTGTGCTTACGTAGTCTACAGGATCTTCAATTGTGACTGCCTTGTCGGCCTGATCTGTGCAGGCTGCTGTCGCGAGCAGGCCGCAGATGATGGTCAGAAGTGATTTTCTCATATCTTTTTATTGTATTGTTTTCCGGTTTTGTCTCGGTCTGGCCGTTCATGGTTTTCCGGCACCGGAGGCAGAACCTGCAAAAATATATAAAATCTTCCTGATGGCAGAGATGCTCCCCGATTTTTTCCCTATCTTTGCAAAGATGTAACAAAGGATGCAGAATGATGGTTCTGGCTTTATTCGGTTTTCTGAACCTGTCGCTGGCCGATGTGCTTGACATCTTCCTGGTGGCATTCATCATATATCAGGTATTCAAGTGGATACGTGGTTCTTCCGCCATGAGCATATTCCTGGCGATAATATTCCTGTATGTCTTCAGAGTCATTGTGGATGCCCTCGACATGAGGCTGATGTCTGCCATAATGGGCACTGTACTCGATGTCGGAGTCATTGCGCTGATAGTTATATTCCAGCCGGAGATCCGCAGGTTCCTGATCACACTCGGCAACCGCTACAAGATAGCCACTGACGGCAAAGGCATACTCAACCGGATCTTCGGCGGCCAGGATGCCAGAATGGACAGCTCTACGGTCAACGAGATTGCAGAAGCGTGCAAGAGCATGTCTGAAACGAAGACCGGGGCCTTGATCGTCATCCCGCATTCAGACAATCTGGACGATATCATAAATACAGGCGACATCATCAATGCTGACATAAGCAGACGTCTGATAATGAATCTGTTCTTCAAGAATTCACCTCTGCATGACGGGGCTGTGGTGATAAACAATGAACGTATAGTCGCAGCCAGATGTACACTCCCGATAACGGAAAAGGTGAACATCCCGCCGAGCTTCGGTATGAGGCACAAGGCTGCCATAGGCATTTCGGAGGTAAAGGACGTGGATGTCATTGTCGTTTCTGAAGAGACCGGAAGGATTTCTTTTGTCAAGGGAGGAAACGTGACCCCGATAAAGAATATCAACGAGCTCAAGCTCCTTCTGGGAAATTCTTTGAAAGATACAGCTGCGCATGGGAGCCGGCAAGGTGCTGCTGAAAACAGATGAAACAGGAAACAGAGGGGAAAGGATCATGGATGAGAGTAAAGTACCTACAATAGATGCAAGACTTGAACAGAAGCTAGGCTTTGACAAGATAAGGAAAATGATTTCTGACAGGTGTGCGACGGATTATGCCGTCGGACGTACTGCAGATGAGACATTTGTATCAGATGAAGCCGAGATCCGCAGGAGACTGCTCCTGACAGATGAGATGAGGCTTATCCTCATGTTTGAAGAAAGTTTCCCTTCTACAGGTTATATTGACTGCCTGTATTTCCTTCTCCCTCTGGAGAAGTCATCTTCAAGCATAGACCTTGTTTCGTTGAGGAAACTCAAGACCATGCTTGACACATTGCGCAAGGTCATATCGTTTTTCAACGGCATAAGGGATGAGGTCTATCCTAATCTCAAGAGGATGGCTTCTTCCGTAATGTCTTTCCCTGAGGTGCAGAGAAGGATAGACAACATACTTGACAGGTTCGGCGAGGTGAAGGATACTGCATCTGACCAGCTGTACGATATCCGCAAGAGCCTGAAGGAAAAGGACGGAGTCCTGTCCCGGAGGATAAATGCGATCCTGCGCAAGGCCCAGGATGAAGGTATAGTCGATGCTGACGCGGGCATATCTGTCAGGGAAGGGAAGATGCTCATACCTGTCTCTGCCGCCAACAAGAAGAAAGTCCAGGGCTTCATATACGATGAATCCTCTTCCGGCAAGACGGTGTTCATCGAGCCGGCTGAAATAGTGGAGCTTGACAATGAGATAAAGGAACTCAGATTTGCGGAGAGCCGTGAAATCCTGCATATACTTTCTGAATTCAGCGACTTTGTGCGTCCTTACGTGCCGGATCTCATGGATGCCGCAAGATTCATGGGGGAAGTGGATTTCCTCATGGCAAAGGCACAGACTGCCCTCGACATAGTGGCCGGGATGCCGGTGATTTCTTCATCCGGAGAGATGCATCTGCGCAAGGCACGTCATCCTCTTCTTGAAAAGGCTCTCAAGAAAGAGCAGAAGCAGATTGTTCCGCTTACTGTCACCCTTGATCCCCAGAAGCACATACTTCTGATATCTGGCCCGAACGCCGGTGGCAAGTCCGTCTGTCTCAAGACTGTCGGACTTCTTCAGTATATGTTCCAGTGGGGAATGCTCATACCTACATCCGAAAGTTCGGAACTGATGGTTTTCGAAAGGATAATGGTCAACATAGGAGATGACCAGTCCCTTGAAAATGACCTGAGCACCTACAGTTCTTTTCTTGCAGACATGAAGGCCATGCTTGCATGCGCTGACAGCAGGACCCTTGTCCTCATCGATGAATTCGGATCAGGTACAGAGCCTGCCGCAGGAGGTGCCATCGCCGAGGCTATCCTGAGTGAACTGGACAAGAGAGGTGTCTACGGGGTCATAACCACACATTACACCAATCTCAAGCTTTATGCCTCAAACGGTAGCACAGGAGTGATAAACGGCGCGATGGCCTTTGATGTCAAGAATATAGCGCCGCTTTTCAGTCTTGAGATGGGGCTGCCCGGCAATTCTTTCGCCTTTGAGCTGGCAAGGAAGATGGGACTTCCGGAGGCAATAGTCAAGGATGCGGAGAACAGGGCAGGTGAGGAATTCGTCGGCATAGAGAGAAACCTCAGGAAGATAGCCCGCAACAGGAAGGCCCTGGACGAAAAGTTGGCCAGGATAAAGAATACGGACAAGGCTCTGGAAAGCATCACCGACCGCTACCAGAAGGAGCTTGAGGAAATCCAGAAGACAAAGAAGGAAATCCTTGACCAGGCCCGAAAGGAAGCCCAGGAAATAGTCTCGGGAGCCAATCGGCAGGTCGAGAATACCATCCGTACGATAAAGGAAGCCCAGGCTGACAAGGAGATCACAAAGGAGGCAAGGAAAGAGCTCCAGGACTTCGTCTCTGCTCTTGCGCTCAAGAAGCAGCAGGCCCAGAAGGAGAAGGACGAATATATAGAAAAGAAGATACGGCAGATAGATGCCCGCAGGGAACGGGAGAGGCTCCGCAAGGCCAGACGGGCAGATGATAATACCCGTAAGAAGCTTGAGGAAGAGGCTGAGGACAGGAAAAGGCTTGAAGCCATGCGCAATGCTCCGCTTTCCGTAGGTGAAAAGGTCCGGGTGAAAAGCAACGGCATGGTCGGGGAGGTAGTGAAGCTGTCTGCAAGGACAGTCATTGTGAACATAGGCAACATAACCAGCAAGATGTCTCCGGACAAGCTGGAGAGGATATCCTCCAATGAGTACAGGAATGCAGTAAAGGAGACTTCCAGACCTGTTTCTTCTGTGAAGATAGACAGCTCGATATCAGAGCGCAAGCTCGAGTTCAAGCCTGAACTGGATGTCCGGGGAGAGCGTGTCAATGATGCCATAGAGAAAGTGATGCATTTCATCGATGATGCCATAATGCTCGGGATTCCTGGTGTCCGTATAATACATGGCAAGGGAACGGGGGCACTGAGGGAGGAGATACAGAAATACCTGAAGACCATCCCTGGAGTCTCATCGGTGGCCGATGAACATATACAGTTCGGCGGATCCGGGGTGACGGTGGTGAAGTTCGAGTGATCCTGTATAATACCGGCCGCAAAGCTGCAGACCAGCCGACCGCAAAGGATTAAGATAAAAGTCTGTGCAGATCATGAAGATACTTAGAAAGATAGCTATAGCTGCAGCCCCGATATTGGTACTGGGGCTTGCTGGTGTGCTTGTCCGTGCCTTGTCTGCCGGAGATGGGGACAAGTCCGGAGAAAAGCTTTCTCCCGAAGAGACAGTCCTGGTATTCAACAGGTATATGCTGTCCGGTGAGTGCGACTCGGCAGAGAGGCTTTGTACGGAGCAGATGGCAGGACACCTGGGAAGATACCGTGAAGTATGGGAAGAGCTGCAGAGCCAGGATTCTGTCGTGCGCTCTGCTGCCGGACGGATGCTTGACAGTGTGGAAGTACATATATCAGGGACAGAGAAAGCGGATAACGGCCGTATTCTTGTGTATTACAGGATCTCTTCTCCTGTCCCTGGACCGGTAGAGAAGACAAAGGTCGCCGAGCTGGCGGAGCATAAGCTGCATGGAGAGGGGGGAAGTGTATGGCGGATAGAGAAGATTCTGGACGGAGAGGAAAATTAGGCTCGCTGGGGGAGGACATAGTGTGCCGCTTCCTTACGGACCGCGGGCATACTGTCCTGGAACGGAACTGGAGATGCGGCCATCTTGAGATAGACATAATATCGGCTGCGGCGGATGGTATACATTTTGTCGAAGTCAAGACACGCAGCCGGCAGACGGCCTGCAATATAGGTGAATCTATCGGTCGTGCCAAGCAGAGAAGGCTTGCAGCTGCGGCAGGAGGCTATCTCAACAGGAAGTGCCTTGGAGTCACAGAATGCTTCTTTGACGTGGCATCGGTCATCTGCGACTCTGATGGTGTGGAAATTGAATACATACCAGAGGCATTTGTCCCTGTGTTTTTTTGAAAGAACTGATAACTGATCATATAAGATGGGTAACACAAATTACTATTGCATAATAATGGCCGGCGGTGCCGGCACAAGGTTCTGGCCGGTGAGCAGAGTCTCGCGTCCGAAGCAATTCCTGGATATCGCCGGCACCGGAAAGACGTTTCTCCGATATACCTACGAGAGGTTCGCAAAGATCATCCCTCAGGAAAACATCATTGTGGTGACTACGGAGAGGTATGCGGACCTGACGAGGGAGCAGCTTCCGGAGCTCCGGCCATGCAATCTTCTGACCGAACCCTATGGAAGAGATACGGCTCCATGTATTGCATATGCGACATATTCCCTTCTGAAAAGGAATCCTGATGCCACAATGGTAGTATCTCCTGCGGATCATCTTATAATGGATGAGGACAGGTTCCGTGAGACCATCCTGGCTGCACTTGACTATGCTTCAAGGACAAATGTCCTGATGACTCTCGGTATCCGTCCGGCAAAGCCGGATTCAAACTACGGATATATCCAGGCAGTCGGCGGTAAGGCGGCATTTGAAAAGGATGAGCCGATGCCGGTGAAGACATTTACCGAGAAGCCGGATCCGGCTCTTGCAAAAGTATTCTTTGACAGCGGGGAATTCTTCTGGAATGCCGGAATATTCGCATGGAATGCCAGGACCATAAAGAATGAACTTGAGAAATACCTTCCGGAAGTCACCAGACTCTTCGCCGGATGGGAGAATGTACTGTGCACTCCGGTAGAGAAGGAATTCATATCGAGGGCATATTCAGACTGCATCAAGATATCGATCGACTATGGAGTGATGGAGAAGACCGACTGTGCCTGGATCTATCCGGCAAGATTCGGATGGGCAGACATAGGCAACTGGGAAGCTCTCTACAGCCATTACGAGGACAAGGACAACCATGGCAATGCATTCATGTCAGGAGAGAAGCTGTCCGACAACAACAGGGATCTTCTGGTATATTCCAGGAAGAAAGACAAGCTAATGGCCATCAAGGGGCTGCATGACTACATGGTCATCGATACCGATGATGTCCTTCTCATCTGTCCGAAGGACGACAGGCAGTTCAAGGATTTCATAGCAGGTATAGCTATGCCTGACTATGAGGATTTCAGATGATCGGTCTAGGATTGATCGGGAAGGCCGCTATTGGCTGATTATACGGAATCATGCCGGAGTCACGGCAAAACCGGCGGCAAAGGGAACAGGATGATTTTAATAATATAAGGAGATAAAGACATGGAACTTGAAAAACAGATTCAGGCTGACATGGTAAGTGCCATGAAGGCCCATGAGACAGTGCGCCTTGCTGCCCTGAGAGGCGTAAAGGCGGCAATCCTTCTTGCAAAGACATCAGAAGGCGGTCACGGAGAAGTCACAGATGCAGATGTTGTCAAGATAATCCAGAAGCTTGTCAAGCAGCGCAAGGAAAGCGCAGAGATCTATTCGCAGCAGAACAGGCCGGAGCTTGCTGAAAACGAACTTGCCGAGGCATCTGCGATGGAAGTATATCTTCCAAAGCAGCTCAGTGAGGCTGAGGTAGAGGCCGAGCTCAAGCAGATAATATCCGATACAGGCGCATCAAAGCCATCTGACATGGGCAAGGTCATGGGTGTGGCTACAAAGAAACTGGCCGGCCAGGCAGACGGCAAGCTCATATCTTCGATCGTAAAGAGACTGCTCGCCTGAATCCGGATATAGTCATTAGAGACAGGTAAACCTGTCATTACAGCAATCCCCGTCCGTGTTTCGTCATCAGGGCGGGGATATCTGCAATAGATAGGTCAAGAATCATCTATGTATTGTTAAGGTCAGAATTAATTTAAACAAAGGTAGTGATTTAATGGCTATTTTGCATCACGTCAAATTGTGATTTTATCTTAAGCCAGTGATAAATATTTTTCTATACAAAATATTGAAAATTAAAAATTTAATTGTATATTTGCAGCCCGCAAAAATGTATTGCGGTATATAAATTATTGATAAACAATTAATTAAACAAACCAATGCCTGGATTAATTGGAAAGAAAATCGGAATGACTTCCGTTTTCGGTGCTGATGGAAAGAATATTCCATGCACCGTCATTGAGGCTGGTCCATGCGTAGTCACGCAAATCCGTACAGTAGAAAAAGATGGTTATGCCGCTGTACAGCTTGCCTATGACGAAATCAGTGAGAAGCATGCCAGCGCTCCGCTCAAGGGGCATTTTGCAAAGGCAGGAACCACACCTAAGCGCAAGCTTGTTGAGTTCAAGGCAGACTTCGCTCAGGAGCTTAAATTGGGCGACGTACTTACTGTTGCTGATGTTTTCGCGAACACAGCATACATCGATGTCGTCGGTACTTCCAAAGGCAAGGGTTTCCAGGGAGTCGTAAAACGTCACGGCTTCGCAGGAGTAGGCGGCCAGACCCACGGCCAGCACAACAGGCTCCGTCACCCTGGTTCTCTCGGTGCATCTTCATGGCCTTCACGTGTCTTCAGGGGAATGAGAATGGCCGGTCATACCGGAAACGCCCGTGTGAAGATCTTCAACCTCGAGGTCATCAAGGTTATGCCGGAGAACAATCTTCTCGTAGTGAAAGGCTCTGTTCCAGGGGCCAAAGGTTCTTATGTAATTTTGGAGGATTAAGGTTATGGAATTGTCAGTTTACAAAATTGACGGATCGGAGTCCGGGAAGAAGGTTGTTCTTGACGAGAACATTTTCGGCATCGAGCCAAATGATCATGCCATCTATCTTGATGTGAAGCAGTATCTCGCCAACCAGAGGCAGGGTACACACAAGACCAAGGACAGAAGCGAGGTAGCTTACAGCACCAAGAAGCTCATCCGTCAGAAAGGCTCAGGCGGTGCACGTCACGGCAGCCGCAAGGCCGGTATCTACACAGGCGGCGGACGCGTGTTCGGCCCTCAGCCACGTGATTACCGTACCAAGTTGAACAAGAAGGTAAAGCAGCTTGCAAGGTTCTCAGCTCTTTCGTACAAGGCACAGGAAAATGCCATCGTAATGGTAGAGCCGTTTGCAATGGATGCACCTAAGACCAAGGAATTCATCCAGATCCTCAAGAACATCAAGGCCGGTGACAGAAAAGTGCTCCTCGTTCTCCCGGAGAACTCAAGGAACATATTCCTTTCATCACGCAACCTTCCTGAAGTAAAGGTGATTTCTGTAGACGAGATCAATACATATGTCATCATGAATGCATATTCAATGGTACTTGTTGACGGCGTACAGGACATCCTTTCATCAAGAATCAAATAAACAGATTGAGCGATGGGAATCATAATTAAGCCAATTATAACAGAAAAGATGACGGTTCAAGGCGAGAAATTGAACCGCTACGGTTTCATTGTTGACCGTGCTGCCAACAAGATAGAGATCAAGGAAGCCGTCGAGCAGATGTACAATGTGACTGTCGCTGACGTCAACACCCTTAACTATCATGGCAAGAAGAAATCACGCTATACCAAGGCTGGTATGCTGAGAGGACGCGAGAATCACTACAAGAAAGCTTATGTGACTCTTGCCGGTGAGGACAAGATAGATTTCTACAGTAACATTTAAGGAGGAACCAGGAAATGGCAGTAAGAAAATTCAAACCGGTGACCCCGGGTCAGAGGAACAAGGTAATCAGTGCTTTTGATGACATTACCTGCAAGACTCCTTATAAGCCGCTCCTCGAACCAGTAAGAAAATCAGGCGGCCGCAACAACCAGGGAAAGATGACCATGCGCTATATCGGCGGCGGTCACAAGAGAATGTACCGTGTGATCGACTTCCTTCGCACAAAGGACGACTGCAAGGCTACTGTCCTTACAATCGAGTACGATCCGAACCGCAGCGCACGTATCGCTCTGGTGCAGTATGAAGATGGCGAAAAGAGATATATCATAGCGCCAAACGGACTCAAGGTAGGACAGGTGATAGCCTCAGGCTCAGGAGTTGCTCCTGAGGTCGGCAACGCTCTTCCTCTTGGCGAAATTCCGCTCGGTACTCTTATCCACAACATCGAGCTCCGTCCGGGCCAGGGTGCCGCAATGGCACGCAGCGCCGGAACTTATGCTCAGCTCGCTGCCCGTGAAGGCAACTACGCTATTCTCCGTCTCCCTTCAGGCGAGACAAGGATGGTGCTCGTTACCTGCCGTGCAACTGTGGGTACAGTATCAAATCCGGACCACAATCTGGAGTCTCATGGAAAAGCAGGACGTAGAAGATGGCTCGGCCGTCGTCCACGTAACCGTGGTGTCGTGATGAACCCTGTCGATCACCCGATGGGTGGTGGTGAAGGACGTGCATCAGGTGGACATCCACGTTCACGTAAGGGCATGCCGGCTAAGGGCTATAAGACACGTAATCCTAAGAGCACTTCAAACAGGTTCATCATTGAAAGAAGGAAAAAATAACGGAATAAAACTTAAGAGATTATGAGTCGTTCATTAAGAAAAGGTCCTTATATCCAGGAAAGCCTGGAAAAGAAAATTCTTGCTATGAATGAAGGTAGCATGAAGAAAGAGGTTGTCAAGACT
>JADIMK010000024.1 GCA_017694785.1 Candidatus Cryptobacteroides intestinigallinarum
GTAACGTGATTGCCCATGAGTACAAGATAGAGGGAGAGCTCCGTTCGGCAGTCCAGATGAACATCAAGCGTCTGATGGATATCGGATGCTACAGAGGAATCCGTCACCGCCTCGGACTTCCTGTACGTGGCCAGAGCACAAAGAACAATGCGCGTACAAGAAAGGGCAAGAAGAAAACTGTTGCAAACAAGAAGAAGGCAACCAAATAATCGATGAATTATGGCAAAGAAGACATCTACAACAAACAAGAAAAGAGTTGTCAAGGTTGAGGCAAGCGGCGAAGCCCATATTTCATCAACCTTCAACAATGTCATCGTTACCCTCACCAACAACCAGGGACAGGTCATCAGCTGGTCTTCTGCAGGAAAGAGCGGTTTCAGGGGTTCAAAGAAGAACACCCCGTACGCTGCCCAGGTGGCTGCCGCAGATGCTGCCAAGACAGCATATGACCTCGGTCTCCGCAAGGTGAAGGCGTATGTCAAAGGTCCCGGTGCCGGACGTGAGTCAGCAATCAGGACAATCCATGGTGCAGGTATCGAGGTTACGGAGATCATTGACGTTACTCCAATGCCACACAATGGCTGCAGACCAAAAGGCCGTCGTAAAGTTTAATTCCAGATTTTCATAAAGAACAGAATACTATGGCAAGATATACTGGACCAAAGACAAAAATCGCCCGTAAGTTCGGCGAACCTATTTTCGGAACAGATAAGGACTTTGAGAAAAGAAATTATCCTCCGGGACAGCACGGTCTGGCTCGCAAGCGCAAGAAAATCTCAGAGTATGGCGTTCAGCTCAGGGAGAAGCAGAAAGTGAAATATACCTATGGTGTACTTGAGAGACAGTTCCGCAACACTTACGAGAAGGCATCCCGCATGAAGGGACAGAAAGGTGAAAACCTCATCATCCTTCTCGAGTCCCGTCTTGACAATATTGTCTACCGTCTCGGCATCGCCCCTACAAGGCCGGCCGCAAGACAGCTCGTCTCACACTGCCACATCACTCTCAACGGTGAAGTCTGCAACATCCCGTCAGCCATCGTGAAGCCTGGCGACACAATCGCCGTCAGAGAGCGCTCGAAGAGTCTTGAGGTCATCCAGAACAGTGTGGCTTCGGCTTCAAAGTACTCATGGCTTGAGTTCGACGCCAAGACTCTTACCGGAAAATACCTCAATGTCCCTGTAAGGGCCGAGATTCCGGAGAACATCAACGAGCAGCTGATCGTCGAGTTGTACTCCAAGTAATAATTAACACCTTAAACAAGAATAAACATGGCAATCTTAGCATTTCAGAAGCCGGACAAGGTGATAATGCTCGAAGGAACGGACACCGTCGGACGGTTCGAGTTCAGGCCGCTTGAGCCTGGATACGGACAGACCATCGGCAATGCCCTCCGCCGGATATTGTTGTCTTCTCTGGAAGGTTTTGCTATCAATTCAATCCGCATCATGGGCGTGGACCAGGAGTTCGCGACTATCCCTGGTGTGATTGAGGGTATGCAGGACATCATCCTCAACCTCAAGCAGGTGAGGTTCAAAAGGATGGTCGACACTGTGGACTCTGAGGTAGCAAACATCGTAATCAGCGGCAAACAGGAGTTTACCGCAGAGGATATTTCAAAAGGATTGTCTTCTTTCAAGGTGTTGAATCCGGAACTCCACATCTGCTCTCTTGAGACGGCTGTAAAGCTAGAGATCTCTCTTACCATCGGCAAAGGCCGCGGCTTTGTTCCTGCTGATGAGAACAGGGATCCTGATACACCTATAGGTACTATTCCTATAGATGCCATCTATACTCCTATCAAGAAGGTCAACTGGACAGTGGAGAACTGGCGAGTAGAACAGAAGACTGACTACGAGAAGCTTACAATCGAAATCGTCACCGACGGTTCCATCTCACCTAAACTGGCTCTTCAGGATGCTGCAAACATCCTCATATACCACTTCAAGCTCTTTACTGATGACAAGAAGCTTTCTCTTGAGAGCTCTGTTGAGTCAGAGTCAAAGGATCTTGACGAAGAGTCACTCCGCATGAGGCATCTCCTCCTCACCAAGCTTTCAGACATGGGCCTTTCCGTAAGAGCCTACAACTGCCTGAAGGCCGCAGACATCGATACCTTCGCTGACCTGGTATCCTATTCACGTTCAGAACTCATGAAGTTCAGGAACTTCGGTAGGAAATCCCTCAACGAGATCGATCTTCTGGTCGAGAAGATGAAGCTTTCATTCGGAATGGATGTTACCAAATATAATATTGAACCCAAGAAAAAGAACGTATAAATATGAGGCACAATAAAGCTATCAATCACCTCGGGCGCAAGAGCGGTCACCGCAAGGCATTGCTTGCCAATATGGCGACGTCACTCATTCTCCACAAGAGGATCGAGACGACCGTAGCCAAGGCCAAGGCTCTCAGGATGTATGTTGAACCTCTCATCTCAAAGAGCAAGGAGGACACTACACATTCACGCCGTATGGTGTTCAGCTATCTCAAGAACAAATATGCTGTCACTGAACTTTTCCGCGTGATCGCCCCTAAGATCGCAGAGCGTCCGGGCGGATATACCCGCATCCTCAAGACCGGTTTCAGGCAGGGAGACGGTGCTGACATGGCTCTCATCGAGCTCGTTGACTTCAACGAGGCAGCACTTGCATCTGCACCTAAGAAAGAGGCTAAGAAGAGCGGAACACGCCGCAGCCGTTCAAAGAAGGCCGCTGCTCCTGCAGTTGCTGAGGCTGCTCCAGCCGAGACTCCGGCTGTTGAGACAGCACCTGCAGCAGAAGCTCCAGCTGAAGAGAACAAGGCTGAATAGTCATAAGCAAAATGCACAAAAGCCGACCAGTTATCCGCTGGCCGGCTTTTTTATTTTCTTCCGGAAATCTATCAGACTTCAGTAAACGTTTTGATTTTCTGAAGTCCCGCAACCGGATTCAGGGATTTGCACATTCCCTGAAGAAATCTTATCTGTCGCGCACAGTTGAGAATCTCACCGGGTCGTTGTATCCTTCCTGAAGGTCGAGAAGCTTTTGACGGAGGCTGTCTGTGAGGGCTTCATAGCCTGGTTTCCCGTACAGATTGACCAGCTCATGAGGATCGTTCTGCAGGTCGTAGAGTTCCCACTTGTCTATATCGTTGTAGAAATGTATGAGCTTGTAGCGATCGGTGCGGATGCCGTAGTGGCGTTTTACGCTGTGCTCGGCCGGGTATTCATAGTAGTGATAGTAGAGGGCATCACGCCAGTCGGCAGGATGTTCCCCTTTCAGCAGCGGCAGCAGGGATTCTCCCTGTATGTCGTCAGGGATTTCCACACCTGCGAGCTCAAGGAACGTCGGTGCATAGTCTATGTTCTGGACAAGTTCAGCAATGTCCCGTGGCTGTCTGGCACAAATGTCCTGCTGTAGTCCGGCTCCGGCCGGATGAGACTGTCTGCTGCCTTTCCTCAACTTTCGGCTCAAATCGTCCGGAATTCTCATTATCAGTGGCGTACGCATGGACTCTTCATACATGAAGCGTTTGTCGAACCACCCGTGCTCACCCATATAGAAGCCCTGGTCTGAGGTGTAGACTACAAGGGTGTTTTCAAGGAGTCCATTTTCTTCGAGATAGTCCAGAAGACGACCTACATTGTCATCAAGAGATTTCACTACCTTAAGATAGTCCCTCATATATCTCTGGAACTTCCACTCGGCAAGCTCCTTCCCTTCGGGAGATGCGGTAATGAAGTCTTCTGTGACTTTGCTGTAGAACCTGTCCCATGCTTCTCTCTGCTCGGGGTCAAGTCTCTCAAGCATTCCTTCATATGCTTTTCCCAGTCCTGTCTGCCTGGTTTCCGGTGTAAGCGTCTTGAGGTCATATGCAAGGTCCATGTCCTTCCAGATGCTCATCTGCTGCGAGGCTGCAGCTTCTCTGCCGGCATAGTCGTCATAGAAAGTCTCCGGAAGAGGGAAGGTCACATCTTCATAAAGAGCCAGATCTGTGGTGTCTGCCATCCAGTTGCGGTGGATGGCCTTGTGGTGCACAAGCAGACAGAAAGGCTTGCTCTTGTCGTGCTCCTTGTCGAGCCACTCTATGGCATCGTCAGTGATTATGTCGGTGATATAGCCGTGCTTCTGGATAGTATCGTTCTGCTGGGTAATGAAGAGAGGGTTGTAGTAATCCCCCTGTCCCGGGACAATCTCCCAATGGTCAAATCCTGTAGGAAGGCTTTCAAGATGCCATTTCCCGATCACGGCAGTCTCATATCCGGCTTTCTGGAGGAGTTTCGGAAAAGTCTGCTGGGAGGCATCAAATATACATGTGGAATTGTCATAGAATCCGTTGGCACATGAGTGTTTCCCTGTCAGCATGCACGCTCTGCTTGGACCGCTCAGGGAGTTCGCTACGAAACTGTTTGTGAATCTGACGCCTTCTGAGGCAATTCTGTCAAGGTTCGGGGTAGTGTTATATCGTCCGTCGTAGCAGCTCATTGTCTGGAACGAATGGTCATCAGTCATTATATAGAGGATATTGTACTGTTTCTGCTCTTTCTGCTGGCAGGAAACCAGTGCTGCTGCCCCCATTATAAGTGTTCCTGCTGCCGGGATAAATCTCTGTCTGTCCATGTCTTTTATGTGGTTAAATAAAAAGCCGGGAGTTCTGTCGTCTGCAGACCTCCCGGCCTATGGTAGTAAAGGGCCTTTCTAGAGGTTGTCTTTCTCTATGTCCTTGAAGTATCTGTAGGTGTTTACCTTGAGTTCTCCGGCAGCAAGCTCGTCACACACAATGATGCCATGCTGGTGGGCCTGGAGGGCAGAAAGGGTGCATGTCTGTGAATAAGCACCTTCAACAGCCTGCTGGAGGGCACGGGCCTTCTTGTATCCGAAAGCGAGCACAAGTACTTCCTTGGCAGACATTACTGTGCCTACACCAACTGTAAGGGCCATAGTAGGGACTTTGTCAATGTCGTTGTCAAAGAATCTTGAGTTTACGACTCTTGTATCGTATGTAAGGGTCTTTACCCTTGTCCTTGACACAAGAGAGGAGAACGGCTCGTTGAAGGCGAGGTGGCCGTCTTCTCCTACACCGCCCATGAACAGGTCAATCCCGCCTGCAGCCTGGATACGTGCTTCATAGGAAGCGCATTCAGCAGCAAGGTCAGGAGCATTGCCGTTGAGGATATTGATGTTCTCCTTAGGGACATCTACATGATCGAAGAAGTTTGTGGCCATGAATGAATGGTAGCTCTCCGGGTGTGATTCTGGAAGGCCTACATATTCATCCATGTTGAATGTAATGACATTCTTGAATGAGATTTCACCTGCCTGGTACATCCTGATGAGTTCCTGGTATGTGCCTATAGGGGTAGAACCGGTCGGAAGTCCGAGTACAAAAGGCTTGTCTGTTACGGCTGCCTTTGCCTTGATCCTGGACACAATGTATCTAGCTGCCCATACTGAGCCTTTCTTGCTGTCGTTTTCAATGATCAGTCTCATTTTTTACCAAATTTAATCGTTTAATTTATTTTGTCCCGTAGACCCTCCTGTGTCAAGCAGGGCCATCGGAAACCATATTGTCTGTCTGCGCAGCAGTCAGGTTCAGAAGAGTTTGACGAATACTTCGATAGCCTGGTATTCGGCCATTCCGAGGTCGTTGTAGAGCCTTGCGGTATTCTGGGTCCTGTCTTCAGCCCTCTGCCAGAATTCCCTTGAGTCATCTCCCGGGAACGGCACGATGTCCTTCTGTGACACATGTCTATAGATGGCGTGACGTTTCTTGATGACTTCGTCCGGGCTGAGAGGCACTGCCATGTCTACTCTTCCGAGCTCCCATTCCATCCAGGCACCTCTGTAGAGCCATACATGGCATTCCTTGAGCCAGGCTTCATCCTTGAGCTGGTCAAGTGCTTCCAGAACGGCTTCTGTGCAGACCCTGTGTGTCCCATGTGGATCAGCAAGGTCGCCGGCGAGATAGATCTGGTGAGGTTTCACGCTCTGGAGAAGGTTGATGATGATATCGATATCCTTCTGTGTTCTCTCACCTTTCTTTATTCCGCCTGTCTCATAGAACGGCAGGTTCAGGAAATGCGCGTTCGTATTCTCGTTGAGACCGAATGACCTTACGGCAGCGCGGGCTTCAGCGCGGCGGATTGCAGCTTTGATATTGAGCAATGGCCTTGGCTCCGGCTCTCCAGGCTTCTTGGATTGTATTATTGCCTTGACCTCGTCGAACTTGTCTGCAAAACCAAGTTCGTGGGCTGTATCCATGTGCTGGAGCACTACGTCATCGTGAACTGCGACATTTCCTGAAGTCTCATATGCTACATGGACATCGTGTCCCTGCTCTACAAGCCTGATGAATGTACCTCCCATCGAGATCACGTCGTCGTCAGGATGAGGTGAGAAAATCACGACTCTCTTAGGAAACGGCTTCGACGAAACAGGTCTTGTGGAATCATCGGCATTCGGTTTTCCTCCTGGCCATCCGCTGATTGTGTGCTGGAGGTCATTGAATACATCTATGTTTATCTTGTCGTATGCTCCCTTGGACTCAAGAAGCTCTCCGAGTGAATTCTCAATATAGTCCTGATGGGTAAGCTTCAGGATAGGCTTGTGGACAGTCTCGCAGAGCCATACTACAGCCTTGCGGATAAATTTCGGAGTCCAGTCGCACGGGCCGACAAGCCATGGAGCAACTACTCTGGTAAGCATGCTTGCTGAGTTGTCGTCAGCATAGATTGTTATGTTCTCGTGTCTCTGGAGGAATGATGCCGGACATGCCGGAGTCATAGGTCCTTCGGCAACATCTTTCACAACCTGTGCCTTGTCTTCGCCCCAGGCCATGAGGAGAATCTTCTTCGCGCTCATGATTGTGGCTATGCCTATGGTTATCGCTGTCTTCGGTGTGTCTGCTATGTTGCCGTTGAAATTCTTTGACTGGGCTTTTCTGGACTTATATGAAAGAAGTACTGTCCTGGTGCGGCTCTTGACTGATGATCCGGCTTCGTTGAATCCGATCTGGCCGTATTCACCGACACCGAGTATAAGAAGGTCGAGACCTGATATTGCTTTGTCGTAGTCTGCGCAATATTCTGTGATGCGATCGCGGCTTACGCTCCCGTCCGGGAGATGGATGTTCTCTTTCTTGACATCAACATGATCCAGGAATTCATCGTAGATTCTGAAGTTCCTGCTTTGCATGCCACCTGGAACAGCCGGATAATATTCGTCAATGCTGAACATCTCGACATCCTTGAAAGATACTTCCCCGGCATTATACCTTTTGACGAGTTCCCTGTAGAGGGTTATAGGAGTAGTTCCGGTGCTCAGTCCGAGTCTGAATACCTTGCCGGAATTTTCCTTGATTGCAGAGATTATGATGTCTGCAAGTTCTGAACATGCATTTTCAGCAGTATCGAAGATTTCAGCCGGGATCTTCTCATAGCTGTGGAGAATGTCTTTAGGCAGTCCTGTCTCAATGAGTCCGCCGGCCTTAGGTAAAGAAAAGTGTTTCATATATTATGTGTGTTTGTATTTCCCTGTCTGCAATCTGCAAATATAGAGCCAGCTGTTCTCTGGTCCAAAGAGCAAATATACAGATAATATTGATTTGATTACATATTGAAATGCGAATCTTTGGTATGCTTGATTTTCTTATCCATATGTATATTATGCAAAGACAGCCGTTTCCGGAAATTATCCGGGAAACGGCTGCCCGATATTGAGCGATGTCAGGATTGTAGCCTGTCCGTTCTGTGCATTGAAACTTACAGGTATGATGTCGGATTCCTGGCCCTCTTGTCCATTATGGAAATTCTACATTTCAGGTGCGGCTTCTGTTGTCACAGTCTTTCTGTAGAGACGCTTTTCTCCGTCTGAGAAAGTAACATAGAATGCTATTTCGAAAGTAGTCTCCGCCGGCAGTCCGATGAATCCGTTTTCGAATCCGGCTGTAAGAAGAAGTGCAAGTTCCTGTCCGGCTACCGGATATATATAGTTCCCGCCGGCTTCGAACTCTGCTGTCATATCTTCATCGCTGAATCCTTCCCGGTATGTGTAGCAGGTGTATGATGCGGCAGTGATGTCAGTACCTTTTGCTGTGAACCAGATGCTGTTGTACCTGTATTGTCCATAACTGGCATATAGGTCGCTCAGATATACATCCAGGGTGAATGTGCCGGCAAGGTCAACTTCACAGGATGCCCATCCGGAGTCAGTATATCTTTCATTCCCGGAAGTGGCTTTTACCTTTACTGTGTATTTCCCGCCCGATAGACCGGATGAGCAGCTGATTGATGTCCCGGATGTCTTCTGCTCTTCTCCATCGTTTATTGTATAGGTGTAGGAATCGGCATTTTCTACGGCCTCCCATGTCACATTGAATGAAGTTGCTGTCTGGTCTTCAACCGAGAGTGCCGGTGTTTCGAGTATTGCAGGCTCTTCCGTCTGCCCTTCGCCTGGATTTCCTTCTTCGGGATTTGTCTTTTCACAGGAAGTGGCAATCGCCGCAATTGCAAGTATTGCAGTTGCTATACAAGTAAATCTCATGGTCATGTTCATTTTGACAGTTATTGAATGTTAAATTATTTTGACAGTTATTGAATGTTAAATTACTCAAATATACACTAAATCCGGATATCAATGGGATTTTCAGGTAAAATTATGCATAATGTCTGGAGTTCATGCAGAATGAATGGCTGATTCTGCGTGTGGCAGGAATGGGGAAATGCAAATAAATCCCTATATTTGTTTTCGGCTGAGCCCGTCTATATCTGGCTCCATGCTGCAGACAACCGCAGATAACACTAATAACCTATTATATGACAGAGCTTTTCTATCTGGTGCCGGCCGCAGCTGTGGTGGCACTGCTTTTTGCCTGGATCTTCTTCCGTCAGATGATGAAGGAGAGTGAAGGTACAGTTACCATGAAAGAGATTGCCCTATATGTAAGGAAAGGGGCAATGGCCTATCTGAAGCAGCAATATAAGGTAGTTACAATCGTCTTTGTTGTCCTTGCTGTATTTTTTGCCATCCTGGCATATGGATTCGGTGTCCAGAATCCGTGGGTGCCGTTTGCTTTCCTCACCGGAGGATTCTTCTCAGGACTTGCCGGCTTCGTGGGCATGAAGACCGCTACCTATGCATCTGCAAGGACTGCAAATGCAGCAAGCCGTTCACTGAATTCAGGTCTCAAGCTTGCATTCCGTTCCGGTGCTGTAATGGGACTCACGGTAGTAGGCCTGGGGCTGCTGGACATCTCCATCTGGTATCTTGTCCTGGACTTTTTCGTTGAAGCCACAGGTCCGCAGAAACTTGTCACGATAACTACTACGATGCTCACCTTCGGCATGGGTGCTTCTACGCAGGCCCTGTTCGCAAGGGTCGGCGGAGGTATCTATACAAAGGCTGCCGATGTCGGGGCTGACCTTGTCGGAAAGGTCGAGGCAGGTATCCCGGAAGATGACCCGAGGAATCCGGCTACAATTGCCGACAATGTAGGTGACAATGTAGGTGATGTGGCCGGAATGGGAGCCGACCTGTATGAATCCTACTGCGGCTCTATCCTTGCCACTACGGCTCTCGGTGCATCTGCATTCATCGGGTTCGGTGAAGACATGCAGCTCCGCGCGGTGTTTGCCCCTATGGTGATAGCCGCAGTCGGAGTCATCCTGTCCATCATCGGCATATATACCGTACGTACAAATGAAGGGGCGGGGATGAGCAAGCTTCTCAAATCCCTCGGCTTCGGAACGAACCTCAGTGCGGTCCTTATCGCGGCTGCGACTTTCGGCGTGCTGTATCTCCTCCAGATAGAGAACTGGGTGGGTGTCTCATGTTCAGTTGTAGTCGGTCTGCTTGCGGGAGTGATCATCGGCCAGTCTACCGAATATTATACATCTCATTCATATAAGCCTACCAAGAAGCTTGCGGAAAGTTCGCAGACAGGTCCGGCGACTGTAATCATATCAGGAATAGGTCTCGGTATGATATCTACGGCCATAC
>JADIMK010000025.1 GCA_017694785.1 Candidatus Cryptobacteroides intestinigallinarum
TGGCTCAGATTGAGCATTCCAGGCACCGTTCGGTCGCCAACTTCACCGTGAACCTCATTGCAGGACTTTCTGCCTATTGCTTCTTCCCCAAAAAACCTATGATTGCTTTAGACAGATGTAATACCATAGACGATTATAACCAGTTGACTTTGTTTTAGTTACTTTTCATCGAACTCACGTTAAATTAATCTTCAATTATTATTGATTTACAATGAGTCACGTAAAAGAGTGATATAAAACTGAAACTTCAGAAAAAAGCCGGAGAGAACTATGTAATGGCTATTTATATTAAAATTCCAGACAATGAAAAAATAATGGTTATAAAATAAAAGAAGACTATGAGACATTAGTTTCATAGTCTTCTTCCTATCGCGTCCAGAGGGCTATAAGCCTCTGTTATTGATATGTATTGTTACTCCAGTACTACACATCTGTTAAGAAGTGGATCACCCCATCTGTCGACATCAGCACCTGCAGCTTTGACCACAAGACGGTCAGCAGGGATATTGTATTTGGTCTGGAGCAGATTGTAGACATAATCGACTCTCATCTGGCTGAGCTGCTGATTACGTTTCTTCGAGCCGGTCTGCTTGTCAGCATAGCCTGTAATAGTAAAGACCTTCTCGCTGTCCTGCTCTATGACATTCCTGATATAGAAATCAAGATGGAAGAGTTCCTGCTTAGACAAAGTAGTCTTTCCGATCTCAAAGAATACTGCACCTGGAGTGACATCAAGCATCACCTTCTCGACAACGACCTCAGGATTTTCCTCCATATCCTTTATCTTCGCCTTGAGCGCCTCATTCTCTTTCTGGAGATCGTCATTATTGTCCTTTATCTGCTCATTGTCCTTGACGAGGACATCATTATTTGCCATGAGTGTACCGACCTGAGACTCAAGAGCTTCACGGTTTGAACGCTTGAAACCCGTCCTGCCGAGGTTGATTGCCACTCCGAAAGTAGCAGATGTCATACCTCCCACCCTGCTTTTTCCATAGACATACGGTGCAGAATCAAATCCGTCCTTTACAATCATCTGATGGAATTCAAGGGTAAGGTTGACACGATTGCTGATACGGATATTGTTCAGGAGGCCGACTCCTACAGCAAGCTCATTGTTTGCCCAGTTTACACCTGACTTATAAGACCTTGCATAACCTGCAGAAAGGAATGGAATGAAATTCCACAGCCTTGTCTCCTTGTAGCCGCTTATAGCATTCGAAAGATTCCAGAGAACATCACCATGAATATACATCTGTCCGAAACTGTTCTTGTACAGTCCCTCTGAATTCGCTTCAGCAGATGAAAACTGGTATGGGACTTCAGACCATGATTTTCCCATCAGGCCCTTATAGCCAATTCTTACACCGACACTAGGAGTGATCCATTTGCCGACATTTACATCAAGTGCCGGAGCCAGCCTTCCGCCGAATGTTCCAGGCATCTTGAATTCGTGCTCATAGATATTAACACCTCCAGCAACACCAATCCAGACGTTGTCGAAAAGTCTGTTTGTCTCATAGGCACCACGGACAATCTTTCCGTTCTCATCACGGTTGTTGTCCTCTTGCGCATTGGCATTGTAAGAGAATACTCCTACAACTAAAGAAAGCGCCACAGTGCAAAGTATACGCATCGTTTTCATAATCATTACTTTAAATAAGCAATTTATTTTGCCTTCTATTTCAAGCCGGCAAAATTACAAAAAAATTCATATAATCCAATTCCCAGACAAAAAAAACATACTATCGCCTTGAAAAAGACCGCTATTGCTTATTCAGGAAACATTCTATCGTGTTTTCCATAAGGCAGCATATAGTCATTGGCCCTACACCGCCGGGAACCGGAGTAATGACTGATGCCTTCGGTTCTATGGCAGCGAAATCGACATCGCCGCAGAGCTTCCCGGTCTGTGGATCACGGTTGACCCCGACATCAATCACAACAGTACCTTCTGAGACCATATCTGCCGTCACAAACCTTGGCTTTCCAATAGCCACAACAAGTATCTCTGCCTGTCTGGTAAGATCAGGAAGATTCCGGGTGCGGCTGTGTGCTATCGTAACTGTAGCGTTCTGATCCAGAAGAAGTTTGGCAACCGGCAGTCCGACGATGTTGCTCCTGCCTATCACCACTGCTCTCTTGCCTTCAATCTGCACGCCTGCAGACTTCAGCATCTTGATTATCCCCTTTGGTGTGCAAGGCAGGACACAAGGCTGCTTCTGCCACAAAGCGGCGACATTCAGAGGATGGAATCCATCCACGTCCTTCTCCTTTGATATGGTCTCAATGACCCTGGCTTCGCTTATGTGCTTCGGAAGCGGGAGCTGCACGAGTATGCCGTCCACGGTATCGTCAGCATTCAGTTCCCTGATCAGGGACAGAAGTTCCTCCTCAGAGATGGTATCAGGCTTCCTGATCGTCGTGTTCCTGATGCCCACTACCTCAGAAGCCTTTGCTTTTCCCGTTACATAAGACACGCTCGCAGGGTCATCCCCGACAAGTATGACTACGAGATGCGGAACACGCCCGTATTTTTCAGGGAAGGTAGCAACTTCCGCTGCCATATCGGCCTTCAGTCTGGCCGACAGTTCTTTACCGCTTATTATCATTTATTGTATTCTCCTCTTTACTATATGAAAACATATCTATGGACCCTTCCTGCAGGACTCTCCAGCCTATGTCACGACGGTAGAAAAGGTTGGAGCAACGGATCTTCTCCACTGCCTCAAGTGCCTTGTCATGCGCTTTAAGCAGAGTATCACCGAAGCCGATAACCATCAGCACGCGGCCTCCGGCTGTTACAGTCTTCCCCTCCTTGATTGCCGTCCCCATGTGATAGATGCGGACATCAGGATCGGCAAGGGCATCGTCCAGTCCTTCTATCTCGAATCCTTTCTGATAGGATCCCGGATATCCCTTGGAAGCCATCACAAAGCCCATTGCAGCCCTCGTGTCCCACTCGATGTCCGGCATTGCTGACCCGTCGGCAACTGCCGAGAATATTTCATATATGTCGGTCTTGAGCAGAGGCAGCACAACTTCCGTCTCAGGATCTCCGAAGCGGCAGTTGAATTCTATCACCTTGATGCCGGAAGGAGTCTTCATAAGGCCTCCGTAAAGCACGCCTTTGAAAGGCCTGCCTTCCTTTACCATTGCTGAAGCTACCGGTTTCATGATATGCTCCATTGCGAAAGCCCTGTCTTCTTCTGTGATGAAAGGCAGCGGAGAATATGCGCCCATGCCGCCTGTGTTCGGGCCCTTGTCTCCTTCAAAAGCCCTCTTATGATCCTGTGAAAGAGCCATCGGGAACACCCTTTCTCCGTCGACAAAGCACATGAACGAAAATTCAGGGCCCGTAAGGAATTCCTCTATGACGACCTTGCCTTTGCCGAACTTGTCGTCAAGGAGCATATCACGGAGAGTATGGTCGGCTTCTTCAAGGGTCTCAGGTATCACCACACCCTTTCCGGCCGCAAGTCCGTCATATTTGAGCACTACAGGAAAACTTCCCGCCTTGACATATTCAAGGGCCTGCCCATAGTCTTCAAATGTCCTGTATGCTGCGGTAGGCACATTGTACTTAGCCATCAGATGCTTTGCGAAATCCTTGCTGGACTCTATCACGGCAGCTGACTTCGACGGGCCGAATATCCTGAGCCCGGCTTCATTGAATACGTCTGCTATACCTGCTGCCAGAGCCACTTCCGGCCCCACGACAGTCAGGTCCACATGATGGCCGTGGGCAAAGTCCCTGAGCTCCTCCACCTGTGTATCCTTGAGAGGAACGCACTCAGCCTGAGCAGCTATCCCGGCATTGCCCGGAGCACAGTATATCTTGCCTACCTGAGGTGAACGGGACAGCGCATCGACAATCGCATGGCATCTTCCGCCTCCTCCCACGACCAGGACAGTCTTCTTATCTTTCTCCATATCGCAGATGAGGATTAATGTTTGAAATGACGTTCTCCTGTGAACATCATGGATATGCCGTATTCGTCAGCCTTGACGATCGAATCATTGTCCCTGATGCTTCCGCCAGGCTGTGCGATGGCCTTGACCCCGTATTCGTGGGCAAGTGTGACGCAGTCGTCGAACGGGAAGAATGCATCCGAGCCCATCACAAGTCCTACAGTACGTACATCCACGCCTTTCTCCTTAAGGTTGGCCTCTGCCTCCTCAAGCGCGATCTTGGCCGATCCGATACGGTTCATCTGGCCTGCGCCGACACCGAGTGTCATGCCGTCCTTGACTACTACTATTGCATTGGACTTGATGTGCTTTACAATCTTCCATGCGAAATTCAGGTCCGACATGTAGGCCTCGTCCGGCTTTACCTTCGTGACACACATGTCCGCTGTCACTTCCTTGATGCCGAGATCCTGGTTCTGTGCAAGCATGCCGCCGTTCACACTCACATACTGCATCCTCGGAGTGGTGTCCTTTGTCATGTCCACCTTCAGCAGACGGAGATTCTTCTTGGTACGGAGAAGTTCAAGAGCCTCGTCAGAGAATGACGGAGCCATGATGATCTCAAGGAATATAGGCTTCATCAGCTGTGCAGTCTCAAGGTCGATCTCCCTGTTTGTGGCCACGATACCGCCGAAGATGCTGACCTTGTCGGCTTCAAATGCCTTCTTCCAGGCTTCAGTGACATCCTTTCCGATGGCAGCGCCGCATGGATTCATGTGCTTGAGGCCGACACAGAACGGACAGTCGAATTCACGCACGATGTTGAGCGCGGCATTGGCGTCCTGTATATTGTTGTATGAAAGCTCCTTGCCGTTGAGCTGTTCTGCTGTTGCGAGAGAGTAAGGGACTTTCTCTATTGAAGCGTAGAACTTCGCCTGCTGGTGAGGATTCTCTCCATAGCGGAGTGACTGCTTCAGGTCATATTCAAGGAAAAGCTTTTCGTTCAGCCCGGCCTGCTTTCTCATGTATGTGGCAATCATGATGTCATACTCTGCAGTATGGGTATAGGCTTTGGCTGAAAGCTTGAGTCTTGTCTCAGGAAGAGTATTTCCTGTAGAACGGATCTCGTCGAGGATAGCCTTGTAGTCTTCCGGATGGCAGACTACTGTCACATCCCTCCAGTTCTTGGCTGCACTGCGGAGCATTGAAGGGCCTCCTATATCGATGTTCTCTATGGCATCCTCCATGGTCACGTCAGGCTTAGAAATGGTCTGCTTGAAAGGATAGAGATTGACACACACCATGTCAATGTACTCGATGCCGTTCTCCTTGAGCTGACGGCGGTGGCTTTCAAGGTCCCTGCGGCCCAGAAGCGCCCCGTGCACCTTAGGATGGAGGGTCTTCACCCTGCCGTCGCAGATCTCAGGAAATCCTGTGATCTCACTGATGTTGATGACTTTGAGCCCTGCTTCCTGCAGAAGCTTCATTGTGCCTCCCGTGGCTATGATTTCCCAGCCGAGAGACTCAAGACCACTGGCGAATTCTACCACGCCAGTCTTATCGCTAACTGAAAATAATGCTCTCATATTGCACCTCTATATTGTTTGTTGTTCTTCGTATCAGATGATAGATACACCAGGACGGTCTGTGACACGGCCTATGACCGATGCCTTCTCCCCATGGGACTCGAGGATGGAGATAGCCTTGCCTGCCTCAGCCTCATCGAGGGCGAGCACCATTCCGATTCCCATATTGAAGATGTTGAACATCTCCCTGTGGGCTACCTTGCCGTATTTCTCAAGGAAATGGAATATAGGAAGTATCTCCCATGAGCCTTCCTTGACCTCGATCCCCTGTCCTTCCTTCAGGATACGCGGGATGTTCTCATCAAATCCGCCTCCGGTGATATGTGCCACGCCATGGACATCGCAGTTGCGGATGACGTCCAGCACCTGCTTTACATATATCTTCGTAGGGGTAAGGGCAACTTCACCGAGGACTTTGCCTCCAAGCTCCGGATAGCTTGCCTTGAGATCGAGGCTGTTGTCAGCAAAGATCTTGCGGACAAGGCTGAAGCCGTTGGAATGCACGCCTGAAGACGCGATCCCGACAAGCACATCACCCACTTTGACCTTGCTTCCGTCGATGAGTTTCGACTTCTCGACTACACCGGTAGTGAATCCTGCTATATCATATTCTCCATCTGAATACATTCCCGGCATCTCGGCGGTCTCACCGCCCACAAGGGCACAGCCTGCCTGACGGCAACCTTCTGCCACACCGGCCACAATGGCCTCGATCTTTGCCGGTTCATTATGGCCGACAGCCACATAGTCAAGGAAAAAGAGAGGTTCGGCTCCCTGGGCCAGGACGTCGTTCACACACATGGCCACCGCATCGATTCCTATGGTGTCATGCTTGTCCATAGCGAAGGCAAGCTTGAGTTTTGTACCCACTCCGTCAGTACCGCTGACAAGAACCGGTTCCTTGATGTTGAGGGCCGACAGGTCGAACATTCCTCCGAACGAGCCTATGTTGCCCATGACGCCTGCGCGAGCTGTTGAAGCCACGTGGCTTTTGATCCTGCGGACTACTTCGTAACCTGCCTCGAGGTTGACTCCCGCCTTTTCATAACTGACTGCCATAATATTATATAGTCTTAAAAATTATTTTCATTTAACGGTCAATGTCCCTGGACATTCCCCGGAGTCCGCAATCTGTGCTGCAGACTATGCATTTCATACAAATATAGCACAAATAAGAGACTTTATGTTATAATGCTCCACGGCCTGATACCGAGGTCTGGTACACTGGCCGCTACCTGACACCACTGCCTTGTACGATGCCAGCTACCTGACACCACTGCCTTGTACGATGCCAGCTATCTGACACCACTGCCGTTGATAAAGCCCAGAGCTGCACCTATCGCCGTCCTGTATTCGGTATATTCAGGTATGTGTACCCTTATGCCGTACAGAGCCTCTATCCTGTCATACAGCGGACGGCTCTGCGGCAGAAGAGGAAGATTGCCTATAAGCACGAAATCCTTTATGGAAGTAGAGTACGACACCAGGTTTGCTGCACTGCCGATAGTCTGCAATATCATGTTTATGATGCCTGCAGCAACATCGGCGGGCTCGGCGTTTGCCTCCGCTTTGCCCAGATTGGATGCCGTGACACTTGACGGAAGCCCAGGGATCTCAACCCTGGAAATGTCCCCTATCTGAAGGTCGACCTTTGTGGCATCTCCACGTGAGGCCATTGCCACCACCTGCCTGAGGTCATGGGAATGGAACAATATCCTGGAAAGGCCCTGGAGAGTACCTCCTCCGATGGCCATTCCGCCCATGTACTCGATTCTGTCACCGTCAACCTTGATGAATGAAGTACCTGTTCCCATGCTTACTACAATCATCCGTTCAAGTCCGCTGCGGAACCTTGCGCCCAAGGCATTTGCCATGAACTCATCGGTCCTTGCCGTAGGCAGTCCGTACAGGCTTCCCTCAACATATGCGCTGCCCACTCCTGTAAGCATCACCTGGCTGACATCGGAAAGCTCTATCCTGTTATCATAGATATATTTTCCGAAGGCTCCGAAAAGGGATGTGATAGGGTCTGCCGCAGTGATGAACTGCGGAGAACATATCTCACCATTCTCTATTCCCACTATTTTCGTGGTACTTCCGCCTACGTCTATTCCGATTACCATTTCAAATATCTGTACTATATCAGAATTTTCCGTCCTTGTTGGCATCTTCGACAGACTGGTAAAGGTCCGTCGGATAGTTCCCGTTGAAGCATGCCAGACAGAGGTCATTCCTGTATCCAGCCTTATAAAGGGCCTGTTCAGACAGGAATGCAAGAGAATCCGCACCTATAAGTTCCCTTGCCTGCTCCACTGTCCTGCGTGCACACAGCAGCTCGTCATAAGTAGAGATGTCCACACCGTAGAAGCATGGCATCTTTATAGGAGGGCTTGCAATCCTCAGATGGACTTCCTTCGCCCCGGCTTCGCGGAGCATGGTGACTATCCTTCTTGAAGTAGTACCCCTGACTATCGAGTCGTCCACCAGGACTACCCTCTTGTCCTTGACTATGGTCTTGACTGCAGAGAGCTTCATCCTCACACCTTTCTCCCTCATCGCCTGTGACGGCTGGATGAAGGTCCTGCCTATGTACTTGTTCTTGATGAGCCCCATCTCATAAGGGAGCCCGCTTGCTTCGCTGTAGCCCATTGCCGCACTAAGGCTGGAATCCGGCACACCTACCACTATATCGGCATCGGCCGGAGCCTCTTCAAACAGCAGGCGACCGCTCTCTTTCCTGAAGCTGTGCACATTGCGTCCTTCTATATCGCTGTCCGGACGTGCAAAGTAGACATACTCCATGGCGCACATCGCGTTGCGGCGGTACTCGGAATATTTCCGGCTTCTTATGCCGTGATGGTCTATCGTGACGATTTCTCCTGGCTCTACGTCCCGGACGAATTCAGCTCCGATGACATCGAAGGCACAGGTCTCGCTGCTGAGCACATATCCGTCACCGAGCCGTCCTATGGACAAAGGCCGCAGGCCATATTTATCCCTGCAGGCATATATCCTGGACGAAGTCATTATGATGAATGCAAAGGCTCCTTCTATCATGTTCAGTGCATCGACAATAGCGAAAATCCTGGGCTTGCTTATGGAATCCTTCTTTATCAGGTGCGCAAGTATCTCGCTGTCCGAAGTAGACTGGAAGAGGCTGCCCCTGTTCTCCAGATATTTCCTCAACGGAGCGGAATTGACAAGGTTGCCGTTGTGGGCAAGGGCGAAGTCACCGGTATTGTGCTTGAAGAGGAACGGCTGGACGTTTTCAATCCCGCCTCCCCCTGTAGTCGAATAGCGGACATGGCCTATCGCCATGCTGCCCTTCAGCCCTGAGAGCTTGTTCTCGTTGAATACCTCCGTAACAAGGCCTTCTCCTTTCACTCTCTTCAATACGCCCTCATCGTTGACAGAGACGATACCACATCCCTCCTGGCCGCGGTGCTGAAGGGAATGTAGCCCGTAATAGGTGATGTTCGCAGCCTCCGGCACCCCGTAGACAGCAAATACACCGCACTCTTCGTGCAGACCGTCCGGGAGTGTCCCGGAAATGTCCGCAGTATCTGGATATTCTTCAATCTTATTCATTGTCATTCATTATCTTTGACCTGATCCATTCCTTGTACGACTTCATCCTTCGGCATTCCTGACTCGAGAGCCTGATGGAACGGACTGACTGATTCAAGCCTTGCCAGCACATCCCGGTAGGCATCACCTACCTTGCCCATATCCCTGCGGAACCTGTCTTTGTCCAGTCTTGCTCCGGTACTGATGTCCCACAGACGTGAATTATCTGGAGTGATACGGTCAGCAAGCACGAGTGTCCCGTCCGCAAGACGTCCGAATTCTATCTTGAAGTCCACGAGGTCAATACCTATGCTCCTGAATAGAGGCACGAGCACTGAATTGATCTTCTCTGTCTGCCGGTAGATTTCCTGCAGCTCCGCATAGGAGACCAGGCCAAGGGCAACTGCATGATGGTCATTTATCAGAGGATCCTCAAGATCCTTGTTCTTATAGCAAAGGTCATAGATAGTATTGGCAGGTCTCAGACCTTCATCCAGACCTAGTCTGCGGGCCATTGATCCGGCAATCACATTTCTCACTATGACTTCTATCGGAATCAATGCCGCCTTATTCCAGAGCTGCTCTTCTTCTGAAATTATCTTTACGAAAGGGGTACGGATGCCTGCTTTCTCCAGATGACATGCTATGATGGCTGATATCATATTGTTGACATGCCCCTTTCCGGCAATTCTGGCCGTCTTGATGAGATTGTATGCGGTTATCGTATCCGTAAAACTTACAACCAGTCTGTCAGGGGTACAGTCCTGGTATATCTTTATGGCCTTGCCGTCATACAGCACCGGCCTTTCTGAATTTGTCTGTCCGTCCATTTGTCTTTTTTCAGATTGCATCAGCGTCCCCTGAAGTACCTTACGGCATTGTCGAACAGAGGTTGCTCTAGCTCTTCTTCTATATTCTTGAACAAGTTGCGTTCATATCTTTCAGTATGACCCATCTTTCCGAGGATCTGACCGTCAGGGCTCACTATGCCTTCTATTGCGTAATATGATCCATTCGGATTGTATGGAGATTCCATGGTCACTTCTTCAGAGATCGGATCGACATACTGGAAGGCTACCTGACCGTTTGCAAAAAGCTCTCTTGCAAGCTCTTCGCTGACAACGAACTTGCCTTCGCCATGGCTGACTGCTATTGTATGCAGGTCTCCTATCGAGAAGCCTGAGAGCCATGGGGAGTTGACAGATGACACACGCGTAGTGACCATCTGCGAGATATGGCGGTTGATGTCATTTCTGAAGAGCACCGGAGAGTCCTTGGTGACCTTTCCGAGCCGTCCGTACGGAAGGAGTCCGGACTTTACGAGAGCCTGGAAACCGTTGCAGATGCCCAGAATAAGGCCTCCCCTGTCAAGAAGCTTATGTATTTCTTCAGCTATATCCTTGTTGTTGAGCACATTTGCTATGAACTTGCCGCTACCGTCAGGTTCATCTCCGGCAGAGAAACCTCCGCAGAGCACGAATATATGGCACTCCGATATGTTCTTCTTCATCTCAGCTATGGACCTGAAGATGTCGTCTGCATTCTGGTTGCAGAAGACGCTCATGCGGACCTCTGCCCCGGCCTTGCGGAAAGCCTTGGCCGTGTCATAGTCGCAGTTCGTGCCTGGGAATACCGGAAGGTATGCCACAGGAGTCTGTACAGGCTCACCTTTCCATGCCATCTCCGACTTCTTTTTCTTAAGCGGCTTTACGCCGGACATCCCTGCCGGTACCGTTCCTTTGTGGGAAGGCTCGCATGTAGCAGGATATATCTTCGAGAACCTTGAATCACATGTCTCGAGCATACCGAAGATGGATACAGACTTCCCGTTGATATGGAGCATTCCGTCTTCTCCTGTTGTCACTGTACCGAGATATTCAGCTGCAGGGAAGTCAAGAGGCTTTTCACATTCCACGAGGATAGAGCCGTAGCTATAGTTGAAGAGATCTTCCTCAGATACCTTTACATCCACTCCGAACGCATTTCCGAATGACATCTTGCAGAGAGCCTCGGCCACACCTCCGAAACCTATCGCATAGGCTGCACAGATGTTTCCTGTCTCGATCTGGTTTCTTACAAATTCAAAGTTCTTCTTGAGCTGCTCCGTGTCAGGCATATAGTCAGCAAGAGGCGTATGCCTTATGAGATAGAGCCTGTCTCCGTCCCATTTGAGCTCCGGAGATATGACCTTTCCTGCATTTACTGTAGTTATGCCGAATGCCATGAGCATAGGCGGCACATTGATGTGCTCGAATGTTCCGCTCATCGAATCCTTTCCACCTATGGAAGGAAGGCCGAGCTCAACCTGCATCCTAAGGGCGCCGAGCAGAGCTGCAAGCGGCTTGCCCCATGAACGGCTGTCATGCATCCTCTCAAAGTATTCCTGATATGAGAAGCGCATCTTTTCATAAGATGCTCCGGATGCCACGACCTTTGCACAGGCCTCGACTACTGAATATGCAGCACCGTGGTATGGACTCCACGTAGATATGTAAGGATTGTATCCGAAAGCCATCACACTGGCAGTATCGGTATAGCCGTCTGTCGGGAGCTTCTGCACAGATACCTGCGTCTCTGAAGCCTGAAGACAGCCACCGAAAGGCATAAGGACAGTCGAGCGGCCTATCGTGGAATCGAACATCTCGATAAGGCCTTTCTGAGAGGTCACGTTCCAGTCCTTCAGGTTGTTTGCTATCTTTTCCTCAAGAGTATCACCGTCCACATGGCGTTCAAAAGGATTCTTCTCCTCGACGGCCGACACTATAGCCTTTGCATAATGCTTTGCTCCTGCGCTGTCGATGAATTCGCGTGACAGGTCGACCATGAGCTTTCCCTTGTTGTACATACGGAGACGGGCAGTGTCTGTCACATCGGCGACATGGGTCACCTCTACATTCTCGCTCCTGCAGTATTCCATGAACTTCTCCATGTCTCCTGCCTGTACCACGACAGCCATCCTCTCCTGGGACTCGCTTATGGCAAGCTCTGTGGAATTGAGTCCGCTGTACTTCACAGGCACCCTGTCCAGATATATGTCCAGTCCGTCGGCAAGTTCGCCTATGGCTACACTTACACCTCCGGCGCCGAAATCGTTTGATTTCTTTATTAGTCTGGTCACTTCAGGACGGCGGAAGAGCCTCTGGAGCTTCCTTTCCTCCGGTGCATTTCCTTTCTGTACTTCGCTGCCGCAGGTCTCGAGTGAAGCTTCTGTATGTTCCTTGGAAGATCCTGTAGCACCGCCTATTCCGTCACGTCCTGTACGGCCGCCCAGAAGAAGGATCACATCTCCCGGAGCAGGGCTTTCCCTGCGCACGTTTTCTGCCTTGACTGCCCCGACTACTGCTCCGACCTCAAGTCTCTTTGCCACATAGCCCGGATGGTAGATCTCCCTGACATGTGTCGTTGCAAGTCCTATCTGGTTACCATAGCTGGAATACCCGGCTGCAGCCTTGCGGCTTATAACCTTCTGAGGCAGCTTTCCGGCAAGTGTATCGGCTACATTCTGATAGATGTCGCCTGCTCCGGTCACACGCATTGCCTGATATACATAGCTTCTGCCTGAGAGAGGGTCCCTGATGGCTCCGCCAAGACAGGTTGCTGCGCCTCCGAATGGCTCGATCTCAGTAGGATGGTTGTGTGTCTCGTTCTTGAACTGGAGAAGCCATTTCTCTATCTTTCCGTCCACATCGACATCTACATATATGCTGCATGCGTTGTTCTCTTCGCTGACCTCCATGTCGTCAAGCAGGCCCTTTGACTTCAGGTAACGGGCTCCGATTGTGGCCATATCCATGAGGTTCAGCCCTTTGTTCTCACGTCCGAGATCCTTGCGCATCTTCAGGTAAAGCCTGTACGTACCTTCGATGTCTTCCTTTATGAAAGAATCCTCGAACTGTGTCTCAAGGAGTTCAGTAGTGAATGTGGTATGGCGGCAATGGTCGCTCCAGTATGTGTCGAGTATGCGGAGCTCTGTCTCATAAGGATCCCTTCCTTCCTTGCTGAAGTAGCGTACGACTTCCCTGAGGTCATCGCTGTTCATGGCAAGGCCCATCTTTTTGCAGTATGGCTGCAGATCCTCATCCTGCATCTGCGTAAAGCCTTCAAGAACCTTTACAGGGACTACCGGTGCCTGCTCTGTGTCACTGAGGACCGAGAGGTTCTTCTGCCTTGACTCGACGGCATTGATATAATAATGTCTGATCTTCTCCAGATCCGCATCAGACACACTTTCATCAAAAATCAGCAGCCTTGAGCTCTTGATCCTGACATCTGCAGTCGGATCGATGAGTCTCACGCAGTCTACAGCTGATGCGGCCCTCTGGTCGAACTGTCCAGGAAGATATTCGACTGCTATATATCTGCATCCGGACAGGTCACACTCATCGGTGACCTTGTCTGTCATGATTTCCCCGAATACGCCGTAACGGCTTTTTTCCAGAAGTTCAGGTGTGAATCCGAACAGGTCGTAGACATTGAGATACCTCAGGCTGCCGAGTGACAGCTGGAGATTCTCATTCAATTCATTCAGCAGGCTTCTTGCCTCCACCTGGAATTCAGGATACTTTTCAACGAAAACGCGGTAATTGCCCATATAGGTTATCTATTATAGTTTCAAATCTCTTTAATTGTCAGTTGCCTATGACCGTCATGCATCTACACGAACCTGGCAGACCACTCCTCATAATATTTTCCAGGAGTCATCGGGACAAAGGTTATGTGGCCCATCTTTCTCTTAGGCCTTGACTGTGTCTTCCCGTAAAGATGCACAAAGACACCATCACCTGCTTCACCGCAGAATGCATTGTCCACAGCTTCTGCCGAAGCAACCTCTACCCCTGGGCCAGCTCCTCTGAGCGATTCAGCAACAATCATCTTAGCTGCATCAAGGTCCTGCCCCAGGATATTCTTCATCACAGTCGGGGCTTTGAGTTCAGGCGTTGCAAGAGGCATGTCAAGCAGAAAATGGCAGAGCTCCCTGTACTGGTTTGTGGTACATCCTTCTATAGTATAATGTCCGCTGTTGTGAGGACGCGGAGCCATCTCATTGAAATAGAATCTGTCTCCCTTCAGGAAGAGTTCTATTGCGAGGATTCCCCTGTAGCCGCAGTTCTTCATGAATGACTCGCAGGCTGATATCATCTTTCTGCATACTGCATTGTCATGTCCGTCTTTCTGGAGTCCGGATGCCGGCACTATGCACAGGTCCAGTATACCGTCCCTGTGGATATTCCTTGATACAGGAAAATGTATGATATCCTTTCCGTCACAGACCATTATGACACTGGCCTCGAAGTCAAAGTCCACCATTTCCTCAAGTACACATGGCACAGCCAGCAGTTCGGAAGCTTTCTCTATGTCACGGAACTCCCTGATCACGGCCTGCCCATGGCCGTCATATCCCATACGCCTTGTCTTCAGTACGCACGGAAGACCCATCTTGCCGACAGCCATGCCCAGCTGCACCATCCTGTCCTGCGGAGTAAGACGGGCTGTCTCATCTGCTGACATAGGTTCGCCCTGATCCGTAACAGGTACTGCCAGATATCTCGGCGGCTGAAGTCCGTGGGCCTTTGCATTGTCCTTTTCACGCAACCTGTCCTGCGAATCGAACAGAGGGGCGATACCCTGCTTTATGTTGTACTTTCCCTCCAGATGTCTCAGGATGTCTCCCGGGACATTCTCGAACTCATATGTGACAACATCCGACTCCTCGCAAAGTTTCTCCAGGGCCGCAAGGTCATCGAAGGCGCCTACGACCTTGGCATCTGCTTCAGCAAAAGCCGGTGCATCGGCCGAAGGATCGAGGGCCGTAACAAAAGCGTCAAGGTGGTGAGCCTCCTGCGCTATCATGAGCCCAAGCTGCCCGCCACCTATTATACCTATTCTTTTTTTCATCTGTATCTTTCCTTCCGGTTATTCCAGTCCTGTCATATTCCAGATTGAATCCACTATTGAGCGCCGTGCAATGCCGGCTACGTTCAGATTTCTGCCTTCAGGACCGATTCCGTCTGGTCCCGCCGGAACTTGTCGAGTCTTTCTGCTATTGCACTGTCTCCGAGAGCCAGGATAGAAGCTGCAATCAGGGCAGCATTCTTTGCTCCGTTTATGGCCACTGTCGCTACAGGCACTCCTGAAGGCATCTGTACTATAGACAGCAGGGAATCAAGTCCGTTGAGAGCCTTCGACCTGACAGGGACTCCGATGACAGGGAGCGTGGTCATGGCAGCTACCATTCCCGGAAGGTGTGCCGCACCGCCGGCTCCGGCTATTATCACCCCTATGCCTCTTTCTTTTGCGGTATGGGCGTATTCATACATCAGATCCGGTGTCCTGTGGGCACTGACGACTCTTTTCTCGAAGTCTATGCCCAGCTGCTGAAGCATCTCCACAGCGCCGGACATTACCTCATAGTCGCTTGTGGAGCCCATGATGATTCCAACTTTCATGATATCTGAGAATCCATTTTTTGCGCAAGCAAAGGTAGTCAAATTTTCCGGCTTGCCAATAGGATTTTTTCCCGTTTCAGGCTTTCTTTCCCCGAGATGAGGACACGACCATGAAGACTATGGCAGCCATCGTCAGGACAATCCCGACAATTACATTTGCGGTAATCGGTTCCCCGAAGGCGACAGCTCCGACAAGGATAGCTGTAACAGGCTCAAATACACCGAGTACAGAAGCCTTTGTCGCTCCTATTATACGGGTTGCCATGGCAAGCGTGGCAGTTGACACCACTGTTGGCATTACTGCTAGCCCCGTCAGGTTAACCCACACCATGGGATTGTCCAGCTGACTGAACAATGTAAGTTTCCAGCCAGAATCAGCCAGGCTGTGCAGAAAGAAAATCACGACACCTGTCAGAAGGGCGTAGAAGGTAAGCAGTGAATTCGAGACAGTCCTGATGGTGCGGCTACGGTTGATGATGACTATGAACATAGCATAAGACAAGGCCGACACAAACGAAAGGGCCAGTCCGGTCCACTGGAGGCTCGCCTGCCCATCTGTCCGGCACAGGAAAAGCACCCCTATGAAAGTCACGATTATAGACAGCCATACCTGCCATGTCGGATAGACCCTCATGAATACCATTATGATCGCGACAAGCACCGGATAAAGAAAGACTATCGTTGTGGCGACTCCAGAAGGGATAAACCTGTAGGCCTGGAAGAGAGTAAGGCTGCTCATGGAGAAGAGCAGGCCCAGTATAAGTAGGCGGGATGCCTTCTTCGGGCTTATCCTGAAATTCTCCCTGCGGAATGCAAGCCATGCACCAAGGATCACTACCGCCAGCAGATACCTGAAGAAGAGTATTTCATCTACGGAAAGGCCGTGCCGTATCAGAGGAACGGCAAAGAGAGGATTGAGCCCGTAGGTCACCCCTGTGATTATGCCGGCTGCATATCCCCATACAGAAGATGTTCCTCTCCTCCCCTGTACTGAAGGAGTGGAAATATTGGACTGGTCAACAGACATGATCGGATATTTTAACGCCCTATTCCTTTACAAAAGCTGTCATGCCGGAGATGTCATCGGACCTGAACGACTTCTGTTCTCCGGAAGAAAGATTCTTGATATTGACTTCTCCTCTGGATATCTCGTCGCCTCCGACAATCGATATGAACGGGATGGACTTCTTCTCTGCGTACTCGAACTGTTTCCTGAGCTTTCCTGCCTCATGGTAGATTTCGCAAGGCACTCCTGCATCACGCAGACGCTTCACCACAGGAATGAGGTACACCAGTTCGTCACGCCCCATATTTGCAAAAAGTATCCTTGTCGATGTCCTGACTTCCTCTGGGAAAAGGTCAAGTCCTTTGAGGACATCATATATGCGGTCGGCTCCGAATGATATCCCGACTCCAGACATCCCCGGAAGCCCGAATATGCCTGTAAGATTGTCGTATCTGCCGCCACCGCAGATGCTTCCGATCTGGAAGTCCTTGGCCTTGACTTCAAATATGGCACCTGTATAATAGTTGAGTCCTCTGGCAAGCGAAAGGTCAAGCTCAACTTCCTGGGAGACGGATGCTGCATCTATGAGGCCGAACAGCTCCTCAAGCTCATCCAGGCCCTTGAGTCCTGTCTCTGACACGATGCCGGACGGAGACTTTCCGTCCATGAGGCTGCGCATCGAAGCTATCTTTTCTGCAGTTGTCCCTGAGAGCCTGAGCACCGGTTCAATGACTGCGACAGCCTCGTCTGTAAGCCCTTTTTCCTTCATTTCTGCCTCAACAGCTTCAAGGCCCACCTTGTCTATCTTGTCTATGGCCACCGTGATGTCGATGACCTTGTCCGGGAAGCCGCAGATTTCGGCAAGCCCGGTAAGGACTTTCCTGTTGTTGATCTTTATGCATACGTCAGCGCCGAACAGGCCGAAAACCCGGTCGACAATCTGTACAAGTTCAAGTTCATTGAGAAGAGAGGTCGAGCCTATGACATCGGCATCGCACTGATAGAACTCACGGTAACGTCCTTTCTGAGGCCTGTCGGCTCTCCATACAGGCTGTATCTGATATCTCTTGAAAGGGAATGAAAGCTCGCCCTGATGCTGTACAACGTAACGTGCAAACGGTACGGTCAGGTCATATCTCAGGCCTTTTTCGCAGACCTTAAGCGACAAGGCCTTGCTGTTGTACTGGTTTTCTCCTTCAGGAAGACGGTACTGGCCGAAATCAATCCCGGAGAAAGCATCTCCCGAATTGAGTATCCTGAAAAGGAGCTTGTCGCCCTCATCACCATATTTGCCCAGCAGGGTGCTGAGATTCTCCATCGCAGGAGTCTCTATCGGAGCATACCCGTAAGTCTTGAACACTGAGCGTATTGTGTCGAAAATATAATTCCTGCCTGCCATCTCGGCCGGGCCGAAATCCCTTGTACCTTTTGGAATAGACGGTTTCTGAGCCATATCAATGTCTTTATGGGGCGCAAATATACAAAATTTAAATGCAAGGAATGCAAAAAAAAGCAGACGGCCCGTCTGGACCGTCTGCCCGATATCTTTACTCCGCACTGCGGAAAGAGGATTCTCTCATGAAAGCCACATGAAAGACGAGAGTATCAGGGCGACCACAGCCAAAGCCCCTATTCTCTTGATGGTCTCGACAATGATTTCTTTCATGATACTGTACAATTAACGATTATCAATCAAACAACACCATATAGATGCACGTATGAATCAAAACGTTGCATTGTACTGAAAAAATCTGCCGGTCCACCTCAACTCCCCTTGGCAGCATGACCGGAGGCTGCCTCACCAAGGCTCACTCATATCCTTCATGAGGGTTATGACTACACCATCCGCATAATAAGAATCCGGATCGTCTTCAGAAGAATAAAGGGACACGACTGTCTCGGTGGTCATGTAATTCTCCCAGTTCTGACCGTCTCCCAGATCCGTTGCCGTAAGCACTACATTAGGAGACGGAAAGAAATTGCCCTTCAGCTCAAAACGGCCTTCGGAATCTGAATCATACCATATCGGGTCCCAAGGAGGGTCCGCATATGACACTCTTATGCCTCCGACCGGCTGTGATATATCGTTCACTACAGTCCCGTGGATTTCCAGCCATGCAGCATTGCCGTCATAAGAGCCTCCCGGATAGTTTCCTCCGCTGAACTCGCACGATGCAGCAAGAGCCACGGCACAAGCCGCTGCCGCTGCACGGAACAGCCACTTCCATGATATTTCAGTTATTGTCTCCATCTGTCTTACCTTTTATATATCTGTCAATTGCCGCAGCGGCCTTCCTGCCGGCGCCCATCGCCAAAATCACAGTTGCTGCTCCTGTCACAGCATCGCCTCCGGCAAATACACCAGGGCGTGATGTCGCACCGTCAGCATCAGCCACAATGCATCCTTTCCTGTTTGTCTCCAGACCTGAAGTCGTATGCGAGATAAGCGGATTAGGAGATGTACCTAGTGCCATTATCACTGAGTCCGTCTCTATCTCGAACTCAGATCCCGGCACAGGCACAGGAGAACGCCTGCCGCTCTCGTCCGGCTCTCCGAGCTCCATCCTTATGCATCGGATGCCGCGCACCCAGCCTTTCTCGTCACCAAGGATCTCTACAGGATTTGAAAGCATCATGAACTCTACGCCCTCCTCCTTTGCGTGATGGACCTCTTCCCTGCGGGCAGGGAGTTCCTTTTCAGTACGGCGGTACACTATGCGGGTCTCCGCTCCTAGCCTCAGGGCTGTCCTGGCAGCATCCATCGCCACATTTCCGCCTCCTACGACGACCGTCCTGCGTCCGGTGAAGACAGGAGTCCTGTAGTCATGCCGGTATGCTTTCATCAGGTTGTTCCTTGTAAGGAACTCGTTTGCCGAGAACACACCGTTGAGATTCTCTCCCGGTATGCCCATGAAGCGCGGAAGTCCGGCTCCAGTACCTATGAACACCGCCGAAAATCCTTCCTTGTCAAGAAGGGAATCCACAGTGACTGTCCTTCCTACTACTACATCGGTCTCTATCTTTACCCCCAGGGCCTTGACCTTCGCAATCTCGGCAGCCACAACCCTTTCCTTCGGAAGACGGAACTCAGGGATACCGTACTCAAGTACTCCTCCGGCCTTCTGCAGGGCCTCGAAGACAGTCACCTCATAGCCGAGCTTCGCAAGATCTGCAGCGCAGGCGAGCCCTGAAGGGCCGCTTCCTATCACAGCTACCTTGAAGCCATTGTGCGGTACCGGCTCGGCAGGAGTCGCTGAAGCCAGACTTCTGTCTGCCACGAAACGTTCAAGCTTTCCGATTGCCACAGGCTCAGATTTCACTCCGAGGATGCAGCTTCCTTCGCACTGGGTCTCCTGCGGACATACCCTGCCGCAGATTGCCGGAAGGGATGAATCCCTGGCTATTACAGCAGCCGCTTCATCAAACTTTCCCTCTGCGACAGCAGCTATGAACTCCGGTATAGACACATTCACAGGACAGGCAGAGACGCAGCGCGGATTCCTGCAGTGCAGGCAGCGCGAAGCTTCAAGCATCGCTTCCTTTTCATCATATCCGTAGCAGACCTCATCGAAATTGGTTGCCCTTGTCTTCGGATCCTGTTCCCTTACGGGCACTCTGGGTATTCTGTTGGCCATAAAAATTTCCTCCCTATGCTTTTTCCTGAGGACGGGAAGTCCTTCCTATCCTACATTCGTGCTCATATTCAGTTTCTGCTTCCTTCTCCTGTGTCCGGTACATCCCCTGTCTGCGCATCGCTTCATCGAAATCAACGTCATAGCCGTTGAATTCAGGACCTTCGACACAGGCAAAACGGGTCTTCCCGGCAACAGTCACCCTGCATGCGCCGCACATTCCGGTACCGTCCACCATCAGGGTATTGAGGCTGACAGTTATAGGAAGGCCGAGCTTTTTTGCTGTAAGTGATGCGAATTTCATCATTATCATAGGGCCTATGGCGACAGCTTGAGTGTACCTGCGGCCGTCTTCCGTCACAAGCTTTTCAAGAAGGCCTGTCACCATACCCTTGAAGCCTTCAGACCCGTCATCTGTACAGATGAACAGATTGTCACATACTTCTGCCATCTGCTCCTTGTATATCAGCAGCTCTGCAGTCTTTGCCCCTATTATGACATCCACCGGCACGCCCAAAGAATGAAGATATCTCGCCTGGGGATAGACAGGAGCCGTACCTACGCCTCCGGCAATAAATATGTAATGCTCACCTGAAAGCTCTACTGCGCTCTTGACGACAAACTCCGACGGACACCCTAGAGGTCCGGTGACGTCAGCAAACCTGTCGCCCTGCTCCAGGGCACAGATTTCTCCGGTTGATACACCTATCCTCTGGGTCACTATGGTAACTGTCCCCTTTTCTGCATTATAATCACTGATTGTCAGAGGAATCCTCTCACCGTGGTCTTCAGGGATCACGATAAGGAACTGCCCTGGGCGGGCCGACTCCGCAAGACGCGGAGCATAGACTTCCATACGGCACACGGCCGGAGAAAGCATTTCTTTGGAAATTATCTCAAACATCGTCTGACCTGTTTTCATCTGTTTTCCGGAGATATCTCCCTGACCTCATAACCCAGTTTTTCTATAGCTGAAGCCAAGGTATTCACATCTGTCTTCTCCGGATCATATTCTATGTATACGGTATGCTTGTCAAGGGATACTTCAAGGGATTTTACTCCTTTCTCAAAGGCTATGTTCTCCTGTATCTTCTTAACACAGTTTTCGCAATGCATCGACACAGAGAACACCACCTTACTGTATTCCTTACGTGGTCTGGCAGTCTGTCCGTGGACTTCTGCCGGCATCACTTGTGAAGCCAGCAGCCTTTTCTCCTGCACCTTAGCGGAAACAGCACCTGCAGACAGCAGCATTGCAGCTGCAGCTGAAAGCATAGTAATTATTGAAAATCTCGTATTCATGATATGGTCTGATTAATTCCTTGTTACATTGGATATCCGGTCTCTGTCATATGCCAGGAACGCGATCCTCAACCGGACTCCGGCATCAAAGATAGTGATTATCTTTACCAGCCGGTAATCATTTTTTCCACAAAGTGAAGCGTACTCCTGCATAGAATCTCGCCCCCATAATAGGCCCCCATACCGCACTAGCATCGAATGAAGCCTGGTGAGGACTTACAAGGCCTGTGGAGGAATCCCTGCTTCCGAGCAGTACATCCTTCTGTCTGAAACCTGTGATGTTCTCGCCTCCAATATATATGTCCACTCCCTTGAAACGTTTGGTCACCTGGACATACAGAAGCGGATATACAGGAGTGTAACCGTTCTGATAAAGGAGATTGCCGTCTGCATCCCTGTGTGTACGCATAAAATCATATACCCTGCACGGACCGTTGACTGATGCCGTAAGGTCAAATATCCATTTCCTCAGGTTCGTGGCATACTGGAGATTGAGTACTCCCTTGTACCGGCTTGTCATAGGCCGCTCCACAAGGCCCTGTCCCTGAAGCTCCACCCGTGAATCAGTGTAGCGGAATGTGGCGGTGACTGTGAAGCGTTCAAAAGGCTCCACATTGAAGTCCACCTGCACATTGTCAGAGAAAGAACGGTTGCCGTCTAGATTATAGAATGATATGGCATTATGTACAAGTTCATAGTCCGCTATCATCTGCTGGGCAAAGGATGTCCTGAAATAGTCGAAGCTTATGTATGTGTCGGAGGAAGCTCCGAAAGGCAGATACCATGTGATGTTGCCGCCGAATGTCCATGCATCCTCCAGAGTGCGTTCGGTGAAAGCTCCCCGGAACACCTTTCCTGTAGAGAATACCCCGATATTGTCGGCCAGAGGATCTGCCCGTCTGAGACCGCGGCCTCCGTTGAGCCTTATGGTCAGCTGCTCAAAGGGAGAATACTTGAGTGTGACACGGGGAGAAATCCTGAAGCCTTCACCGGAATACCATTCGCCACGTAGTCCTGTCACCGCTGTAAACCTGCTGCCGGCATGGAAGGTATATTCCGCAAACAGCCCGGCTACACCGAGATTGTCGACATCGTCTCCCGAATACAACGACAGAGGCAGTCCTGTCTGCTGGTCCAGGATCTCTGACCGTACGGTACGGCTCAGAATTGTACGGTAACGGTCGAATGTGCCGCCAAGACCTGCCACGATCTTGTGCGACTCATTGAATTCATTCTGATACAACAGGTTGGCAAACAACGAGTTCTGGTTTCCCAGCCATGAACTCTGTCCGAACCATGAATCAAGGTCGGTATAGGTATAGTCAGCGACAAAGGCTATGTTGCTTGAATTGTCAGCAGACAGAGGAATGCCCACCTTCAGATATCCGTTTGCAGAATGGTTCCTGATTTCAGATCCCCACGGATCGTCGGAGTGCGCCCCTTCCCATTCCTGATATGAAGCATGGTCATAGCCTTCCTGTCCACCTCTACGGACATCTCTGAGAGCCCTGACTCCGAGCCTCACCTGCACTCCGTCGGGAGAATAGTAGTACCAGCGGTTGGCAAAGTTAAGCTGGAGAGTCCTCGGATCATCCATGAAGCCGTCATGGTTGTGGTCAAAGCTCCTGGCATTTCCGGAGACATGTCCCAGAAGCACTGTGCTCCACCTGTCGTCAAGCTGTAGAGACGACGCCACGTTGAAATCCATCCTGGTATCGCTCATGACTGAAGCATTAAGAAAAAGAGGCTTTTCGTCAGTAGGCTTCCTGTATTCTGTATTTATCTGTCCTGTAATGGATTCAACACCATTTACCACGGATGCCGCACCCTTTGCCACCTGTATGCTTTCAAGCCATTGGCCCGGTACATAGGACAGGCCGAACGGAGCTGAAAGTCCGCGCATCGAAGGTCTGGCCTCGTCAAGCATCTGTGTGTACACTCCGGATAGTCCGAGCAGACGTATCTGCCTTGCGCCTGTCACAGCATCCGAATAACCGACCGTTACGCTCGCAGAGTTTTCAAAGCTGTCCGCAAGACTGCAGCAGGCCATCTTCCGCAGTCCTGAGGATGAAATGACCTCTGTCCTTATCGGAGATACCTTGGACAGATAGTTTCCGTCCTGGCTTCCGACCGACACCGCTGCCTCAAGGCTGTCCTTTCTCTCTCCATACAGCGTATCTACCTGCTGTCCATAAGTTTCAGCATGCAGAAAAACAGCCGCAGCCATAAGAATGATATGCTGTATCCAAGTTTTCATCTCCATCGGTAATCTTCTGTTCAAGATTGCAAAAGTAGGAATTTTCAGCGGTTCTCTATATATTTGTCATATTGGAATATTTGTCTTAGTAATTTTAGAATATATTTTATGAAAGAATTCCTTAAAATGACTTTGGCGGCCATAGTCGGCTTCCTTATAGTAAGCATAGTAATGGCCGTATTCTCATTTGCCATAATCGGATCTATCGCAGCTCTCGGCAGTTCCCAGCCGGTCATGCCGCGCTCGGCCATGCTAAAGATAGACATGTCGGGGATGGCACTCACAGAAAATGCTGTACCTGCTGATCCTATCGCGATGATCCAGGGAGACAATGTAGACAGGATAGGTATCTGGAATGCCGTACAGGCCATCAATGCCGCAGCAGCCGATCCTGATGTGAAGTTCATCTATATGAAGCCTGACAGGGTTTCCGGCGGGATGGCAGAGATCGAGGAATTCCGCAAGGCTCTGGAAAATTTCCGAAGCAGCGGCAAAGCAGTGATCTCATATATGGAGAATCCGACCAATGCAGGCTATTATCTCGCCTCTGTATCCGACAAGATATACATGACATCAAGTGAAGGCGGGATGACCATGATTACCGGACTGTCTTCACAGCTGATATTCCTCAAGGATATCCTTGATAAGCTAGGTGTTAATGTCCAGCTCATCCGCCACGGCAAATACAAATCGGCCGGCGAGATGTACATCAAGAACAGCATAAGCCCTGAGAACAGGGAACAGAACCAGGCTCTTGTCAGATCAATCTGGGCAAGCTGGAGCCGTGACATCGCTGCTGCCAGAGACATCACGCCTGAACAGTTCAATGCACTCATCGATGGGCTCCGGCTCAATTTCCCTGAAGACTATCTCGATAACGGCCTTGTGGATGAGCTCATGACACTTGAAGAGCTCAGGGACAAGCTGTGCACATATTCAGGAGTGGAGAACATAAAGGATGTCAATGTCATATCTTTTCAGGATTATGTCGCACTCAGGACAGTACCTAATCTCAAGGCAAAGCAGAAGATTGCGATCGTATATGCTTCCGGAAACATTGTCGAAGGTGACGACAGGACCCAGGTGAGCGGAGACCGCTTCGCTGCCATGATATCGGAAATCAGGAATGACGAATCTGTAAAGGCCGTGGTATTCAGAGTCAATTCGCCGGGAGGCAGCGTGCTCGCTTCTGAAAAGATCAAGAACGAGATAGACCTTCTCAAGGACAAGAAACCGGTAGTGGCTTCATATGGGAACTATGCTGCATCAGGAGGATACTGGATATCGAACAGCTGTGACTACATCTTCGCAAATGCAAGCACTCTTACAGGATCCATAGGCGTTTTCAGCATGATCCCTGACTTCAGCAAGACCCTCAAGGACATAGCCCATGTAAATGTCACCACTATAAATTCAAACAGCCACGGCGACATGTATACCGGAACAAGGCCTCTGAGCGAAAGTGAGAAAGCCTATATGCAGGCCTCTGTAGAAAAGATCTATGACAAGTTCACTGCTACGGTTGCTGCCGGAAGGGGCATGAGTGTGTCCAGTGTCGACTCTATCGCACAGGGACGCGTATGGTCAGGCTGCGATGCCATGGGCATCGGACTTGTTGACAGCATAGGGACACTTGAAGATGCCGTAGCCTATGCTGCAGGTATGGCCGGATCTCCGGACCTGGCTTCATGGCAGATAGCTGAATACCCTAAGCCTCTCACCACTCTTGAGCTGCTCCTCGAGTCTCTTGGCAAAGGCAGTGCGTCAGTATTTGCCGGCACTCCGCTTGAAGGCGTAGAAAAAGCTTTCAGCTCATGGAATGCTGAAGACAGCGGCAAGGTATACGCCAGGATGCCTTACGAAATCACTCTGGAATAAAGATCATTCAACATACTTCAGGATGGAACGGAACAGATTCAAGATAGAAATCTGCGCCGGATCCGTCCTTAGCTGCATTGCAGCCCAGGACGGAGGCGCAGACAGAGTAGAGCTTTGCGCAGGAATGCCGGAAGGAGGCACTACTCCCTCCTCTGGCATGATACGTCGCAGCAGAGAAGTGCTAAAGATAGGCCTGAATGTGATAATACGCCCCAGAGGCGGAGATTTCCTATACAGCGACAGCGAGATCAGGCAGATGGAGTACGATATCTATGCTGCGCAGGACGCTGGTGCGGACGGACTGGTCTTCGGTGCGCTCACAGAAAATGGAGACGTGGACGAAAAGGCCATGACTGTCCTGATGACAGCCGCAGGAGACCTGCCTGTAACTTTCCACAGGGCCTTCGACCACTGCCGTGATCCTTATGATGCTCTGGAAAAGATAATCTGCTTCGGATGCAGAAGGATTCTTTCGTCAGGCTGCATGCCGACTGCCGTCCAAGGCTCGGGATTGCTCTCAGATCTGGTGCAGAAAGCTGCCGGACGCATCTCCATCATGCCTGGCAGCGGAGTGAACTCACAGAACATCGCTGATCTTGCCAGGAAGACAGGAGCGAGGGAATTCCACTTCTCTGCCCGCAGGCCACATGACAGTATGATGCAATTCCGCCGCCCTGAGGTCGTCATGGGCGGCGAAACAGATTTCTATACTCTTATGGATTCTGACAGCAGAGAAATTTCCGCTGCCATTGCTGCACTAAAGGCTCTTTGATACTTTCACGAGTCTGTCCCCCAGTCCGATAGTATATCCCTGGGAGAAGAAGACTACCCGGTTGAAGGTATCAGCCACCACAACCAGAGGAAGCCTTCCTTCGCCCTTGAGATCCATGCCTTCCATCATCATCCTTCTCATCGAACCGTCGGAATCTATCCCGTAGCTGACGGTGACAGGCAGTTCATATTTTTCAGGGTCGAACCTTTCCCAGTCGGTCTCGGATGCGAAGACGACCAGTATAGGACGTCCCCATGACTCCAGGTCAGAAGCTGCGGCCGAGATGTCTCTCATGGCATGGTCTACAGGCTCTCTTCCGTAGTCTGCAAGGACAACCGCAAAATATCCGCGGCCTGTCTCGGAAAGCACAGATTTCCTCTCCATGGTGCATGGCACACCTTTGCCAGGACGTGGGACCTTGTCATACAGAGCTTCTGAATTGAAGGTCCCTATCACCCTGTACTGTGAAGGATCATCCCTTACGACAAGTTCGACATCTGTAACCTGACCCTCACTTATCTTGAAGAAAGACATGTCTGCAAGCACGTTTCCTCCTGACATCCTGGACCCAGAGGTAAGCATATACGTTCCCTCAGGAAGGACTGCTCCGCCGGCAAATACTGATTTCCAGGTAGCTGTTTCCGGATAGTTCAGCAGCTCAAATGTACCGTCCACATATCTGGATACTGTAAAATGCCTGTAATACTGTGGATTCTCAAGCATAGGGATTGTCCTGTAGGTGAGCTTCAGCGTGCCGGTCTTCGGGAGGATCTTCTGAGCTGACTCGAAGTCAACATCAAATGTCTTTCCCTGATGACTGTAGCGGACTGTTCCTGTCACCTCATCCTTCCATGCAGGTACTCCTGCAGTACGGCACATCGCCACAAAGAATATTTCCCTGGAGTCTGTATCAGCGATACGTGTTTCCCAGACCCTGGACGGCTGCACCTGGACATACTTCATGGATATGTCATCCATAAGAGTCAGGCTGTCCTTGCACCAGGAGACCAGATAAGCCGGATCTGAGCATATCTTCTCCGTCATCTCTGCCGAGACTTCAGTCTTCAGAGTGCCGCGGTAAGGAGTAAGAAGCTCTGTCGATATCCTTGGACAATATATGTTCTTATCCTTTTGTCCGGCTGGAGTATTATAAAGATGGTCTTCAAGCACTGATGAAGGTGTATCCCTGAGATCCTTTTCAGACAGGGAACCCAGCAGTGCCAGAGCATCATCAAGCCTGCCTTCTGATGCTGCATTGCTCAGGAAAGCCGATATCTCGGCATAATTGCCACGCGAAGAGACAAGGAAGCCGGCTGCCGCTGACGGATAATCTTTGTCTGCTGCATATTCTTCAGCGGAGACCTTGGTAAAGAATGTCGCCACATAGGCATTCCTGATGGAATCCTCCGCCGCAAGTCTAAGGTCATTTGCAGCCCTCTGCTCAGGTGTAACCTCAGGAAGCACAGCATTCTCTGCCGGAGGCACAGACTCAAGGGCAATGTGTGACGGCAGATTATCAGCATCGTATGAAAGGGTGACCTCTATGCTGCGGTCCTTGCCGAATGACACTTTCCTGAAACCGAACCGCTCACCATCTGTAGCATAGACAATCATATCACCGAGACCTGCCGTCAGATATGAACGTCCGGACTCATCCGTTGTCTTGACTGCAACCGGATAGAATTCGGCATAATTGTACAGACGGTATTCTACCCTTGCACCAGGGACCGGTACTCCGTCCGCATCCTGGACAGTGACATCCAGTCTTGCAGACTCAGGAGCATAGTTTTCTATGACATTGATCTCAGTATAGTCAGGCGATACGGCTACAACCTCCTCCGGGCCGTCATAACGTCCGAAGACCTTGGTATGCATGAGCATTCCGCGGCTCGCAGGGGCATTGAACCACCCCAGGTCAAGCACAGGCTCAGGTTCGCAGGCTCCGAGGAAATACCATTTTCCGTCTGCCCAGGCCTCTACCCATGCATGGTTGTCATCAGTATGTGCCCAACGTGGTGTATACACCTGCCTTGCAGGTATGGCGACAGACCTGAGAGCTGCCACAAGCAGCGTCGACTCCTCTCCACAGCGGCCATAGGCAGTCTTGACTGTAGCAAGCGGAGAGCTTGTCCTCGAATCCGAAGGCTGGTAGACAGCTTTCTCATGGCACCAGTGGTTGACTTCAAGAATGGCGTCTTTCATGGACAGGTCCTTAACCCTCGGTGCAAGCTCACTGAAGAAGACTGCCCTTGCAGTATCAAGATTCTCATTGTTGACCCTCACAGGAAGGACAAAATGCCTGAGTTCACGCTCAGGGATTGTCCTGCCCCAAGGCATCTGTTCCACAGCCTCCTGTGTGAGGCGGTAATTCTCAAGGTAATAATCAACAGTCTGATTGAGCACATCACCCAGAGGCATATACGCATACAGAAATTCCATAGCTTCCTTCTCAGCACGCGTCAGAGGCATCTCTGAGATGGATATGCCTGCAGCTTCAAGCAGCTCTGCCCTTGCGTCAAGATCATGCTCAACTTCGGCAAGGTATGACTTGTCTGAGATAAAGCCCCCCGAACAGGACACGGCCAGAAGCAGTCCTGCCATAAAAAACATCCTTGAAATCTTCATTATGATATAAAAGTTATTAGTGTGTCTTTCCTATATCCGGATATACGTCCATGGTCGCTCATTCCATGGTTTCTCATTTTCCGTAATCTGAATGCTCCTTTGCGACAACCATGACATTACGGGTATTTTCTGTCACTTTCATCGAATCATCTATCCTTACTCCGGCAACTGCCGCCACATGATGCTCGGGCATATCGCCATGGAACTCATCTGCAGCCGGTGGCTTCACAAGTACCACAGCCTTGTCTTTCTCTACCTTGCCGTACTTCAGGTCAGTAAAGAAATCGCTGAGCTTCTTGCGTCCCTTCATACCGAGCGGCTTGAACCAGTCTCCAGGCAGCCACCGTCTGAGTATAAGAGGAAAGCCAGCCTTGTCTGCATCAAGTATCATAATCCCCTCAGGCTGCCTAAGGGTATCCAGATCATCCCTGCGGCAGATACGGACAGAAAATGATGTACCGTTGAAGAAATAGTCTCCGGGACCTCTTACAATCACAAGAGGCTCTGCAGCAGAAAGAGAGTCCGCTACAATATGACGGCCCGGGAAAACCGCTGCTGCATCTGTCAGACTGACGTCTCTTTTCCTGACTTCAAGCCTGCCCGTGGATGTAAAGAGCTCATATCCTCCGGATACAAAGGTCTTGCCTCCTATGGTATCTGAGTCTGTAAGGATATGGTAGAGAGATTCAAGAGAGGAAGAGCCGAAGCCATATGGTTCAAGCGCGCGATACAGCATATATTTCCAGTGTCTGACAGACATCAGGGCCTTCAGATCTATCCTGCATCCGTCAACGGCCGAGGTTTCATGGGACAGAATACTGTCCTTATGCTCCTGCCAATAGTCATCGGCCACATCACATACCTGGGAAAAATATCCCATTTCACGACCCAGCGTCTTAACGAAAGAAGGATTGATGGCACCGAATACAGGGAAGACGAGATGCCGTATCTTGTTGCGTCTGTATTCAGTCTCGGCATTTGTCCTGTCATCGTGATATGCTATCCTATGGGAAAAGACAAAGCCCTCTATCTGATGCCGGGTAAAATGCAGCAGCGGGCGTATAAGAGGCACCTGAACGCCTTGACATGGCACTGTGCCGACCTCATCCATTCCTGCAATGCCGCGTATGCCTGTTCCTCTGAGGAGATTGAGGATAAGGGTCTCGGCATTGTCATTTGCGTTATGTGCCACTGCAACACAGCAGAAGCCATTGTCCACGGCAATCTCGGCGAACCATCTGTAACGCAGCTCGCGGGCCGCCATCTCTATGCTTATTCCTTTCTCTTCAGAGTATGCCTTGGTATCGAAATCCTTATGGAAAAGCCTTGCACCACGGCTTTCTGCCCAACCGCGCACAAGTTCCTCATCTGAATCGCTTTCTTCCCCGCGGAGATGGAAATTGCAATGTGCCACAGCAAAGCCTTGAAATACAAGGGACTTGCTGAACAGCTCAGCCATACACATGGAGTCAATGCCGCCGCTTACGGCAAGCAGCACAGGCTTTCCGGCCGAATCCGGGACTCTCTCAAGGAGTCCTGACAGAATCGAATCAAACCTGGCCTGCATGACAATCAGTTTCCTGTGGCAAAAGTATATACGAAGCCGAATGAAAGAGACTCCTTGAACTGTACCCTCTGATGTCCAGGCCTTCCTTCCTTGATATCATCAGGAGTCTGGATTATGACATTATCGTCATATATCAGGTTTGTCATTATGGTGAAGGAGAAGAACCTCGCTATCTTCCAGTCTATTCTGTTATCCCAGTTGACCCTGAGGTTCTGTGGTTTGTCGAGATAGTCAGAGAAGAGCACGACCTGAGAAGAGAAAGCGAAATTGTCATTGACATTCACCTTGAAATCGACCTTCAGCTGGGCACCGAACTCAAATTTCGCAGCCTTGTAGACATTGCCGTCAATATTTCCGTTCTCATCTTTTTTCAAAGGCTGGCTGTACGATTTCCTCAGAAGAGGATCGTCCACTATCACAAATCCTCCCGTTATCGGGGCAAAATTGACAGTAAGCCATTTCAGAGGCTTGTAGTCAAGACCCAGAGCCAGGTTCGTATATGCAGGGGACAGCAGTCCTGACTTCAGCACCCTGGCGGCCCTCCAGTCGGCTGCATTATATTCCTCGTTTTCACCCAAAGCACTCCCGTCTGCCCTTGCAGACGGTGTCGGATAATCATACGTATTCGAAAACTGAGACCGGAAATTGTACTCAGCTGAATAGTGCAGGTTCTTCGTTGCCTGGTATCCCCATTTGCTCTCAAGATATATCCTGTCGTCGGTCTTCTGTAGTATAGGCTTGTCGGCAGAGTACAGGAAGCCGTAGTCAAGCTGAAGACGGTTGTTCCAGAACATGCTGCCTTTGCTGTAATTGGCATTGGCATCAATGAAAGTCTTGAGGGACACTGTATTGTAGCCACCGGCAGCCCAGTTCGTCAGGGATGTCTGTCCCAAGTCAAGCTTTGTCTGAAGGGAAGTCTTCCAGAACTTGGCCGCAGGCTCCGGAGGTGTCTCCACGTCAGGGGCGGCAACAATGGCAGCCGCAGCTTCTGCGGCTGCAAGCTGGACATTATCCAGGCTGTCCTGGGCATTCGACACCATCGGATATGCCGACAGGAACACTGCGATTAAGGCGGATAATCTTCTCATATACATTGACTCGGGTTAACAGATAAATATCAGCTGACGACAGGTCGTCAATATGCACGAGCAAAGAGGACTCTTCTGTGTGAAGGACGTCCTGAGTAAATGCACTTTCCTTCTTCTTCGCACACGGCGCTGTCGATAGGGATGCAGCGTATGGTAGCCTTTGTCTCCTCCTTTATCTTCTCCTCGGTCTCGGTGGTACCGTCCCAGTGGCAGAGCAGGAAGCCGCCTTTCTCGATCTTGTCCTTGAAGTCATCCCAGGTATCGACCTTGATTATGCTGCTGTCCCTGAATTTGAGGGCCTTGTCATATATGTTTGCCTGTATCTCATCCAGCAGGTCCTCAATCCTCTTTCCGAGGCCTTCCTGAGGGACAGACATCTTTTCCATGGTATCCCTTCTGGCAAGCTCGACTTCCCCGTTCTGAAGGTCACGCGGTCCGATCGCGATACGGACAGGGACACCCTTGAGCTCCCATTCCGCGAACTTGAACCCAGGCCTGAGGGTATCACGGTCATCGATCTTGACTGTATGGCCATGGGCCTCAAGCTCCTTCTTCAGCTCATCCATCTTGTCCAGGATTGCGCTTCGCTCAGCATCGCTCTTGTAGATAGGTACCATCACGACCTGGATAGGAGCCAGCTTCGGAGGCAGCACAAGACCGTTGTCATCTCCATGGGCCATGACAAGAGCTCCCATGAGCCTCGTGGATACGCCCCATGATGTTGCCCAGACATATTCCTGCTTGCCTTCCTTGTTGGTATACTGCACATCGAATGCCTTGGCGAAATTCTGTCCGAGGAAGTGTGATGTACCGGCCTGGAGAGCCTTTCCGTCCTGCATAAGCGCCTCGATGCAAAGAGTGTCAAGGGCTCCTGCAAATCTCTCGTTAGGACTCTTGTGCCCGACTACTACAGGAAGGGCTAGAGTGTTCCTTGCGAAATCAGCATATACATTGATCATCTTCATTGCCTCTGCCTCTGCCTCTTCCCTTGTGGCATGTGCAGTATGGCCTTCCTGCCAGAGGAACTCTGCAGTACGCAGGAAAAGCCTCGTACGCATCTCCCATCTGACGACATTAGCCCACTGGTTGCACAATATAGGGAGATCCCTCCATGAAGTGATCCAGTTCTTGTAGGTATTCCAGATTATAGTCTCTGAAGTAGGCCTCACGACCAGCTCTTCCTCAAGCTTTGCAGAAGGGTCAACTACAACTCCGGGACCGTCTGGGTTTGTCATGAGCCTGTGGTGCGTGACCACTGCACATTCCTTTGCAAATCCTTCAACATGTTCAGCTTCACGGCTGAGGAAAGACTTCGGTATGAAAAGAGGGAAATAGGCATTGACATGCCCAGTCTCCTTGAACTTCTTGTCAAGCACTTCGTGCATCTTCTCCCAGATGGCATATCCGTAAGGTTTGATAACCATACATCCTCGCACTGCGGAACGTTCTGCCAGATCGGCCTTCACTACCAGGTCATCGTACCACTGGGAATAATTGTCAGCTCTCTTAGTTACCTCTTTAGCCATTGTATTGTTGCTTTTATATGTTTTTATATTTAACATTGTATATGCTTTTGCATCTAAGGTACAGTTGTTGCAAAAACATCCGGCGGCAACGCATGCCTTACCGGGTGCGAAGGTACGAAATAATTACAAATAATTAAGGAGATACAGATATGAAAAAGAGACTTGTGATCTTGTTTTCAGCAGCAATGGCCCTCACATCCTGCGGGACTGCTGCACAATATGCCTCCTCAGGACAGAAATATCCGGACGGAATATACTACAGCCGGAACAAAAATACTCCGGCCGTACAGACAGTAAATGAAGACATAAGCCAGCTGGTCACTGAAACGCAGCAGACACAGCTTCTGCTTTTCGGAGACCAGAAGGATACAGTCATAATACCGCAGGACAAGTCTGCCGTAATAAAGTTCAACGGCACTGACGGCACTACAGTCGCAATCACAGACGACCCGTTCACGGAATACTATTACAATTCGACCCCATGGGAATACTACAGGCCGGTTGTATACACAAGCTGGGCATGGGACCCGTGGTACTACGGACGGTACTGGGGTTATTATGACCCATGGTACTGGAGCAGCTGGTACTATGACCCGTGGTACTGGGGCTATTCATCCATATGGTGGGACCCTTGGTTCTACAATCCGTACTTCTGGGGCGCCCCGCACCTTCCATACCATCCTCATATACACCACCACTACCATGACCATGTCCACGGTACAGTCGTAGGAGGACCGGACAGATATTACGGACACAGGACTTCATCAGGATCTGGTGTCAGAAGGACCTATGCATCCAGGAACAGTTCCGGATCATCATCCGTATCAGGGACATCATCTGTCAGAAGAGGCTCTTCGGCATCAGCGACAAGCGGCGTGAGATCCAGTATCGGAAGAGGCAGCGTTGCAACAAGGAATACTGCTTCATCAGGAATCACAGCCGTAAGGAGGAGCAGCGGGACAAGAACCTCAGGCACAGGCATATCTGTCGGCAGCAGTGTTTCCACGGCGACAGGATCACAGAGCAGAGTTTCGGCGTCATACCGCAGGGGCAGCCAGTATTCTTCATCCACTGGAACAGGGCTCAATCAGTCTGCTTCATACAGAGGATCTACAGCCATCAGAAACGGTGTGATGACAGTACCTGACAACCTGAAATCAGCTTCCAACAACTACAGGAGACCTGCATCATCGTCCGTCAGGACAGGCAGCTACTACAGCCGGAACGGGGCATCCACGGGGACATCTTCTTACTACAGGAGCAGCGGAAGCTCATCCGGATACAGGAATTCGACCGGATACAACGGTACATCATCATACAGCAGAAGTTCTTCTTCCTACAACAGGAGTTCTTCATCGTTCAGCAGAAGCTCATCCTCTTCGTTCAGCAGGAGCTCGTCCTCGTCGTTCAGCAGAGGTTCTTCAGGGGTAAGCAGAGGATCGTCAGGAGGGAGCTCAAGGAGCGGAGGAAGCTACAGGAGATAGCTGAAGCTGCATGACAAGATGACCGGAATAATTTAAAGAATATAAACAACATCAACATGAAAAAGACAGCAATCACACTTTTGCTGGCGGGGATTACGGCAAGTGCGGGAGCGCAGACAATGTACGATGCGCTCAATTTCAGCAAAAGCGACTATGTAGGGACAGCAAGGACGGTGGCAATGGGAAATGCATTCACTGCCCTGGGAGGAGATCTTGGGGCTGTCTCTATAAATCCAGCAGGCTCGGCAGTCGCAAGATATTCACAGGTAGCACTGACTCCTGGAGTGAACATAGCGGTAAACTCCGCCACAGGAGTCCAGGGCGGATTCGAGAAAAGCCTCAGGACATCCATAGGCAGATTCGTCATGCCTAACATCGGGTTCAGCATCAATTTCGACACACACCGGACCTCAGGGCTGAAGAACTGGGCGTTCGGCTTCTCAGCCAACATGACAGACAGTTACCTTGACGATATGGTCGCATCCGGGACAAACGGGAGCACATCTTTCGCCGGTTCTCTTGCGACATTTGCCTCAGGCTGGCTTGTGGATGATCTGGCTGATGACTACGCATACGACAATATACCGGTAAGCGACTGGAGGGCAGTTGCCGGACTCCAGTCCGGAATCATCGGCCTTGTACCGCTTCTTCCAGGACAGTCCGAAGCAGACGCGCCTGCAGACCAGTATATCGGAGTCACAGAGAATGCAACGCTCATGACCGGCCCTGACGGCTCACAATACTACCAGCTGGGACTTCCAAGCGGTGCCATGCTTGACCAGACGTTTGCAAGAAGGACAACCGGAAGCAAATATGACTACGTGATCAACCTCGGAATGAATTTCTCCGATATTATATACGTAGGAGCAAACCTCGGAATAACATCAATGGACTACAGGCATCAGTACTTCATCAGGGAATCCGCCCAGGATCCGGATTTCTTCTCGACCGGATTCAGCAGCCTCAAATACAGCTACGGCTATTCAGCGGCCGGAACCGGGGTATACGGGAAATTCGGGATCATCGTGACTCCGTTCAAGGGGCTCAGGCTGGGCGCGGCTCTCCAGACCCCGACAGCCACATCCATAAAAGAATCGTGGTCTCTGTCCGCTGAGCAGAACAGTCTGTCACAGGACTACAGCAGCGGAAGCTCTGAATCCCCTGAAGGAGAATACAGGTACAATCTCACCTCTCCGTTGAGATTCAATGCAGGAGTAGCCTATACCTTCGGCTCTTTTGCCCTCGTCAGCCTGGATTATGAAATCTGCGACTACAGCGCAATGAAATTCAGAGAAAAAGGCTCCAACGACAACAGTGCTTTCGAAACAGCCAACTCTGACATTGCCGGCAATCTCAGGAAAGTACATGAACTCAGGGCCGGCGTGGAAATCAAGCCTCTTCCGGCACTGTCCGTAAGAGCAGGATACAACTTCAGGACATCAGCTCTTCCTGAAGATATAGAATACGAGAACCAGTACCTCTGGGAAAAGACAGCAGGAACGACAAACAGCTTCTCTCTGGGAGTCGGCTACAGTTCCAAAGGCTCGTTCTATGCAGACGCAGCCGTAAGGATGACAAGATATGCCGACAGCTGGATATATCCGTACGACTATTACTACTTCGACGGGACAAATCTCAATGTGGACACAACCATAGCAGTACCTGAAATCCTTAGCCGCAGGACCAGATGGATGGCTCTGCTTACGTTAGGCTTCAGATTCTGACAGGAAGCCTCAGCGAAGAGGCCGACTTCAGATAAAGGATTGAATCCGGTCCCTCATTGAAGAGAAGATCCATTATGGAAAGATCCGGTACAAAGCCGTGTTTCCTGGCAAAGACCTGGAAATACGGCTTTTCCAGCTGAAGCCTGGAAAGGATGTCATTGCTGTGCTTGGGATGTATCACTTGACGAAGATCGATACCATAGCTTTCTGTCAGGCCCAAGGATTTCCATGGAGATCCCGGCTCTTCACATACGCCTTCCTGCTTTTCATAAGAGGCCGTTTCCCTTAGATCGGCATATATGCCTGTCTTTTCGATGAAAAACATGAGAATACGGGTGTTCAGTTCAAAAAGCGTCTCCGGACATGAATCCATTATCGAAAACAGTTCATCCTGATAATACTCGAAATACGCTGAAGTCCTGTAGGCTGATACGATTGCCCTCTGATGCTGCCTTACCCATGGAAGAGAATAGTCCACCTTTATTTCCTTTATGGGGAGCCTGTGCGTACCGTTTTCATGGACAATGGGGTAAGTAAGGTACTGCGGACCGGACTCAGCATAGAAACAGCAGCGGTTACGCCATGTCTGCTTCTGATAGTTCTCGCAGGCTTCCAGATAGACTATAGACGGCTTTACCCCGTCCGCAGACAGGGTAAAGCCGGCCGCCATAGCGGCAAGATATTCTATAGGCGGAAAGTACGCCGTCGTGAGCAATACCGGAGACACTATTCCATCTCTCCCTTGGAATTGGATGTCATGCCACGTACGATTCCCCTCTTGGAATTCCTGATGAAATCAAGTATGGTATCCCGTTCTTCAGACTGAGGGAATCCTGCCTCTATCTTCGCACAGGCATCGCTGAAATTGAAGCCTGCATTGTAGATGATGTCATACATGTCCTTGATGCCTCTGATCTGGTCAGATGTAAAGCCTCTTCTGCGGAGTCCCACGATATTGACACCTGCATATGAAAGAGGATCCCTGCCGCAGAGGATATAAGGTGGAACATCCTTGTTGACCTTCGATCCGCCGCCGACCATCGCATGTTTGCCGATCTTCGAGAACTGGTGTGAGAGTGTACCGCCGCCGAGGATAGCCCAGTCATCGACACAAGTCTCACCGGCGATTCCGGTGTAGCTTACCAGAATACAGTGCTCCCCTACACAGCAGTCATGCGCGACATGCACATATGACATGAGAAGGGTGTTGCTGCCTACCTTGGTCACACCTTTGCCGCTTGCCTTCGTCCCTCTGTTGATGGTAGCACATTCACGTATATTCACATTATCCCCGATTTCAACATAAGTGATCTCTCCGTCGAATTTGAGATCCTGCGGAATGGCACCTATCACTGCACCAGGGAACACGTTGCAGTTCTTGCCCATCTTTACATAATTGAAGATAGTGGCGTGCGGAAGGATATGACATCCGTCCCCTATCTCGACAAATTCATCAATGAATGCGTAAGGTCCGACCTCAACATTGTCTCCAAGCTTGGCGTTCGGATGGACTGTGGCCAATGGATGTATCTTGTTCATGTTAATAGATTATTTTCTTTTTTTAAGGATCTGCTCCCTGACTGCCAGGGCTGCTTTCGTATTGATTGAATGTCCGGACTTCAGAGCCGTCACCTTAGCCTTGAGAAAACCGCCGACAAGCCTAAGGTCGCCCATCAGGTCAAGAAGCTTGTGTCTGGCACACTCATTGGGAAAACGGAGATGAAGATTGCTCAGATAGCCGTTCTCGCGGATTTCAAGAGCCGGTACGTTGAACAGTTTCGACATGTGGTCAAGCTGTTCTGATGTCACCGGGTGCTCCACAATGACAATGGCATTGTCGACATCACCGCCTTTTATAAGGTTGTTCTTGAAAAGGAACTCGATCTCATGGAAAAAGACGAATGTCCTGCAGATTCCGATTTCTTCAGCATAGACTACAGAAGGGTCCCAGTGTGCATCCTGTATGCCTAGCACCTTGGAATTGAAATCAATACGAAGGTCAAATGACGGCACTTCAGCAGGCTCTATAAGCACCCTTGATCCGCTTTTCTCATCATAGACCTCAACTGGCTCCTGAATCTCGATATATTCGCGGGGAGCATCCTGCTCCACGATACCGTCTTTCCAGATCGCATCTATATATGGCTTGGCACTTCCGTCAAGGATAGGGACTTCGACATTATCTATGTCGATCAGTGCATTGTCAATCCCCATTCCTGTCAGAGCAGACATAATGTGCTCGATGGTGATTACAGATATATCTCCGGAAGTAATGGTTGTACTTCTTGCTGTGCTTGAGACATTTTCAGCGAGAGCATCAACAAAAGCATCCTCTCCGATGTCTGTCCTTCTGAATCTGATTCCATGACCGGCAGGAGCAGGCTTTATCGTAACAGTGGCAACCTTCCCGGTATGCAATCCCTTCCCCTCGAAGCTGAAGCTTTTCCTGACTGTCTGTTGCTGTTTTTGTATCATTCTATAAATCAATTCGAACCGCAAAGATAATTAAAAATTCATTTTGTCCTACTATTTTCAGAGCCCGCCTGTTTGAAAACGGCATAGCATCTCAGATAGTCTCTATAAGGTATTGCAGGCGTTCCCATGAATGCCTGACCTTCTTTCTTTATGTTTCCGAGGACACCTGACTGCGCCCCGAATGAAGTATTGTCAGCTATGACAATATGTCCGGCGACACCCACCTGGCCGCCCAGCACGCAATGCTTTCCTATCTTTGTAGAGCCGGCTATACCGCTCTGCGCAGCGATGACTGTATTGTCCCCTATCTCCACATTATGGGCGATCTGGCACAGGTTGTCGATCTTGACACCCTTTCCGATGACCGTAGATCCCATCTGGGACTTGTCGACTGTAGTATTTGCGCCGATCTCGACATCATCGGAGATTATCACATTGCCCGTATGCTCTATCTTCCTGTAGGTCCCGTCCTCCAGAGGAGCAAATCCGAAGCCGTCCGCTCCGATCACAGCATTTGAATGGATTATGACATTGTTGCCGATCTCCATTCCAGGATAGATGCGGACTCCAGGATAGATGATGCAGTGTGAACCGATCTTGACATCATCACCTATGTAGACATTTTCATAGATCTTTGTATAATCACCTACGACAGTCCTGCGACCCACATAAGAAAAGGCTCCGACATAGACTTTCCTGCCGAATCTTGTGGAGAAGAAATATTTTGAACGGATACTCCTGTGCCTCTTGTATGAACGTTTCTTTGCAGTGACATACTCAAGCAACTGGGCAATCGCGGCATAGGCGTTCTCGACACGTATCATGGTTGCAGGGACAGGCTTCTGCGGCTCAAAGCTTCTGTTTACTATTATGATGTCAGCCTTGCAGACATATACATAATGTTCATATTTCGGATTGGCGAAAAAACAGATGGACCCGGGCTTGCCGTTTTCTATCCTTGCAAAGGAGGATATGGTTGCCTCCGGATTTCCCTCCACTGTCCCGTTCAGGATCTCTGCTATTTCTTTGGCTTTAAATTCCATATAAGTAATTTCTTAGGCAGAAGCCTCCACAATCGGCTTTGATTATCAACTAAAATTTCACAAAGTAAACACTTTTACGGCTATTTATGAAATTAATGCCGTTTTTTTTGTTATTGAAAAAATACTTCGTACATTTGCAGCGTGAGCATGATTTCAGGGGACGGGCAGTCCCCTTATTTTGTTTATAGCCGGCGCCAAAACATGTAGCGATGAACATTTCAGAGATTAAAGATGCAATAGAAGACGAAATCGTTGCACAAGGTTATTTTATTGTTGAAATAAATGTGACCCCCGACAATGACATCGAGCTTACGGTCGAGTCAAAGGAAGGTACGATGACCCTTGATGACTGCGTCAGGATCAACGATGTCTTCGAATCAAAGTTCGACAGGGAAAAGGAAGACTATTCCCTCACTGTATCGTCAGCAGGCCTCGACAGGCCTTTCAAGGTCACAGGGCAGTACATCAAGGCCATAGGGACAAAAGTTGAGGTAAGTCTGAAGGGTGGCAGGAAATTCATTGCTGAACTTACTGGAGCAGATGAAGACGGAATAGAGGTCAGATACTCTGCAAAGGAAACTGTCGAAGGTAAGAAAAAGAAAGAGATCGTCGAACATAATGACAGGATAGGCATGTACATGATCAATTCCGTACGTCCATACATCGACTTCAAGGATTGACGGCTCTCCATGGATTTTCCCGCACAGGGACAGAAATCAGTCCCGGCACAGGGCTGACATCAGGAAGGAATTCAGAAAAAAGAAAAGAAACAATAAAGATATAATGGAAAAGACAGAGTTAAAAGATGCTTTCTCAGAGTTCAAGGATCTGAAGAACATTGACAGGGCCACGATGATGGGCGTCCTGGAGGATGTATTCCGCACCCAGCTTGCCAAGACATACGGCTCAGCTGACAATTTTGACATCATCATCAACATAGACAAGGGTGACTGCGAGATATACTGGAACCGTGAGGTAGTCGACAAGGTCGAGGACCCGAACACCCAGATAGCACTATCTGAAGTCAACAAGGAAGATGATGAGTACGAGATCGGTGAGACATATGCCACCAAGGTAGACATGAAGAGCTTCGGGAGAAGAGGCATCCTCAACCTCAGGCAGAACCTCCAGGGAAGGATCATGGACATTGAGAAGGCCAACCTCTACAACAAATACAATGCGAAGATCGGCGAGATATTCACAGGTGAAGTCTATCAGACCTGGGCCAAGGAAGTCCTCATCCTGGACGAAGACGGCAATGAGCTCAGGCTGCCGAAGTCAGAGCAGATTCCTGGTGAGCATTTCAAGAAGAACGACACTGTAAGGGCTATCATCAAGAGTGTGGAGATGAAGAACAACACCACCCCGTACATCGTTCTTTCCAGGACATCGAACGAATTCCTCGAAAAACTCTTTGAGCAGGAGGTTCCGGAAATATATGACGGACTCATCACTATCAAGAAAGTGGTCCGCATCCCTGGTGAACGTGCAAAGGTTGCAGTCGAGTCATATGATGAAAGGATCGACCCTATAGGAGCCTGCATAGGTGTAAAGGGATCAAGGATCATCGGCATCGTAAGAGAGCTCCGCAATGAGAACATAGATGTCCTCCAGTGGACGGACAATACGCAGCTTCTCATCCAGAGGGCCCTCAATCCGGCGAAGATATCATCCATCGACCTGGGGGACGGGACAGACAAGATCAAGGTATACATGCAGCCTGATGAGGTCAAGAAAGGCATCGGAAAAGGCGGATGCAACATCAAGCTTGCCAGCATGCTCGTCGGCAGGGAAATCGAAGTATGGAGAGAGCTTCCTAAACAGGACGAGGACGGGGAAGAGGATGTGCTCCTGAGCGAATTCAGCAATGAAATCGACCAGTGGATTATCGACAAGCTCCAGTCCATCGGATGCGATACCGCCAAAAGC
>JADIMK010000026.1 GCA_017694785.1 Candidatus Cryptobacteroides intestinigallinarum
CATCAGCACCAACCTCGTTCCATTTGAGGTTTGCAGGATCCATTTCTGCTGTAAGGCGGATCTTGTTGCCGGCAACTACGAGATAGCCGTTCTCAACCTTGATTTCATGGTTGAACTGTCCGTGAACTGAATCATACTTGAGCATGTATGCAAGATACTCCGGATCGAGGAGGTCATTGATACCTACTACCTGGATGTCATTTGAGAAATTCTCGACTGCTGCACGGAAAACCATACGGCCGATACGGCCAAATCCGTTAATACCAAGTTTAATCATTGTCTTTAAATATTAAAAAGTTACACAATTTCTTTCCAAACCCGCGCTCCTTCCTATCAAAAACGGTGCAAAAATAAGAAAAATAATGAACATTCATATATTTTGTCAGATTTTTACTGACACTTTGTCACAAAATCGGGGCGTGCCGACTGACACGCCCCGACTGACAGGTTATTTCAGATAAGAAGACACCAGGGTGTCATAGTTAGTCCCCTCGAACACGACTTCCGCAGATCCCGTATATCCGAGCTGTCTCATGAAATCAGGGAAATCGGAGATGTAAGGATTCGTGACCGGTTTCCCGTTCCTCTGCTCGGGAACATACTGCAGGTTGAAGCAGATTATGGACTCATGTCCGTTGGACTTATGGTTGGCCAAAGTGGTGGCGATTGATTCGTTCCTTCCTTCTGTGCCTGACTCATAGTCGGAAACCTGCCAGTATTTTGCAGCATGCTGGATGTCGCCCGTGTAGCTGTTTATCTCAAGACTCATCTCGAAAGAAGCCTGTCCGTATTTCTTCTTGGCCACATCTTCAGTCATGCCGGCAATGCAGACATCAGATGATGTGAATCCAAGTCCGGAACTGCGGTTGTAGGCATCGCCTCTGGCATAGTTGGCATTCCAGATGTAGTCGAACAGCACCCCTGCCTCTATCCGGGAAATCTCATCCAGTACCGGCTGGTTTGCTTCATCCTGAACCCACTGGCGCACCGCCAGCTTGTCTGCGGTAATATTGTTACCATAATAGACATCAGCCCAGATGGTATTTTCCTTTGCAGTCCTGATGTTTTCGAAATTGTTGCTGAAAAATCCCCAGCCGCCTCCGCCTGTAACAGCATTGGTATGCGGACCTATATTATACAGGGTGATGAGGTTGTGTCTGTCTTTCCATGCCTGACCTTCCACTACAGGCATCAGGTCACGGAGCGCCTTGACGAGGAAATGGAAACTTCCGACCTGTACCATAGGGCGTCCCGGCAGCTGGCTGTCAGGAGTGGCAGGATAGTCTGCATATTCATCGTCGAACATGACCCCGTCCAGACCGTATTCCTGAAGAGCATCGTAGACCTCCTTTGCAAATCCCGTAATCATGGACCTGTCACCTGAAATATCCATATTGGAGAATCCGATACCCTGACGGTTAGGCATTATGGACAGTAGGACCTTTATACCCTTGTCCTGAAGAGGCTGGAGGAATATGTCCCTGTTTTCCAGGACCCTGCGCACATTATCATTGTAATGCAGCACAGGACATCCGCGCATCTCGTCGAAATTCATGTTGGCAGAGAACAGGACGACCATATCGAAGACCGGCCTCTTGTTCTCGGGGGAAGAAACTCCGTCAGGATACAGGATGTAATTGCCTGCATTGCGGACATCGTTCTCAGCCGCCTCGATGATAGCGACAAAGCGCGGCTGGTCCACTGAAGGGGTTCTGTCGAGCCATGCAGGGTCTATGTCCGACACCGGATTGGACACGACTTCCACATATTGCACCCCTATCTCGTCCTCCCCACTCATCAGCACAAGAGGCAGCACAAAAGTACCCTCCTCTACATCCTTGATGCTCACGGTAATGCTGACACTTTCCCTGTCGGAAGGAAGTTTCACTGACTGAGGGAGCACATATTTGTCCCCTGGCAGCAGATCATACAGGGCTATTCCTTTGGAATCAGAGTATTTCTGAGTCATGGTCTGCAACACCTCCTCATCAGTGACAAAAGAGGCGGTTATTTCATCGTGCCTGTTTTTCCCCTGACGGAGCTCGAACTGCATGTCACTTCCCTGCCATCTGTGGCTTATAACAGCTTCCTCCCCTGGGAATACGAATGACGGTTCTGCTGTCAGCGGCTGCCCTTCCTCCTTTGGCAGCTGAGCCACCAGAGGATCCGGCTCACATCCCGAGATTGCCAGCAAGGCAGGCAAAAAGGCATACAGAAGATTCTTTTTTATCATATTTTTCATACCAGATTATCTTATGTTGATATCAATGTCATTATTTATCACCACCTTAGGAGTAACAGTACTTGATGCTCCCTGTCTGGCTACAGTGATGTCGTAGCCATTGCCGCTCATATCCTCGATCATGGTGTCGCCCGATCCTGCCATGGCCGCGTTCATCTTCCAGTAAGCCACGAGAGAGCCTGAAGCAGCCATGTCCACCAGATATATAGCATTGTCTTTAAGCTCCTTGGCAGTGCGGGCCACATTCCATACGCGCACCTCGGACATCATTCCGTTGAAGCCTCTCCACTGGTTGAAAGACTGGCCGAGATTGAATCTGCCACTGGTCGCAAGATTCATCGTACCCTGCCTTGCCGTAGAGAAACGCTCCCTGCCATCGACATAGAATGAAAGTTTCTCTCCGTCATATGTGACAGCGATATGATACCACTGTTTTTCCTTGAAAGTGTAGTCGATCATATACTTTGCATCCGACACCACAAGCTGGAGCCTGTCAGGTGAAACTGATGCATCACCGAAACGGAGAAGGAAATCGACCGGAACACCCGATGCCTCGTATCCCCAGACAGAAGATATTCCGGCAAGAGTGCCGTTGCCTCTCTCGCTATCTTCCTTGAACGAATCCACATAGATAAGCCCTTCTATCGTGCATGCGGACATTCCGGACATCGCATCAGCCCCTGTCAATGTATAATAGAGATTGTTTCTGTTGATGCCGAGGTCAACTCCTTCCGGATCAAGGGCGTTGTCCCCTGACATCGGACGGAAATCAGCCGCACCGGCTGGCTCGCCCGAGCCTCCTTTCCTCTTGACATGGATATAAAGCACCCCGTTGCCCTCATCGATGACAAAGCCTTCCTGTGGACCGAGTTCGAGAGCAAGAAGATAATCGGTTTCCAGCTCCAGGCTTTCGCTGTTGACTATCCTGAGGATGCTCTGGCTGAATGCCTCTTCAGCCCCATATTCAAGACTTATGATGTCTGTCAGAAGTACATACGCTTCCTGAGGCAATGCTGACACTTCATATCCGTTGGCCTCTTCATATGATTTGAGAATTTCGGCATTATCCACTACATGCACGGTAAAATTCCTGTCAGCCTTGCTCTTGCCTGAAGCCATCCTGGCAGACATGACCACATCCTTTGTCTGCCCTGTCGGCTGTGCCGCCGAGAATATCACATCCACCGGCATTGTGGAAACAGGCTGCGCAGCCTCTGTCATATTCATGAACATGACAGTCTGAGGTCCGTTGCTCTCCGGGGCGACAGTCCTGTCAGGACCGTAGAGTTTCTCCCCGAACTGATCCACGCATCCTCCAAGGAAAGGAAGGATGGCAAAGGTCAGCAATATCTTGTATATCTGTTTCATGTCTTGTCTGTTATTTTAATTGAAGATACTGGATTGTTTTTCTCAGGACCGGATAGCCGTCCGATGCCTCACTGGAAGTCAGCCTTACGGCAAGTCCCCCTGTCGCAGCGCCATCAGATGGCGTCCACTGTGCCAATGTCTTGTATTTAGGGTCAACAAGAGGCTTCGAGGAAATCACATCAGGATAAGGAGTCATATAATCGCTGTCATCCAATGATATATATGCGAGATATTTCTCCGGAGCAAAACCGTCGTAACCGGCAAGTCTTGAATAGTCTTCCTGATATGCAGAGATTCTGTCCTGCGAAACGGAAGTGCTGACAATATAGTCGAACTTCGCAAAAGAAGCCGAAAAATAATCAGCTGCCCCTTCGAAAATGAACAGGCCGTCAAAAGCGGAGAATGCATCGATTGCCGCTGAAAGCTTGGCGCTGAACCACTCGTCGCCTGCTCCGCCTGCCCTGAACAGGATACCGTCATACAGGGATTTGCCCATAAGAGCAACTGTCTTTTCCTGCAGTTCCGCAATGAGGGCAGCATACTCTTCCTGCACCTTCCCCTGCTCCAAAGCCACGGCGGCATCTATTTCCTCCTGAGAAGGTGTCCTTTCAGGATTCTCCTGCTCTGCAGCCTCATATGCATTGTCTTCACCATCCATTTCCGCCTGCGTCATCGCCTCCTGATAGGAAGTGAGAAGGGCATCATAATCCGCAGTGACCACAACAGCCGTACCCTTGGTCTTCCTTACCATGTCAAGGTCGGTCTGCTGAGCAACCGTCAGTTCTTCGTATCCCTTCCCGACTGCCACTATATCGAGACTGTCAGGTAGGGAGCTCAAGTATGAAGACATGTTCCCGTCTGCAGACCAGGTATCCATCCATACCAGAGACACAGGATGTTCGGAAGACTTGAACGCCTTCACGGCCGAATAATCCTTTTCGGCTCCATTGACCTGCATTTCAATCGGCTCGACTTCCGTACATGCTGCCACGCCGAAAGCCAGCAAGGCCAAAGCTGAAATATATATGTTCTTTATTCTGTCCATAACCTTTCTATTATCTGTTTCTTGCCCACCAGACATCTGTGCCGGGGTTGTCCGCTCCGTTCAGGTCAGCGGCGACAATCGCCGTGACATTGGCACTGTTCACATCGTATTCCACCGGAGGCAGAGGATAACGGCGGTAACCGTAGATGTCAGCCCCGTCAGAGTCCCTGCTGATGTTCTTTATGTCATGATTGTAATCGATTGCAGGAAGGAGGTTCGGGTAGCCCGTCCTTCTCCATTCAGCCCAAGCCTCGGCACTTCCGTACGGATACATGGCGATATACTTCTGGGTAATGATCTGCGCGAGATTCTTTTCGGGAGTATCTTCCCATGCCACTATCACTGCCGATGAGAATGTGTTGTCGTTGCACTGCGGCAGCCTGCTGTCCGTAAATGCACCTCTTGTCTTGGTGCAGGAAAGGTATTCCCCGACAGACACTCCGTGCATGCTCATGGAAAGGGCGATGCCGTCCTCATAGAAACTTCTTGCCTCGCCTCCCATGTTCCAGCCTTTGAGAGCACCTTCAGCACGGAGGAAAGCTACTTCCGCCGCTGTCATCCAGACCACAGGGTCATCCATCTCGACCACAGGGACTGAATACATCCCGTCTGCAGCAAGGGTTTCCTTTGAAGGAAGGTTTACACCTGACCTCAACCCGAACCACATTTCATCTCCGCCACGGGAAGTGGTCTTGAAATATGCCTCGCGGCGAGGGTCCTGGTAAGCATTCATGTAGGCTATGATATCGGCTCCGCAGCGTGTATCGCCCCAGTCGACACTCATCTTGTAGAACGGATTGTCTGCCGTAGGCTTCTGCGCATTCTCGGCATTGCTTTCTATGACTCCGCCGGAGACAGCTTCTTCCGCCCATTTGGCCGCTTCGTCCGGAAGCTGTCCTGACACCCTGACTGCAAGCCTGAGTTTCAGTGAATTGGCAAATTTCACCCATTTGTCGATATCAGCTGAATACACATCATCCTGCAGAGCCCATGCATTCCTTTCCACTGTGCTGAGAGAGACAGAAGAAAGAGTCTCCGAAGCCCATGTAAGGTCCTCTATCATCATCCGGTAGACCTCTTCCTGAGTCTGGTAAGGCTTCTGCGCGTCGGTCCCTGTGAAATCATAAGGGACCGGACCGTACATGTCAGAGATCCTGTGCATTATGGCCACCTTGAGGATTGTGCCCCAGGCATAGAAAACATTCTCCCTGTCGGCATTCGTGTCCAATGAAAGAGAATTGTACTGGCTGATGACCCTCGGAAGCGACTGTTCGTCAGTAAAAGGATATTCAATGAATCCTGTGTTGAAGTTGAACTGCCCGAAATCTCCGAAATTGGTCCGTCCCATATATCCGGAAAGACTTTCGCAGCCGAGGCTGATTGCGTGCTGGTACAGGTTTTCCTGGAGAGGAATGACAACTGTGGAAAGGACTGCGCAGTCGTTTGCGAGCTTCTCGGCTATACCGCCTGACGCAAGCACTTCGTCGCTCACTCCATACGGGTCCTTGTTATATTCGAGGAAATTGACCGTACAGCTCCAGCACATCACCGCTGTCGCGATCAGCATTACCTGTATTTTCATATTTTTCATCATTTTATTCATCTTAATGTCAGAATCTCAGCTTGATATTAAATCCGAAACTCCTTGTGGAAGGAAGCATGAAATAATCTATTCCCTGCCCGTAGTTGGCTGTAGATGCCACTGTCTCAGGATCGAACGGAGCCTTGCACCAGAGCATCAGCAGGTTCTTGCCCACTATGGAGACATTTATGTCAAGTACATTGCCCAGCCATTTGCGAGGAATGTCATAAGAGATATATGCTTCGCGGAGCCTGAGGTTGGATGCACTGTAGGTATAATACTGTGCAAGATAGTCCTGAGGTCTGCCCTGCAGCTGATAATAGCTCTGGGCAGGGACTACGATGCCGTCGCCTGTCATCACTCCGCCATTGTCCCTGGCAACTTCCGTAGCCTTGGAGACACCTGAATAGTCCATTGCAGCCTGCGTTCCGGAAATCACGATTCCTCCGAGCCTTGCGGACAGGGTGAAGCCGAAACCGAAATGCCCTATACGGAAATCGTTGCTCCAGCCCATGTTGGCGTCAGGAAGAAGACTGCCGAGCTTGGTGTATTCATCCAGAGGCTGGAGGTTTTTGGAAATGTCGATGTTTCCATAGGCATCCCGAACGAAATCTGTCCTTGCATACACATCCCCGAGTGTTCCTCCCGGACGGAGAATTATCTGAGCATTTCCGAACGAGTCCTTGAGCAGTTCATCCTCTGCGAAAAGAGGCTCCGCCGGATTCTGAGGATTCTTGACATTTGCCACAAGCTCCTTGATCTCGTTGCGGTTGTAGCTGTAGGTAAAGAAGGTGTTCCACGAGAACTTGCCTGCCTCTACAGTACCTCCGATGGCCAGCTCTACGCCCTCGTTCTGGACATTACCTGTCTGCACATATGTGTAGTTATATCCTGATGATGCAGACATCGCCGCCCTGATAGTCTGGTTGTAGGTGTTGGTCCTGTAGTATGTGACATCGAATGTGAGCCTGTCCACCAGCCATTTCGTAGAGATTCCGACTTCGAAAGAATTGGTTCTTTCAGGCTGGAGATTCTTGAGAGGATAATATCCCTTCTTGACCCATTTCTTGTCGTTCTGGTCGAAAGTGTTCATCTGCATGGTCAGCCCTCTCTGGAATGGAGACGCTACCTGTGCAAATGCCACCCTTGCCTTTGCAAAAGAAAGCACATTATGGATTCTCTGCTTGGTGTCAGGCGAAAGCATGTCCGTGATGACTCCGGAAAGACCGACTGACGGATAGAAGAACGACTTGTGGTCAGATCCTGCAAGCTGGGATGCCCAGTCATTCCTTCCGGTAACAGTAAGATACAGCATTCTCTTCCAGTTGAGTTCGACGCTTCCGAACACCGACTGCGTCTCCTCTGTCCAGCCAAACTGGTAGAACTGAGCTTTCTGTGCGCCCTGCTCAATATTCTGGACATTGAAAACATTAGGCAGTCCGTCATCCCTGAGCGGTCCCTGGTTGGTCGTCCCGTCATTCATCTGATGGTTGAGAGAAGCACCGACATTGGCAGCAATGCCGAAATTCCGGCCTATGTTCTTGTTGAAGTTCACGAGGAGGTCCAGATAATTCTGCATGTCATAGCTTGTGGTCTGTCCGAAATATCCGTTTCTCGTGCCGCCGTCCATCAGAGTCGCCACGGTACCCACAAATCTCTTATCCTGATATTCATTGTCCGTACGGTCGACCCTGTAACGCATTCCTATATCGAGTTTCTCGGACGGAGACCATTCCTTTATCGTATATGAAAGTCCGAGGGACACGATGAATCTCTTGCGTTTGTTGGTCCTGATGTTACGGTATGCCACCCAGTAAGGGTTCTGCATTGTGTATTCTCCCTGTGGGAAGAAGCTTGAAGTAAGTATACCCCTGTCTTCATCCCACTGTTCGAAATATCCTGCCTGGTTCCAGTCCATTCCGCGAGGGAAAAGATATGCTCCCACGAGAGGGTTCATGTATTCTCCCTGGTTCACCATGTTCTGGTCGCGCTGGATGATATACTGGGCGCCTATGTCCAGTTTCAACCTTCCATCGAATGCTGAAGTGGAATTGCGAAGGGTGAGGTTATACCTGTCATAGACATTGTTTGGCACAAGACCGTTGGCATTTGTCGCTGCTACGGAAGCATATGTCTGGTTCTTGTCGTTACCCATTGACACAGACAGGGAATTGGTGTATGTCGCAGCAGTGTCGAAGAAATCAACGGGCTCATAACCAGTTGAAGCCTGTTTTGCTCCCCAGCTGACAGCCTCACCTGCCACGCTGCCGTATGTGTTCTGGAACTCCGGCATGATGAACGGTGAAGCGAATTCCATGGAAGTCGTGAATGTGGCTTCCACTTTGCCCTCCTTGCCTTTCTTGGTAGTGATGAGGATTGCACCGTTGGCTGCTGAAGAACCGTAAAGTGCGGCTGCTGAAGCACCTGTAAGCACTGTCATGGACTCGATGTCGTCCGGGTTGAGGTCCGCGATGCCCTCGGTGGTTCCTCTTGAGCTGTACCTTCCGGAGCCCTGCTCTGCAGAGCTGTTGTACATCGGCACACCGTCTATGACATAAAGAGCGTTGTTGCTACCCTCGATGGACTTTGTTCCTCGCATTACCACCTTGGATGCTCCGCCTATACCGGAAGAACTGCCCTGGATGGTGACTCCGGCAACCTTTCCGACAAGGCTGTTGATCATATTGGCATCCTTTACCCTGGTCAGTTCATC
>JADIMK010000027.1 GCA_017694785.1 Candidatus Cryptobacteroides intestinigallinarum
CGAAGAGGAGACTTTCGTTGATCCAGCATTGTGCCGACCTTCCTGTTGCAGCCTTTACTGACATTGACAGGTATTTGGGTGAAACAAATATCTTCTCCGCATAGAAGGCGACGCTTCTTCCGGACCTGAAATTCTTCACCAGAAGATCAAAGAAGCTTTTTGCAAGCTCCTGTGCCCTAGAATGTCCGCTTCCTGAGGAATCTTGAGATACCTTGTAGGACGAAGATGCAATGAGGATGACAGATGTGGTCAGGCCACCTATTATGTATTCTGAGCGGCGGATATCTTCTGAATCATATTTCCTTATCATTGAAACCAGACTCCTGATATCTTCAGCAGTATTTTCCGTAATCCTCGTGTAAGGATTGGTGCTCACTCTTTTGAGAAAGTTGAAATCCGGAGTGAAAGGCTGTTTCTGGATGAATCTGTCCGGAATCGGGAATATTTCCATTTCATTGTCCGGAGTAAACCCGGATATAGAGTATATAAGCATAGGAGGGATGACAAGAATGCTGGGTCCCTCCATCGGATATGCAGTACTGTTTATCTTCGCAGTCATTTGCCCTTTTGCACATATGACCAGCAGGAATTTCTTGGAAATATGCGATGTTTTATCGATTTCCAGCCGTTCTATTAACATTTGTCATCAGTTTTTTGCAGACAAAAATAAGAAATTCTGCATATTATTTTATCCATTATGCTAATGTTATCCTGAACTGTCTGACTAATTTTGCAAAGTTTTTTGAAACATCCGGTACCATACTGTGATATCACGGTATCCGATTGCGAAGGGAACAGCTCGACGACGGTGAGGCCTACAAGTTCTTTCATACATTAAGCATCAGATCTGGTCAAGCCTAATCGAGCTTTTTTGTCCCTTCCCGCAAATGACTCTACTGCATTTTGCATTATCTTTGCCGTCATCAATGCGGGACCAGCCATGAGACATATAGAGGTAGTTGCAGCAATAATAAGGAAAGGTGGCCGTATCTTTGCCACTCAGAGAGGATACGGTGAGTTCAAGGACATGTGGGAATTTCCTGGCGGAAAGATAGAGCCTGGAGAGGACAGGGAGCATGCCCTGAAGCGGGAAATACTTGAAGAGCTGGACACAAGGATAAGGATAGATTCTTTCCTGTGTACCGTCGGATATGATTATCCCGATTTCCATATAACTCTGCATTTCTATTTCTGCAGTGTCGAATCAGGAGATCTTGTGCTGAAGGAGCATGAGTCAGCCCGCTGGCTTTCAAGGGAGGACCTCTTAAGCGTAGACTGGCTTCCTGCAGACCTTTCTGTAATTGAAAAGCTCCAGAGTAATTTTTCTAGCCGGAAGGTAATCCTCCCCCCTCCGCAGTATTAATTATATGAACATTTCAGGCTCTTTCCTTGCTGAATTGTCTTTTGTGAACTTCTTCATCATGAAGACAAAAGCTATGATAAAATTTATCGCGGCACTTATGCTGCTTTGTCCGATGTTTGGCATCGCTTCTTGTGAAGACAGTAATGCTTATGTCCATTCAACAGGAGTGACCGGTGGCCATACGGAAGATGGCGGCTCCGGTACGGAAGATACAGAGAATCCGGAACAGGATCAGAATGATGAAGAAAACCAAGAAGATATGGAACCAGTTAAGGATATTGTGCTGACAATCGGCGGCAGCCGGTTTACGGCAGTGCTGGAAGACAATGCGGCTGCCGAGGCATTTGCGGCCATGCTGCCTATGGATCTTCAGATGGAAGAGCTGAACGGTAATGAAAAATACCATTACCTTGATGAGAGCCTTCCTGTGTCGTCAGAGCGTCCGGGTACAATACGTGAGGGCGACCTCATGCTATGGGGATCATCTTGTATCGTGCTTTTCTACGGGACATTCCAGAGCTCATATAGCTACACAAGGCTCGGACGGATAGAGAATCCGGAAGGACTTGCCGAAGCTGTCGGAAGCGGAAGCGTACAGGTAAGCTTTTCTCTTTAGTCCGGGCCGGGTCCGCCGGACCGGCACAGGTGCCGGTATTTTGATGTGTTTCCGGATATCCGGTGTGTTTCTAAAGGTCGGTGTCTTTCTGCAGATGGCCGTTTTCCAGCTGAGGGGCGATAAAATGCTCCTTCGCGTATTCCCACAGTGCCCTGGACCCGTCTGGAGTGACTGCATTTCTCCTGAGGACTTCACTGAGCCTGCGGCCTCCTTCTTTCCATGACCTGCCGTCAGTCGCTGCCTGGAGCATCAGCGGCTGGAAGTTGTCAAGAGTGTGGGCGAAGCGCGCTTCGGGAGTCTGTCCGGCCTCGAATTCGTCCCAAAGGCCGCGGAATTTCACAGACAGGTCGTCCGGCAGTTGTGCATACAGCCTGTTAGCAGCATCTTTCTCTCTCTGCTTCTGGGTCTTTACCCCTTCTGTGTCATAGGCAAATGTGTCGCCTGCGTATATTTCCACGAGGTCGTGGACAAGTAGCATTGACACAACCTTCAGCACATCTGTCTTCTCGTCAGCATATTCTGAAAGCAGCAGGGCCATGACAGCCATGTGCCATGCGTGCTCAGCGTCATTCTCAAATCTGCTCCCGTCTGAAATATATGTGCGCCTTTCCACCGATTTCTCCTTGTCGATGAGACGGCAGAAACTTATGATCCTGTCCAGTCTTTCATCTGTTTCTTCGGGTCTTGCTCCCGTTTCTCCAAGTCTTTTCCCCATTGTCTCAAGTATTTATTGCATCATTGCATTTCACATTGTTGCCATTCTGTATTTCAGACAGCCATATTCAGACCGGTCCGGCAGAGGCTTTTGTCATCAGCAAATATTGACAAATATAGCATTATAGTACATTATAATGCAATTTTCACTATTTTTATCTGTCCAATAAAGATATGCCATGAAGCCGGAGATAGTAGTGATGAATTTTTCCCATGTCTACGAAGAAGAACGTTTCATAAGGAACCGTCGCTTCAGATGGATCGACTGCACGGATATAGGCGGAACGGCCGGATATTGCGATGAGGATGCTCGCAGGGAGATAGCACGGAGGATTTCAGACCTTTCTCCGGAGGGCATACATTTCATAGATTCGGGCAACTACCACTATGTCAGCAAGCTGTGGACAGATATGATCCAGCGCCGTTTCAGTCTTGTGGTCTTTGACCATCATCCCGATATGCAGCCTCCGCTGTTCAAGGATATGCTTTCTTGCGGCTCATGGGTCAAGGATATGCTGGACACCAATCCAAGGCTTGACAAGGTTGTCATAGCAGGCGCAAGTGAGGAGCTGATGGCGCAGACAATATCAGGCTATGAAGACCGTATCAGGTTCTTCAGCGGATCAGAGCTGTCTTTGGAAGAGGGCTGGAAAGAATTCTCAAGTCTCCATATCGCTGATCCTGTCTATATCTCTGTGGACAAGGATGCCCTGGATCCTGCATCTGCTACAACTGACTGGGACCAGGGCTCAATGCCTTTGAGTGAGCTTGAGTCTCTTCTGTGCACCATATTCCATAATGAGAGAGTGATAGGGGTAGATGTGTGCGGCGAGTGCTGCAGAGCCCTTGATGTCTTTGAAGAACAACGCGAAGAGAAGATCAACGGCCATGCCAATGTCGAACTGCTTTCCTTGTTCCTGAGGTCCGCTGGATCATGATGCCGGCTTATCTTCTGGACTGTCCGGTATGAACCGGTATAGAAATGACCTGAAACCACATTTTTATGAAGAAACACTGTATTTTTCTAATAGTCGCGTTCCTTTCCGCAGCATCTCTTCCGGCTGTTGACTCGACAGCTGTGGAGCATCTCGTCCTTTCTGCCGATGAAGACAGCCTTCCGGCAGGGAATATACTCAGGATTGACGAAAAGGCTCTGCTGCCTGTGGAAGAAAAGGCGTTTCTGCCTGTACGTGGCGTAGACATGGATTTCCAGATGAGAGGATCTCTAAGAGGAGACTTTCCCCACGGAGGCAAGGCAGCTGCAAAGTTCCGGATGGACGATATAAGGCTCAATATCGAAGGAAATGCTGGCAAAAAGGTATATTACCGCTTCCGGCAGTCTTTTACAAAGGATTTCAACACTCTTTCATTCGAGAATATCGTCTCTTCAGTCAACTATGCCTTCGTCCGCTGGAGCGTGGATCCGAAGGCAACCCTTACCTTCGGCAAGCATGTCCTTGCCCTGGGCGGACATGAGTTTGACGCCGTGCCTGTGTATGTCATAGAATTCAGTGATTTCGGCAGCAGCCTTTCCTCATATCAGATGGGAGTGAGCGGCGAGTGGCATATCACACCGTCGCATGACCTGATCCTTCAGGTGTGCAACTTCAGGGGAGTGCCGGGCAATGAATTCTATTATGGAGGCCTTCCCGATGGGGTGGAGGAGACCAGTTTCCCTTTCATCGCTACAGCCAACTGGAACGGATCTTTCCTTGACAATACGCTTAATCTCAGGTACTCGGCATCATACGGACATCAGGCCACAGACAAAGGTGTGTGGATAGTATCGCTGGGACATTCATACCGGCTCCGCCGTTGGGGAGCATACCTTGACCTCATGTGGTCAAGGCAGGGCCTTGACGTGAGCAGCATATTGAGCGGCTCAGCCAATTATCCTGACGGGATACTGAGGACATTGCAGAATACAGAATATCTGTCACTGGTGGGATATCTGCATTTCTTCATAAGTCCTACCTTCATGACATTCTTCAAAGGCGCATGGGAATGCGGAGGAATCTACATGCCGTATGAGGACCTTTCACGGGGAATCTACAGGACAAACTGGAATGCCCAGGCATGCCTTCAGTACATGCCGACCAAAGACAGGGATTTCAGGCTTTTCCTGCACTATAATTTCTACAACAGGCATGCCCTGCCGTTGGGAAGAAACCTCGGCATGGCAGATTTCTCCGAGCACAGGGTCTCACTGGGGATAATATATATCATGAATGTGCTTTAGGGCTGCATATATCATCAATGTTCTTCAGGACGGCATAATAGTGTCAGAGGCTTAAGTACATTGTATTGATTTTGCCTATATTTGCCGCGAAAAACAGGAAATAAGATATGAAAGATACACGTACTGAACATGATCTGCTGGGCACACGTGAACTGCCTGCAGATACCCTCTATGGCATACAGACGCTGAGGGGAATAGAGAATTTCTCGATCAGCCGCTTCAGGCTCGAATACTATCCGGCATTCATCAACGGACTCGCATATACAAAGATGGCTGCGGCTGAAGCCAACCATGAGCTCGGACTTCTTACAGACGGACAGTATGAAGCCATCAAGGCAGCCTGCAAGGATATCCTGGACGGGAAATACCATGATTCATTCCCTGTGGACATGATCCAGGGCGGTGCCGGCACATCAACTAACATGAATGCCAATGAAGTGATAGCGAACATCGCTCTCATGCATATGGGCCATAAGCCGGGTGAATATCAGTATTGCTCGCCCCACGATCATGTGAACCGTTCACAGTCGACAAATGATGCCTATCCTACAGCAATCCACATGGGCCTTTACGCAAGCCATCTTGCTCTTCTTCCACACCTCAAGGACCTGATAGCCGAGTTCCGCAGAAGAGGTGATGACTTCGCCCATATCGTGAAGATGGGCCGTACCCAGCTGGAGGATGCCGTGCCGATGACCCTCGGACAGACTTTCTACGGCTTCGCAAGCATCCTTGAGAATGAACTTGTGCATCTTGATGAAGCTGCCGCAGACTTCCTTACCGTAAATCTCGGTGCTACAGCCATAGGTACGGGCATCTGCTCTGAACCGGGCTATGCTGAGAAGGCAGTGGCAGCTCTGGGGCGGATCACAGGATGGAACGTAAGACTTGCAGATGACTGGGTCGGAGCTACATCTGACACTTCCTGCATGGTGGGATATATGTCAGCTCTGAAAAGGGTAGCCGTGAAGATCAGCAAGATATGCAACGACCTGCGCCTTCTCGCCAGCGGTCCTCGCTGCGGACTTGAGGAAATCAACCTTCCGGCACGTCAGCCTGGTTCCTCAATCATGCCTGGAAAGGTCAACCCTGTAATCCCTGAGGTAGTGAGCCAGGTGGCATTCAAGGTGATCGGCAACGAACTCTGCGTGACCATGGCCGGTGAGGCAGCCCAGATGGAGCTCAATGCCATGGAGCCTGTCATGGCACAGTGCTGCTTTGAATCTGTGGATCTGCTCATCAATGCATTCGATACTCTCCGCAAGTTCTGCGTCGAGGGAATCACAGCCAATGAGCAGCGCTGTAGGAATGAAGTGCGCGAAAGCATCGGTATTGTCACTGCCCTGAATCCTTACATAGGCTACGACCACTCTACGAATATCGCGAAGAAAGCCCTCGAGACAGGGCGCAGCGTATATGACCTTGTGCTCGAAGAAGGTATCCTGACCAAGGAAGACCTGGACAGGATCCTTGATCCGAAGAACATGATCCGTCCGGTCAAGCTGGACATCAAGGCTCGCAAGTAGCCTTATGACGCTTTCCTGAAAGGAAAAATACTGCCATAAGCAGGCAGGCCGCAAGAGACATCGCTGCCCCGAAATAGAAGGGCAGCGATGAATTTATTTTATCATACATCCATCCTCCGAGAAGGCTCGCGGGCAGGAGGGTCAGTCCAAGGACAGTATGGTACAGCCCGTATCCTGTGCCCTTGTCCTTCTTGCCTACGAGATCTGATACGAAGGCCTTCTGGCTGACGTCAGTAAGTGCGCTGTATATGCCGTAGAGGACAAAGAGCAGGATGTATATCCTGATGTCGCTGAATGCACCGAAAAAGAAATATGTGAGTGCATAGACCAAGAAGCCTGCACAAATCATCTTCTCCCTTCCTATCTTGTCTGAAAGCTTGCCGGCAGGGATTGCGAAGATGACTGATACCATGTTGAATATCATGTAGATGAACGGGACGTATGCTTCATCTATCCCGGTTTCTGATGTCTTTATGAGCAGCAGGGCATCGGAAGAGTTGCCAAGGGAAAATACGGCTACAGCCGCAAGAAAGAGCCAGAACCTTCGCGGCAGCCTCCTGATGGAAGCTTTTCCTGAGGCCTTGTCCTCCTGTCTGGAAACGGCCATCTTTTCTCTGACTCCTATGATTACAGCGAGAAGTCCGATGACCGCAGGGATGGAAGCCAAGAGAAAGAGCATCCTGTAGTCTCCTGGAATGAATTTCATCACAAGGAATGCAAGCAGGGGTCCGACTATGGCTCCGCTGTTGTCCATGGCCTTCTGGAAACCGAAGTCCCGTCCTGTCTTTCCACCTGCCGCGCAGCTGCTTATGAGACTGTCCCTTGGGGCTGTGCGGATCCCTTTGCCGATTCTTTCCGTGAACCTGACCACAAGTACCTGCACAGGCATCCAGATGAATGCATAGAGGGGAGTGACAAGGGTGGTGATCCCGTAGCCTATGACCATGAAAGGCTTGTTGCGGCCTATCCTGTCGCTCCATCGTCCTGAGACAGCCTTCAGGATGGATGCTGTGCTCTCTGCTATGCCTTCAATCAGGGAAATGGTCGTCTTTGAAGCCCCTATCGACATGAGGAAAAGCGGCATGACGCTGTACACCATTTTCGTGGATATGTCGGTGAAGAGGCTTGTGAGCCCTGTGGCTACTATGTTTGGATTGATTTGTCTGCGAGATTTCATGATGCTTGTCAGTTCCGTGACGTGCGTTTCAGACCGTCAAGTCCGGCTATGGAACTATTCTTCAGGAAACAGCTTCTTCCTGTAGTATGACCCTGCCGTGTAGAGTGCCGCTGCAGGATTGTTACCTGTCACCCTGTCCTTTGCGACAAGGGTCGTTACATAGGCTTCGGAATATCTGTAGAACAGGCTGTCATGGCCGACGCAGAGGCCTATGGCTACATTCAGGTCTGTACCGGCTTTGTTGAGCAGACGGGCCTGCAGTATAGGGTTGCACATAGATGCACCTATCTTCTCGCATTCCGCCGGAATCCCGACAGATGACTTTGCCCTGCCTTCGACCTTGCAGATCACAGAGTACACTTCAAAACCGTTTGCCCTGAGTATCCTTGCGAAAGTCCTTGCTTCAGAGGCCAGGCCTATGCAGAATGCCAGCCCTATTTTCCGTGCTCCGATCTTCCTTGCAAACTCCATCGTTTCCTCTACACGGGTGAGCCTGCAGTAGCCTTCATATTCTACTTCTGCACTTGCCTTCATCACCTTGTGGTTGTCTTCCTGGTAATATCTCTCCAGGGCCCATCCGGAGTCTTCTTCGGTCAGGGCTGTGGTAAGGCAGAATTCGGGGAATGTCCTGTCCTTGAACTTGCAGTTGTGTGTGCCGCAGTCGACGCAGCTCGGCATTATATTCTTTTCCATGTCTTTCTATCTCTATTCATAAAGGATTGAAGTATTGTCAGACTGTATCTCATATATTCCGTGCAAAAGTACTGATTTTATGCTTTTGAGGCAGTTTTTTCCTGAAATGTTTGCATTTGAGCCAATAGTATTCGCAGGATTTATTTTCAAGAAGACAAGACGATATCTTAAGTGGGGAAGGACGGTAACCGGTACAAGACAAAACAGACTGCAGATGTCCAATATAAGATATCTGCAGTCCAAGTTTATCAGATGATTTTGGATCATCAGGTATTCAAATAGGCACAAAAGCCTCTTCCGTTAGGCTCAGCAGCCTTTTCCGTCAATGCTGCATGATGCTCCTTCGCCTTCCGGACGGGAGCGGAGACCTGCGGCTTCAGGAGAAAGGGTGACAGTGCCGTCTTCGAGTACAAAGCATGGTATGCCGACATCTCCGATTTCCTTTGAGTGGTTGAATACCGGATTGCTGTCCCTGAGGTCAAGGAATTCCTTGAGGTTGCGGACATGCTGTCCTATATCGACCAGTTCATAGCCTGGGTTTCCTTTTACCTGTGCCTTGACATAAGCGCAGTCAGGACAGGTATCCATTCCGTAGATCTTTATCATCTCTTCAGTATTTCAGAATTTATGTGCAAGAGCTGCAGCCTGTGCGCAGCCGTCGGTCTTGTCGATGTCTCCTGTCTCAAGTACTCCTGGCACAAGAACTTCTCCGACGATGTCCCATTTGAGAAGCTGGGCGGAACGCTCTATAGGCTTGCGTACCCCGTCCATGACTGTCATGTCGTCCTCTTCGCAGCAGACTATCAGACCGAGCTTTTTGCCTGCAATATCCTTGCCACCTACACAGAAGGAATAAAGACGGTCGATTACTCCTTTGATCTGCGAAGGAATCGAGTACCAGTAGGTCGGCATTGTCAGCACTACTGCATCGGACTCAAGGATAGACGGAGCAATGGTGTTGAAGTCATCGTCGAATGAGCAGGCCTTGCCGGTCTTGAAGCATGTCTGGCATGCATGGCAGCCTCCGATTTTCATGAAAGCGGCGTCAAAGCGCTCAACTGTGTGTCCGCATTTTACTGCTTCATCAATAAAAGCCTGTGTCATGGCAAAGCTGTTGCCTTTTCTGCGCGGGCTTCCTGTAATGACTGTTATTTTCATGTCTTTACCCTTTATATTGGTTGTTTGTGCTGTTGTTTTCAGCAACACAAAGGTATTATATAGGTATTGTTTTGACAAGTACTGAAAAATTTTTCATATACTGAAAATAATAGGATATATGACAATCCACGAAGATAATGAGTATATTTGCTCACTGCGTTAGCATTTATAGCTGCTGTCTGCGTTATCCTGTACAGCTGCCGATGGAGGACAACAAGACCTGACGGCACGCGAGTGCCGCAAGAATGTCAATCAGAGAGAAATATCATGTATGAAAGAAAGATACCTGTAGACCTGGACTGCCCGCTGAGGCTGACGATGAGCCTGATAGACTCCAAATGGAAGTCGTGTATACTCGACGAGCTCCGCCATGGCCCGCTGAGACCCAGCGAGCTGCACAAACTCCTTCCTGAAGCCGCACCGAGGGTGCTGGATCTGCAGCTTAAGGAACTAGTTGAGGACGGCCTTGTGTCTAAGATCATATATCCTGAGCTTCCTCCGCGTTCGGAATATTCTATCACTTCACTCGGACAGACGCTGATTCCGATAATAGATGCCATGATAGTGTGGGGCAATACGAACAAGGCCCTGTTTGAGAAGAAATACGGGAAAAGATGATCATACTGTTGATAATCATCAGCTCGATAGTCTCATTCTTCATCCACAGGAGAAACAGGCGTCTGCTGATGAAGGTTACTTCTCCCCGCAGAGGTACGCGGTCGGAGCGCCGGCTTGTGCTGAAGATGCTTAAGAAAGGAGTGCCGCCTGAGGCGATATACCATGACCTGTATCTGCAGATGAGAAACGGAGAGTATACCCAGGTGGATATCGTAGTGGCGCTATCGCAGGGTCTGGTGGCCATAGAAGTCAAGGATTACGGGGGATGGCTATTCGGCAGGGAAGACCAGAGGTACTGGACTCAGGTGCTGGACCATGGCCGGGAGAAGCATCGCTTCTATAATCCTATTATGCAGAATTCCGGCCATATCAGGGCTCTCAGAGGACAGTCCGGTCAGCTGTCACGCCTGCCGATCTACAATGTCGTCCTGTTCGGCAACAGGAGCAGGCTCAAGGACGTATCCTGGAGCCCGGACAATGCGTATGTCGGCTATACCAGTGATATCATGCATGTTCTGAAAAAGATACGCCGTCTCTCGCCAGCGGACTATAAGGATATGTCTGAAGTATCGGATATCCTGAGCAGGGCAGTCATGAACGGTGAAGACCGGGAGATTGTGTCAGGCCATATTGATTATGTGAGGCGGCAGAGCCGGCGCGGACGCTTCAGACATTTCTTCAGGTGGCTTTTCTGATACCTTTTGAACGTTCATTGTGGCAGCCCATGATATTCTTTCCGATAAGGTCTCCATGGCTTGCATAGGTTTCCTTTGAATAATCATGGATTTTATCTGAATTGTGCATATATTGTATTGGATTTCTGCTGCTGCGGATTTCCATCGGATTGAAACATACCTGACATTATGAAAAACGACTTTTAACATGAAAAAACGAATTGCCTTCTTCTATGGAATCCTGTCCCATGGCCGTTGCTGTCATTGCCTGCCGCCAACCAGTCGTTCTCATACAGGAGGGAGACTTTCCATACGATGAAGGCTCTTGAGTTTGTCACTGACCAGTATGTGCAGCTTAATCTGACGTGGCACATGAAGGGACTTATATTCAACCAGATCCCGCTCCTGAAGCATCTGAAGCTGCGTGAGATGCTGATGTTCAACGGAGTGTATGGCAGTCTGACAGAAAAGAATGATCCGCTCCGGTCCAATAGACCGGGGCTGCTCCTGCTTCCTGAAAATACCAGGCCGTTGGGGAATATGCCTTACATGGAAGTCGGAGTGGGCATAGAGAATATCTTTAGGCTCTTCAGGGTGATGTATTTCTATCGCCTGACCTACAGAAGCGACAGCATGACCTGGCTGGAGAAGTGGGGCGGCCTCCGCTTCGGCATCTATGCTGACTTCTGATGCTAGTCCTCAGGCCTACGGCCTGTTGACCTTGGCGGCGAATTCGTACAGTTCGGGCCTCAGATGGCAGTAGCCTTCGGGATTTTTCTGGAGATAGTCCTGATGATATTCCTCGGCCGGGGTATAGTTGACCATCGGCCCGGTCTCGACGAAGATCCTGCCGAATTCCTTCTCTTTCCTGTCATGGATTTCCCTGATGGCCCCCATGTCGGCAGGGGAGTCCGGACTGTAGAAAATGCCGCAGCGGTACCTTGTGCCTCTGTCTTCTCCCTGCTTGTTTTCGCTCGTAGGGTCTATTGCCTTGAAATAGAATTCCAGTAGCTTTTCAAGAGGCAGGACAGCCGGGTCGAAGACCACTTTGACACATTCGGCATATCCTGTGGTGTCTGTGTAGACCTCCTTGTAGGTAGGGTTTTTTGTATGTCCGTTTACAAATCCGACCTGAGTATCAGTCACTCCACGGATGAGCTTGAAGTATTTCTCCAGCCCCCAGAAGCATCCTCCGGCCAGATATATTGTGTCAAGGTTCTGTCGCTCTGAAACTTTCTTGTGCCCAGAAACCGTATTTTCTTGTCCGGACAGCAGGTGTTGCAAAGCTTTGTCGAGGCGAGGGAGTACAGGCGCGAAATGGCTGCCCTGATTGTATTCGAAGAACACCTCCTGACCGACTTCCCTGAGTATCCCGATGGCCTCCTGTGTCCTGTCCTCGACAGATGCGAGGCGGCGGTTTCTGGTCAGATTTTCCCTGTCGCCCAAGGAGAAGTAGTAACTCTTTCCCAGCCATTGATGAACGCTTTTCATCCAGTCGGTGAAGCCGTCGTACCATAGAGAGCCGGATACTGATCCTATGCCGTCGAAGGATGGATCCGAGGCTGAGCACCACAATGCGAAAATCCCTGACAATGAGATTCCGATTAGATAACGGCCGGTGGTATTCATGCCGAGTTTCTTTTCTGTCTCAGGGCAGATCTCTTCCCTCAGCTTCCTGGCGAATTCTTCTCCCTTGCCTCCGAATCCACCGTCCTTGCCTCCGAATTCTTGACTAGGTAAGCCTGGTGCCGGCCATGGGGTGAGATCATTGTCCCAGTCGGTTCCGGAGATGACCGCTATATTGGCGGACCACTTCCTTGCTGCTTCTTCTGCCCAGCTGCATTCGTTTTCTTTCAAGCCAGTAGGCAGGATGATGTAGCAGATGCGCTCCCTGCTCTCACCTGCGATGTCCAGCCTGTACTGGCCGTATTGTATTGCCTTCATGTCCTATGGATGGTCTTCTTGTTTCACGAATCAATTTTCAGTTCCCGGGTGGCTTTTAGAGATACCTTTCAGGGTCTTTGGGGACAACTTTCCAGCGGACTCTCCAGATACCGTTTTCATAGCTGTGGCTCAGGATCTTGAACATTCCTATTTCGGAGGTCCTGGTCACGTGGGCACCGATGCAAGCACAGGCATCATAGTTTCCGATCCTTACGATCCTGAGGGTCTCCGATGCATCTGCCGGCAGCTTGCTCAGGTCTACGATTGACGCTGCCTCGTCTCTGGTCATATATGTCGCTGAAACTTCCATGTCTGCATCAATCACATCATTGACAGCCTTTTCGATCTGAGCAATCTGGCTCTCGTCCGGGCATGAGTCCAGGATATAGTCGCATTTGGATTTCTTGCGCTCTATATGGGCGTTCCTGGAGCGCGGGCATCCGAACATCCTGACCATTGTGGCGTTGAGTATGTGTTCTGCGGTGTGCATCGGAGGATATTCCTCCTTGTTGTGTGCGTTTAGTATCATAATCTGCCAATTTACGGATATCCGGGCTATTTTCCAAGCTCAGGCATTTCATAAAGACCGGTGAGGTCAAGGATGAGGCCTTGATATTTACCAGCCTGTCACATCCCCCCGAATTCTTCTCTCTTCCAGTTACGCTTAGGTACGTAGTTGAAGTGTCCATTGTAGAACAGGGAATCGACGTCGCGCTTCCAGATGGAGTCCCTGCCGGCGATTGTTGAGACCATCAGCATGACAAGCGCACTGTCCCTGACAGATCTCCCGTTGAACCTGACACTGAATTCCGGCCTTGCGTTCGAGCATATCGTATCAGTCCCGTCCCTGTGCCTGAGCAGAGCGACAATCACGGCATCGCTGGAGCTGGAAAAAGGTACCTCCCCGTATTCTTTCCATGAGGCTGCCCTTGAGAACATCCTGAGAGAATCCCTGTCGCTGATATAGAATCGCCTCGTGGTTGCCGTATCTGACTTGGATTCGATCATCTGCCGGTAGCCGGTGACCGACATGCGGAACTTCCCCCAGGGAGGTGATACCTGGTAAATCATTTCCATGGAGGTGTATTTTCTGGTGCCGGTGCCGTTTTCCTGATTCCTGCATCCGGAGGCAATGAAGACCAGGGCTGCCAGTCCTGCAGCAAGCAGCCATATACTGATTCTATTACAAGAGTTATTCATCTTTACGGTATGTTTTAAGGATTGTTGATGTTTATGGGGCACCATAGTACAAGTAAGAACTGTGCCAGCATGAATCCCTCCGGCACAGGTCTTCTATCAGAAGGGCATATAGTGCATTGTCACGGAATTCCCTTGCATTGAAAGATAGGTATGAGCCCCGATACCTGCCGGTTGTGAGCGTGTCCGTCTTACCCGTTACGGGATTATGCAGGAGTACGCATAAGGTAGGCATACGCCCTAACAGCATGCTGTCAGGGTAGAACTTGGCGTTGTTGATGTGGTCTGTGATGAAAGCGAGTGAGTCTCTGTCATAAATCATCTTTGGCTTGGTGGGAAATTGTCTCTTGAACCAATATTTATCTCTAAGGAAATCGTAGGTTGCAAATTCAATGAAGTAGTAACACCCCCAAGATGCTTCTGAATTATACACCATCGCCCAGTCATATTCAGGTAGGCCGCTGTCGTCTTCCTTTCTGGAGTCGCAGCACGCTGTGGCCACGAGTGCCAGCAGTGTCAGAATGAATGTCGGATGTCTCATATGTCTCTATTTATAGCATGTTATTGTGTTCAAATACAGCTTTTGATACTTCTTCAGGTGACGCTCCATTTGTATTGTAACGTGAGTTCGATGAATATATATTAGTTATTAACACATTGACTATTAGGAAAATAGCGAAAGTTTTTGTATATTTGAAGAAGGAAAAACATCAAAAAACAAAAACAATCGCTATGATGATCACCGAGGACGAAATTACAAAAATATTCTGTATGGCTGACGATTTCTGCAAAATATATGA
>JADIMK010000028.1 GCA_017694785.1 Candidatus Cryptobacteroides intestinigallinarum
CGGAGTGAACGGAGAGGTCGAGGAAGTCACCCTCAATACCGTCAAGGTGCGCAACTGGGACAATACCATCACTACCGTACCCCCGTATGTGCTTGTAAGTGACTCATTCAAGAACTGGAGAGGAATGAGGGAGAGCGGAGGGCGCAGGGTTGCAAGGGCTGTCCGCATCGATATGAATTCTATAAGGTTCTGTTCGGATGATGAACTTTCACGTTTTTCCGTCAAGGACTGGGCCTCAGGGCTGGATCTGTCCGGTGAGGTCGTGAACCTGAAGCTTTTCAGGGTTGCCTCCGAGCATTATCTCCGCAGTCTTTCTTCCGTAAACACAGATCTGAGGATAATGGTCCGCCAGCTGGAGCCGACCTCAGAAGGACTGCCGCTGCAGTTCTATTTCTTCACCAGAGAAAAGGAATGGGGGCTGCATGAGCAGATCGCCTCCGACGTCATCGAGTATCTGATAGCATCTATGCCGGAATTCGGTCTCAGGGTGTACCAGAAGCCATCCGGGCTTGACATACATGACCTTACTGGTCATTCTACTTTATATTCAATGCAATAACTGTAGTCACGGCTGTTGCCGGTATTGGCGGCGATGACTAGCGGACCGGTGCCCTGCGGTACTATGGTCATGGAGATGGTCCCGGCTACCGGGGTTGTCTGCCAGTCATAATGCCATTTCCCTCCGTCGATTATCGCCCATTTCGCCGGGCTTTCCGGCTTTATGGTGAAAGTGTATTCCTTGCCGGCCTCAAGAGTGCCGTTCAGCGGTATTCCTGCCACTTTATAGACAACATCAGAGCTGTAGAATACGGGTAGTGATGTTACATCTCCTGATCTCGCAAGTGAGAGAAGCTCGCGCCCGTCTATACCGATTGTCATCATGAGTTCCGCAGAGCCGGAAGCATTGGGCAGGGAAGTTATCTCAGGCATAGCAAGAGGCCTTGTCTGCTGCAACATCCTCAGGTCTTCAGCATTCGGCTCAGCCACTTCATACTTTACGAATCCCCAGTATTTCCCGTCAGGTTTCCTGATACTCAGGACAAGGTCTCCCGGAACTGAAGGCGTGAAGGCCATTTCACAAAGGTTACCTGAGTAGTCCCAGTCTGTGTATAAATCTCCGTTGATGATTGCTATCCTGCAGTCGGTGAGCCTTCCCAATGAAAAATTGTATGTCCTTCCGATTCTGAGTGTCCGTTGCAGAGGCATCTGCCGTATCAGGACATCTCCGCAGGCAGGTTCCATTACAGTCGGAGCATCATCAGCTGTCCCGGACCTGGAATATGCCGTTCGGGACAGATAATAGTCAAGTATGTTCCCGGCATCAAATCCGTATTCTCCCCATAGGGGCATCACCATCGGCAATGAGTCGTACTGAGCTCTCGTGAGAGGATCGTCGAGGAGCTGGAACATTTCGTCATCGGGGAAATGGGTGAATATCATCCATCTCGGGTCGACATGGAACCATGTCATGTCATTGTCGCTTCTTTTGAATATACCGCCGGACACCGATCCTGCTCCCCACGTGGGGTCAATGAGAATTCCGGTATTTTCCCCTGACGTGACTGCAAAGATCCAGGAGTGTCCTGCATCAGATTCGTCGTCAGGGTTTTTGGCGTCACCTGTGATAATGTATGTCTTCAGCCCGAGAGGTTCAGCCAGTCTGTAGAAAAGCTCGCAGTAGGCCTGGCAGACTCCTGATCTCGAATCCCAGCATCCGTCGGCCGTGCGGATAGAGTATGATGTGTCGTAGCTGATATTCTGGCAGATCCACCGGTAGATGGCCTCGGCCTGTTCGTATTTGGAACTGGTGCCTTCGGTTATCTGTCCGGCAACGACAGAATAGTCGTATCTGGTCGGAGACACGCGCAGACCTATGCCGTCGCTTGCGGAATTTATCGCACAGGACGTGCTTGCGTTGACTGCGGTGCTATAGGCAAGGGCCAGTATGCATAGGAAAAGTCCAGGTCTCATGTTACATTGAATATTAGAGGTCGGCAATAAATGCGAACGCAGTAAGCAAATATAATGATTAAGCTAGTGCAATGCAAAGTTTACTTTAGTATTGCCGAGCGGCAGTTATAAATGAAGCATTTCCGTCAGTAGACCGTTCATACCATATGCTTTCGGGGAGTGTCTCCTAGTGATACGAAAAAAGCACCTGCAGAAATGCAGGTGCTTGATCTTTGAAGCTCCTGAACCAGGACTTGAACCTGGGACCCTCTGATTAACAGTCAGATGCTCTAACCAACTGAGCTATTCAGGAATGTTGTTCCAGACGGATTGTTTCCGAATGGGATTGCAAAGGTACAACATTTTTTTTATGCTGCAAATTTTTCAGCTAAAAATTAGCTCTTTTTTCAGAAATTCTATGATAAGTATTACCTTTGCCGAGTGCTGCCGGCATTGGGCCGGGTTTCGTGAGTAAAATATAAATATTATGGATATAGATCTTTTGTCAAAGATGGTCAAGGAACTGATTCCTGACCATGACCGGGTCAGTCTCCCCGGGTTCGGGTACTTCGTGACTGAAGTTGTCCCGTCATCGTTTTCTGACAGAGGCTATACCATAAATCCTCCTTACAGAAGACTTTCTTTCCGGACAGGTAATGCCGGTGAAGATACTCTTCTGGCAGATCTGTATGCCTCATCCAATGCTGTGGAGCCGAAGGTGGCCGGGAAGATCATTTCAGACTTTGTAGCTGAGATGAAGAAGATCCTGATGGTCAAGAAGACGGTAGTTTTCCCGGGGCTCGGCAGGATGCGGGCTACAAAGGAGAACAATTTTTTCTTTGTCGCAGATGAGGACCTCGATATCTATCCTGAAGGTTTCGGTCTAGAGCCGGTTTCACTCAAGTCCCATCAGGAGACCAGAGAGGAAGTTTCTGCGATGATAAGCGGACTACAGTCAATGATGGACGGCAGTGGGCTGTCTGATGTCCCGGATAATGCTGACGAAGGCGCTATCCAACCAGGACCAGGAGAAGGTCAGGAAGATAAAGCAGACCGGGATGAAGAAGCCGGTGGAGACGAAATCCTGGAAGAAGAATCGTCAGATGTAGCAGCAGAGGCTTCGGAGGCAGCAGAAGAAGGTAGAGAAGGCGCGACGGAAGCAGAGGAAGAAGCAGAAGCCGGAACGGAAGAGACTGTGGAAGAGACTGAGGCGGAGACAGAAGAAAAAGAGGAGGATACAGAGAACGAGACGGAGGAAAAAGAAGAGGAGACGTCTGAAATCGCACCTGCCCCAGAAGATACAGGAAGCAGCCGCAGGAAGCTCAGCCCGTGGAAGGTGGTGCTGATTGTAATCGGAAGCATCATAGGACTGGCTATCATTCTTCTTGTCGTTTATGTACTTCTCGCGCATTTCTGTCCAGAGTTCATAGATTCAATACTGTATGACAGTGAGCAGCTTGATGTGATCCGGTATGGCAGAAGCCTGGCCCAGGATTACCTTTCTTGCTTTATTGGGTTTTAAGTGTTACTTTTGCGTGCGTTTTTTGGAAAATTGATGCCGTTTTTTAAGATGTGAAGCCATTCCTGGTGCGCAGAGATTTTCCCAAAGGTTGCCAGAGACGGATTATGGAAAACAGATTTTCACAGCATATCACCATTCCATGTTATGAAACAGATGCAGCCCAGCTGCTGAAGCCGGCTTCTTTCATGGATTTTGCCCAGGAGGCTGCCAACAGACATGCCAATCTGCTCGGGTTCGGTTATGACGATCTTTCACGCACCCGCACACTCTGGGTATTGTCAAGGATGCATGTAAAATTCCTGCGCCATCCGAGGTGGAGGGAAGAGACGGATCTTCATACCTGGCACAAGGGTCCTTCGATGATGTTCTATCTGCGTGATTTCATGATGACTGCTTCTGATGGACAGCCTCTTATAGTCGCGACTACATCATGGCTTGTCATCAATGTGGACACCAGAAGAATTGTCCGTGAGCTCCCGTTTAACGGAGAAGACAGCATATGCCGTGACAATGCGATCGAGACTCCATGCGAGAAGGTGCAGATGCCGAAGAATGTTGAGCCGGAGTCCGTAAGGACACATGTCGTGTCATATTCTGATGTCGATCTCAACGGCCATGCCAACAATGCGATGTATATTGTTTGGGCTATGGATGCTGCGGATTATGATGTGACTTCAAAGAAACCTCTTAAGGAACTGAAGATCAACTTCAACCACGAGACCAGACCGGGAGAGGAGATTCATCTGTCCCGTGTAAGGCTAGATGACGGGGACGGGATCAGATATTTTGTCGAAGGAAAATCCGGAGACAGGCAGGCTTTCTGCGCTGAACTCCTGTTCTGAGGAATCTGCCGCACCGTCATCTGCTGTCCGGAAAGGCCGGGCACAGTCAGGATATAGGGGAGAGGGATACGGATTGATATTTTTGAAAAGGAAATTAT
>JADIMK010000029.1 GCA_017694785.1 Candidatus Cryptobacteroides intestinigallinarum
TCGTGTCTGGATGACATGAGGAAACCGTTGCGCCCGCACAGGGAAGGACCCACGATAGTGGGAGGGGGTTCCGAAGTCATCCTGACCGTATTATAGAATGAAAAAGAGAGTGACCTTTTGGGTCACCCTCATGTTCTTATACAGGTCCATTCCGACCTTCTCCGGCATACAGTCACAGATGTGCATCTGACGGCGCCCACAGAGAGGCTTTTCTCAGCAGCTTTGACGGATGTGCCTGGCGAGACATTCACTCATCAGCGGAAACACATCTGGCGAAGAAAGCATAGACAGAGTCCTGCACCTCACGTCCGCAATGATGGCCTCCATCAGAAAAGGAGGTCACTGCCATACCGGGAACACCATGTACAGAATAGATCTCTGATATCCTTCTGAAAGCTTCAGCTGCAGATGCCTCCGGGAACAGATGATCCGTCCTTCCATTGATGAAAAGCATCGGCTTAGGACATGCAAGACCCGCGATATCAGGAAAATCAAGGCTGTCCCTGAGCTTCCGTATGCGCATAGACAGGTCTGACACGCTGGAGCTGTCATAGTCAGCCTTCATAAGCATCCAGCACACGGCTGCCCCGAATCTTATATCATCAGAAAACGCAGACAGCAGCCAGCACCGGTGTGCACCCATAGAGAAGCCGAACGCCCCTGTCCTGTCCCTGTCAACGAAAGGAAGGGATGCAAGGACTGATGCCGCAGTCATGTCATCATGAAGAATCTTCCTTGCCCATTCCACTCCAGACGATGTCATCAGACTGTCATAGACGTCCTTCTGGGCATCGAATACCTTTTGTTTCAAGACTTTGATCGCATCCTTGTCTTCCGGAAGAAGTTCTCCTTTTACAGAGCTGCAGCCACCGAACTTCAGCTCTGACCAGCGGCGGGCGTCAGACGAACTGCGGCTGCCCCAATAAAGCGCATCAGGGACAAGCACAACATACCCCTGCGAAGCAAGGCTGTCTGCCATATAGGCTCCGTCAAAATAACGTCCTGTCCACTCTTCCGAAGACCGTCTCAGATAGTCGGGACAACCTTCAGGAGGACTTGCGAGCTTCTCTTTCCCTATATCGAACCTGGCGCCATGGTCATGAAGCATAAGCACAGCCGGATACCTTTTCCCTGGAGAAAGTTCAGGCACAAGAAGACTTGCCGGTATGCTGTCCCTTGCAGTTGTCACGATTACCACTGAGCGGCACTCGTAGCTTCCCCTGTCTTCAACAGACAGGACCTTCAGAAATGCATCATGAGACGGCCGGCAAGAGGACAAAAGTACAGCCGATGTCAAACAGGTTGCCATGAGCAGAAGCAGCGGCAGCTTCAATCCTATATTATATCGCTGTGACATATGACCGGAGACCGCGTTGACTATTCCATCAGTTTCTTGTACTTGAAGCGCTTAGGCTCTTCATTACCGAGTCTGCGCTTCTTGTTCTCCTCATACTCCGAGTATGTGCCTTCAAAGAAATATACCTTTGAATCCCCCTCGAAAGCAAGGATATGGGTAGCAATCCTGTCAAGGAACCACCTGTCATGTGAAATCACGACAGCACATCCCGCGAAATTCTCAAGACCTTCCTCAAGTGCCCTTATAGTATTGACATCAACATCGTTGGTAGGCTCGTCCAGAAGCAGTACATTCCCTTCATCTTTGAGAGTCAGGGCCAGATGAAGCCTGTTGCGCTCTCCTCCGGAAAGCACGCCGCACAGCTTCTCCTGATCAGCTCCGGAGAAATTGAAACGGGATACATATGCCCTTGCATTGACATCCCTCTTGCCCAGCTTGATGAAATCCAGGCCTCCGGAAATCGTCTCGAACACAGTCTTGTCCGGATCTATGCTCTTGTGCTGCTGGTCCACGTAAGCCAGCTTGACAGTATCACCTATTGTTATCGTCCCGGTATCCGGCTTTTCAAGTCCCATGATAAGACGGAACAAGGTAGTCTTTCCAGCTCCGTTCGGACCTATCACGCCGACAATGCCGGCAGGCGGCAGCACAAAACTCAGATGCTCGAACAGGAGCTTGTCACCATAGGCCTTAGAGACATCATTGAACTCGATGACCTTGTTCCCGAGCCTCGGTCCGTTCGGGATATAGATCTCAAGGTTGGCTTCCTTCTCCCTGGCATCCTCACCGGCTAGCTTCTCATATGCGCCGAGCCTTGCCTTCGACTTCGCCTGTCGGGCCTTCGGAGCCATCCTCACCCATTCAAGTTCCCTTTCCAGGGTCTTTCTGCGCTTGCTCTCCTGCTTCTCCTCCTGGGCAAGCCTTATGCTCTTCTGCTCAAGCCATGAAGAATAGTTGCCTTTCCACGGAATACCTTCGCCCCTGTCCAGCTCCAGGATCCATCCGGCCACATTGTCAAGGAAATAGCGGTCATGCGTGACTGCAATCACTGTTCCCTTGTACTGGCGCAGGTGTTCCTCCAGCCACTGTATGCTCTCGGTATCCAAATGGTTGGTAGGCTCATCCAGAAGCAGTACATCAGGCTGCTGGAGCAGGAGACGGCACAAGGCAACTCGTCTGCGTTCTCCGCCGCTCAATGTAGAGACCTTGGCATCTGACGGGGGACACTGCAGGGCATCCATAGCCCGCTCAAGCTTGGAATCTATCTCCCAGCCCCCGCAATGCTCAATCTTCTCAGTCAGCTCTCCCTGCCGCTCAATCAGAGCATTCATCTCATCGTCTGTCATAGGTTCGGCAAACTTCATGTTCACCTCATCATACTCCCTGAGAAGATCCATCACTTCCTGGACACCTTCCTGCACGACCTCGAGGACAGTCTTGTCCGGATCCATCTTAGGCTCCTGCTCAAGATAACCTACAGAATAGCCTGGGGCCCATACGACTTCTCCCTGATAGGAAGTCTCGACTCCTGCTATTATCTTCATCAAGGTAGACTTTCCTGAACCGTTGAGGCCTATTATACCTATCTTTGCCCCGTAGAAGAAAGACAGATATATATCCTTGAGTATCACTTTATTGTTGTGGGGAAGAATCTTTCCAACCCCATTCATCGAAAAGATTATTTTTTCGTCTGCCATAAGAAATTTGTTCAGAATGATCAACTTCAGGCAAAGATAGCCTTAAGTTTCCGAATTCTCAAACTGTCCCGTCTCCAGAAACGCCATTGACAAAGTCTTTTGAGCGACGCTGTCTGCGGCACCATTCACTCGGCGATTCTCCTAGATTAAGCTTGAAAGCCATATTGAATGAAGCCACGGTATGGAATCCGGACATCTCTGCAAGCTGGCTCACCTTCAGATGCGGGTCTGCCCTGAACAGGTCGACAGAATATTTAACCCGATGATAATTTACAAACTGGCAGAAATTCTTTCCTGAGCATCTGCTGATAGCCTGTGAGACATACAGTTTGTTCGTATACAGTTCCTTGGCAACATCCGCTATCGTAAGATCACCGTCAAGATAAGGCTTCCTGTCTTCAAAATAGTTATTCAGCCTTTGATAAGTTTCTGTGAATCCGGACTCCGACTCCGTTTTTTCGTGATTGCATCCGTCCCGTAAAGAGATACGCCGGAGCCTCTTCTCATAGCCGTCATAGAATATGAAGACATGCCTGAGGACAAATCTCCTGTACATGAACACATGCATAATGACCAGGACGGCAATGCACAACAGCAGCAGGACATCATGTACTGCCTTAGGAAGTACATCGGCAGACAGGCTTGCCAGGACAACAGACAGGAATACGGAAGAGAAATTGAAATCGGCAGCCAGAGCCGCATAGTTTGCGGCATTCATTCCTGATATGAATTCCTTCAGATCAGAAAATTCGTGTATGGCCCGAACCAGACAATATACTGCAATAGCCGCGGACAGTATCTGGGGAATCCAGACAGAGAAGTCGCATCTGGCATTTCTTTCGGCACATACGAGCCTCAGCACAGAAGTGACCATCGATATAAGGAAAAGCGAACCTGCGACCATAGCCAGAGGCAGCTTCTCATGGGACCTGTACTTTCCGGTATCCCGGACCATCATTATCATCATGGACAATGCAAGATCAACAGGAACAGAACTGCACAGTGCCCTGTAGCATACTACACCTGAGACTGTCAGCATCAATGCGCTGACAGAAGAAAGAAACAAGAATACAGGGAACGTCCGGATGTCAAGGTCCTTTCTTACGGACCTCCGGATGACATCCGCCATCAATGCCAGATAAACACACGATATGACCGCCCCCGCACAGAATGATACTAAATCATTATCAATTATAATTTCCATATGTCATTCGTGTATAGTTACGAAGTGGGGGCAAAGGTAAACAAAATGCCTCTCCGTATTTATGTTACAGAGAGGCTATATGCCACTTTTTTCTCTTTTTTGTGATTATTTCTCTTTTTATATATGGTTTCAAGTATACCGAATGGTGACGGAGCGGCAATGCTGCCTGCTGCACCTAGTCCGCTTACCTTCCGTCTGCTTTTCCGGATTTCACCTTTATGGTATCGAACCCTTTTCCGAAGACACCCATTACATTTGTCACGGAAAGGAATGCATCCGGGTCTATCGACTTTACATAACGCAAGAGCAGATTAAGGTCAGTCTTTCGGGTCATAACCATTATCACCTGGCTTTCTTCCTTCGTATACCATCCTTCAGCATGGATAAGAGTCACACCCCTCTTCATGTCTTCAGCTATTGCATCAGCTATTTCAGCATACTTCTTGGAAAATATGAACACCTGGACAGACTGCTTGGTACCAGAGAGGTACAGATCTACGGAATATCCGGATACAGTGATCATTATGAGTCCGTATACGGATGTGGCGAATTTTTCAGGGAAAGGGACAAGTTCTCCGGCAGCTGTATATGAAGGTACCAGCATGGAAGAAAGGATTATCACTACATCCATGGCAAGGATAAGCTTGCCTGGTGAAATGTTCCTGTATTTCCCGACTATCAGTGCTATGATATCTGTACCTCCCGTACTTCCGCCGCTTGATATCGAGACACCTATCCCGACTCCGGTAAGGATACCTCCGATTATCGTACAGAGCAGCTTTCCGTTGGAGACAGCCAGTTCCTGTGATATATATTCAGGTATAAGAGGAGGAAAGACATTCAGCATTACAGATGCAAAGACTATCGCATATATCGTCTTGCTGCCGAAGCCAGTCCCGAGGATCTTGAAGCCTATGAGCAGGAGCACAAGATTGATTACGAAGTATGAATATCCCATCTCTATGCCGGTAGCATAATATATGATGGCACACATACCGGAGACGCCGCCACCGACAAGATTGTTCGGCAGCAGGAATATTGACCAGCCGATCACATATGAAAAGAGTCCCAGAGTAATCAGAAGGTACTCCTTGGCTGTTCTCCATGATGAATTTTTCAATGTACCCATTATTCTTTATCTCCGATTTTTTTCTTGCGGTCAATGCCTGTCTTCATTTCATCGAAGCCTTCTCCATAGACATCGCTGGCCGAAGAGACAGATACGAACGCCGAACGGTCAATGTCCTTGATTATCGATACGACCTTATGCAGTTCATATCTTCTGACAATCACCAGCAGGACATTGCTGTCATTCTTTGAATACCAGCCCATCGATTTCAAGGCTGTCACCCCACGGTCCATCTTCAGGATGCTGTCCGCTATTTCCTTGTACTTCGATGAAAAGATAAGTACCTGTACTGACGATTTCTGCCCGAGCAGCACAAAGTCTACCATAAACGAGAATGTGATCATCACCACATATCCGTATATCATATCTTCAAGTGTCTTGCCCGGTACAAGAAGTATGGAGGCAATGATGAATAAATCCGAATACAGATACACCTTTCCAGGAGAGACAGGCCAGTATTTGTTGACAACCATGGCTACAATGTCAGTACCGCCAGTACTTCCGCCTTTCATCAGTACAATCCCGATTCCGACTGCTTCTAGCGTACCTCCCACTACTGCGACAAGGAATTTCTCATCGAAGACGACATCCCAGCCCAGACGAGGAAAGACATCGAACAGGACAGTGGACAGGATTATTATGTATATAGTCTTGAACCCGAACCCTTTGCCCATCACCAGGAAACCTATTATCAGGAGGATGGCGTTGAGTACAAAGAAAGATACGGACACAGGTATGGCCCCATCTGTCGCGAAATACACGATTGTACAGAGACCGGTACCTCCTCCGCTTGCAATCCCGTTTGGAATCATGAATGAGGTCCATGCCAGTACATATATGACAGTACCGAACGTAAGGATTGCGTATTCCTTTAAGATTGAGAACAGGTTTTTCATTTATATCAAGGCTTTACAACTATATTGACTATCTTTCCCTGGACAACTATCACTTTCACGATATTGCCGCCGGCCACATATTTTGCAGTCTGCTCCAGACCTCTTACATGTGCCTCAACTTCGGCAACAGACATCGATTTGGAGAGTTCGACGGTAAAGCGTGTCTTTCCGTTGAATGATACAGCATAGGTGCAGCTGTCCTCTACGACATATGCTTCATTGTACTCAGGGAATGACGCATAGCTGATGCTTCCATCATGTCCGAGAGCCTGCCAGAGTTCTTCCGCAATATGAGGAGCGAACGGAGACAGGAGAATGACAAGCGGCTCAAGTATGGCCCTCTTACTGCATTTGTGGTCGTACAGCTCATTGACAGCAATCATGAATGCACTGACAGCAGTATTGTAAGAGAAATTCTCTATGTCAGTCCTGACCTTATGTATAAGCTTATGGAGTGTCTTCAGCTCAGCTGCAGTCGGGGCATCGTCTGTAACAAGGAATTCGTCCCTGTCATAGAAAAGTCTCCAGACCCTTCTGAGGAATCTGTGTACGCCATCGATTCCCTTGGTATCCCATGGCTTGGACTGTTCCACGGGGCCGAGGAACATCTCATACAGACGGAGAGTATCCGCGCCATAGGTGTCACAGACCATATCCGGATTTACGACATTGTACATGGACTTGCTCATCTTCTCGACGGCATATCCGCATATGTATTCACCGTTCTCAAGGATGAACTCTGCATTGCGGAAATCCGGCATCCAGTTGCGGAAGGCCTCCAGATCCAGACGGTCATTGTGGACAATATTCACATCAACGTGTATTTCTGTCGTCTGGTACTTGTCTTTCAGTCCATAGGAGACGAAAGTATTGGTGTTGATGATCCTGTACACGAAATTCGAGCGTCCCTGGATCATGCCCTGATTGATGAGCTTGCGGAAAGGCTCCTTCTCGCAGACATAGCCGAGGTCATACAGGAACTTGTTCCAGAAACGGGAATAGATCAGATGTCCGGTGGCATGTTCAGTCCCGCCGACATAAAGGTCGACATTGCGCCAATATCTGTCTGCTTCCCTGCTTACAAGAGCATTGTCGTTGTGAGGATCCATATATCTGAGATAATATGCGCTGCTGCCCGCAAATCCAGGCATCGTGCTCTTCTCTATAGGATATCCGTCATAGGTCCAGTCTGCGGCCCTGCCGAGCGGAGGTTCGCCTGTCTCGGTAGGAAGATACTTGTCTATCTCAGGAAGTTCAAGAGGCAGCCTGTCAAACGGCATCGGTTCAGCGATCCCGTCCTTGAAATATATCGGGAACGGCTCTCCCCAGTATCTCTGGCGGGAGAATATCGCGTCACGCAGACGGTAATTTACCTTCCTGTGGCCTATTCCATGCTTCTCGACATAATCTATTGCAGCCGGAATAGCTTCCTTGACTGTCATTCCGTTGAGGAAACCTGAGTTGCACATGATACCGTCCTTGGCATCGAACGATGACTCGCTGACATCGCATCCCTCTATCAGAGGAATGACCGGAAGATTGAAATGCCTTGCAAAAGCATAATCCCTGCTGTCATGGGCAGGAACAGCCATTATCGCACCTGTACCGTAGCCGGCAAGCACATATTCTGAAATCCATACCGGAATCCTGTCTCCAGTAAGCGGATTGACTGCATAGGAGCCGGAAAAGACTCCTGTGACCTTATGGGCCTCGGATATCCTTTCCCTCTCGGTCTTTTTGCGGGCCATAGCGACATACTCTGCCACAGCTTCTTTCTGTTCAGTAGACGTCAGCTTGTCCACCCACTCGCTCTCAGGCGCAAGAACCATGAATGTCACCCCGAACACAGTATCGGCTCTGGTAGTGAATATAGTCACATCATATTCCTGGTCGCCGTTGTATGCCTTGAATACCATCTCTGCGCCCTCTGAACGGCCGATCCAGTTGCGCTGCATCTCCTTCAGGGAATCAGTCCAATCAAGAGTCTCCAGATCGGAGAGGAGACGTCCGGCATAGGCCGAGACACGGAGCTGCCACTGGGTCATCTTCTTCTGCTCTACAGGATACCCGCCCCTGACAGAATAGCCTTCCTTGACCTCGTCATTGGCCAGCACTGTACCGAGCTTAGGACACCAGTTGACTGTAGTCTCACCCTGATAGGCTATCCTGTAGTTCATCAGGACATCAGCCTTCTGCTTTTTCGTCATCGCATTCCATGCATCTGCGCTGAAGGAGAGTTCCTTGCTGCAGGCTGCATCCACACCCTCTGTACCATGCTGAGAGAAATGTGACATAAGATCCTCTATCGGTCTGGCCTTCTGCAGAGTATTGTCATAATAGCTGCCGAACATCTTCAGGAATGCCCACTGGGTCCACTTGTAATATTTCGGATCACATGTCCGCACTTCCCTTGACCAGTCAAATGAAAAGCCTATCCGGTCCAGCTGTTCACGGTATCTCTTTATGTTCTTGGCTGTAGTGACAGCAGGATGCTGTCCTGTCTGGATGGCATATTGCTCAGCCGGCAGCCCGAAGGCATCATATCCCATCGGATGCAGCACATTGAATCCGCACAGACGCTTGTAGCGGCTGAATATGTCGCTTGCTATATAGCCGAGAGGATGCCCCACATGCAGACCGGCCCCTGAAGGGTACGGAAACATGTCAAGGACATAATATTTAGGCTTCGAATGATCCTCCTCTGCCTTGAACGTATGGTTTTCAGCCCAATAGGCCTGCCATTTCTTTTCAATTTCCCTGAAATTGTATTCCATCTTACTATAGTTTATCCTATGATAGTTTATCTGAATCCTTCTATTTCTTTCCTATAGGCCGTCCGTTGATACCGAAGCCGCCTTTGCGCTCCAGCCTGAACTCCACAGGAATGGACATGGAAGTCCTTACCTTGACGCCATTGACTCTTCCAGGCCTCCACTTAGGAGAAGCGCTTATCACCCTGACAGCCTCCTCATCAAGCAGAGGGTCGGCACTACGCACAACACGGACATCTGAGACAGATCCGTCCTTCTCTATGATGAAATCCACAGTAACCTTTCCCTGGATACCGTCCTTGACGGCCTCCTTAGGATATCTGAGATACTGGTACACCCATTTCTCGAGGAACTGGCGAGGGTCCGTACTGTTGAGGAACATCGGTCTCTGGTCACAGTCATAATATGCATACACATCTTCCTGCTCCGGACGTGTATTCTGCCTTATGCTTCCGTCAAACGAAAGTTCAAGTCCGGTATTGGCTAATGCCTCGGTAAAATTATAGATATACTCCAGCTCCCTTTCCATCATACCGAAATCAATGATGGACCAGGTGTCCTTCGGGGTATTGTGCTCCGGGTACTTTCCTGTAGTGAACATCACAGAAGGAATCTGCGCCGAATAGAAAGCCCTGTTGTCCGATGGGTATATTTCGGAAGACACTACTTCAGGCAGCACAGGCTGAAGATCCTTCGATACTGAAGAGATGATCGTGTTGAGGTCCGGATTGGATGCCGTATAGGCATAGAAGCCACGGTCTCCGGTGCCGAGCATGTCAAGATCTATCATAGCATCGATCTTGTCTGCATCAGAAAATGAACGGTTGAGGAAATACCATGCTCCGGCATAAGTCTCAGTTGAGGCACCGAAAGCTATGAAGATCACCGAACGTCTGAAAAGTATCGAATTCAGGGACACCTTCTTTGCGAGCTCCAGCATCATCGCGAGTCCGGACGCATTGCCGTTGGCCCCGTAATATATCTGTTCGACAGGCCTCCCGTCTACGCTCATGCTGTTCGTCCCGAGATTGTCCAGCCTGGCACCAACAACAATGTAGCGGTCCTTCAGGACACTGTCATATCCCTGGACAAATCCTGTCACATTCCTGGACTCAAGAGTATCGGCGCCGGCTCTGGAAATACCGAACACTTCCCCTTCGGCCGGACTCAGCATTTCCACCCCATATTCCTTCAGGCAGGAATAGACATATCCGGCAGCTTCCTTCTCTCCTTCTGAACCGGCCTTCCGTCCTTCCAGAGATGCTGCAGAAAGAAAGCCCACATGCTCCTTGAAGGCAGTCACAGTCTCGCTGTCATACAGGTCTGAATACCCCCTTGCGTCCTTATACTGTGCAGAAAGAATACAGGGGAAGAGGATTAGAGCAAAAGCCAGGACAAATTTCAGATCGGATCTGCAATAAGTCTTCATAATCATTCATTTACAAGAATCCACACGTCTGGAGGACAGAAAGCCTCCAGCTTCACTTTCTTAAGGGAATCCAGCACTTCCTTGAGATTGTCGGAAGGAGCTACCCCGACGGCGTTGAAGCCGTTCCTGAAATTGATGAGAATCGGGACATATCCGGCCTTCTCCACATCCTTGAAGAAAGACTCGGCATTGGAACGCCCCAGGAAAGACCCGACGACTATATAGTACCTGGATTCAAGCCTCGTGGTAAACAGTCCGCCCATTTCAGAAGGATTGAGGATAGTGCCGTGCATCTGTTTCAATGAATCCAGGATTGACAGGGAGTCGGATATTGCCTTCTCGACCCGCATGAGCGAGTCTATACGTGCCTTGTGTGCGGCTTCCTTCTGAGCCATCATCTCAATCCTCATCCTGTCGACCTCTTCTTCAGTCGGCCTTCCTGCAAGACGCCTGAACATGTCACATCCAGAAAGAAAGACCATGGAAATAAGCATAACCGGTATGATTGTCCTGTTCATCGTCTTTTACATTAGCACATTTTCGCAAATTTAACCATTAAATAATCCGGGACAAAATAAAAATTATAAATTTGTAGGACAAAACGACAATATAAGACAGAAAACTGAAACCGGTACAGGATGCACATGCTGCCAGGATATTTTCTCAGATTTCCCTTCGGAATCATTTCTGCGGTTCTCCTGTGCCTTTCATGCACTTATGCATCTGGGGCGTCAGCAAGATCCGCAGGCCCGGCCCATGGAAGACATCATGCGCATGAAGGACTTCGCAGGACAGTGACGGAATGCCCGGCCGTGGTCAATGACTCCAGTTCAATAAGAGGCCTGCTCTTCTCTCCCGGGAAGGAGCTCAGAACCTCAGATACTGCCACACTGGTATTCATCGGAGATGTCATGCTGCATGCTGGACAGATTGCCGACGCACATTCCCGCTACCTTGCAGGAGGAGGAGAAAAGAATGCAGATGACCACAATGCCTATGACTTCTCTCCTTATCTGGAAAACATCCGGAATGATCTTTCCAAGGCTGACATAACTGTTGCCAACATGGAGTTTACGCTTGCAGGGCCTCCGTTCACCGGCTATCCATCATTCTCTGCACCTGACTCATATGCCAGATATGCGGCTGACTGCGGCGTTGACATTTTCCTTACAGCCAACAACCATATCTGCGACAAAGGGGCCGCAGGTCTCGGCAGGACACTGGACATATATTCCAGGATGCGAGGAAGCCATAGGGTATTCACTGCCGGATGCACAGATATCACCGTCCATGACAGTCCGGACATCCTCATGATGAGAATCAACGGCATCAATACGGCATTCCTGAACTTCACATACGGCACCAATGCTCCATGCAGCCATCCCGTACACAAGGTCAACATCCTCGAAAAGGAAGCTGTAAGGCAGGCGTTGATGAAAGCGAAGGAGGCCGGAGCAGACTTCATAATAGCCCTGCCCCACTGGGGCGACGAATACAGTCTCAGACATTCTGTCTATCAGGAGGAAATGGCTGAATGGATGGCGGAGAACGGAGCCGACATCATCATCGGCACCCATCCGCATGTAATCCAGGACTACGGCACGATATACGTAGATGACAGTGAAGGACAGAAGAAGGTACCTGTGGTGTATTCTCTTGGGAACATCATCTCCAATATGAGCGCAAGGAATACACAGGCAGGCCTTCTGCTTGAGTTGACCCTGACAAAGGACCATTCCGGGACAACAGGAATCGGTGCCCTGCGTTTCAGATACACATGGTGCTCTCTTCCGGGAATGCTGTCCGACAGCTACATGACTGTCTTCATAGAAGAATGGCTTGACCGCAAGGATGAATGGAAGACAGCATGGGGCTGGACAAAGATGAAAGATACATATCAGAGAATCATAAAGGAAACAGGTATAAAAGACGGCTATGCCGCAGCAGAAGATGAAGAAAACCATTAGATTAGAAGCGATAGACCCTCTTGAGATATACGGGGCAGGCAACAGGGTGCTTGAGGCCCTGTGCGGATATTTTCCCAAGCTGAAAGTAGCAGCCCGCGGAACAGAAATCAACCTTGACGGGAAAGAAGACGAGATAAAGGAATTTGAAGAAAAGCTCAACATGCTGATCGAAAGGCGTCTCCACAAGACATCCCTCACGCCCTATGATGTCGAAGATATCTTTGACGGCGAGGCAAGTCCGGAGAGATTCAAGCTCAACGGAGATTCCAACATAGTGCACGGGATTGACGGCAAGCCTATCAAGGCCAGGAACAGGACACAGGAAGAGATGGTCAAGGCCTACTTTGAAAATGACCTGATCTTTGCTGTAGGTCCTGCCGGTACAGGGAAGACATACATCGCCATTGCGCTTGCTGTCAGAGCCCTGAAGAACAGGGAGGTAAGAAGAATCATCCTCACCCGTCCCGCAGTCGAGGCCGGAGAACGTCTGGGATTTCTTCCTGGAGACCTCAAGGACAAGCTGGACCCATATCTTCAGCCGCTCTACGATGCGTTGGGAGACATGATCCCGGCCAAGAGGCTGCAGGAATTCATTGAAGAAGGTACCATCCAGATAGCTCCGCTCGCATACATGAGAGGCCGCACGCTTGACAAGGCCTGCGTTATCCTGGATGAAGCGCAGAACACCAATCTCGGGCAGCTCAAGATGTTCCTGACGAGGATGGGCAAGGACGCCAAATTCATAGTAACAGGAGATGCTTCACAGATTGACCTTCCGCACAAGGAAGATTCAGGGCTTCTGAAAGGCATAGAGCTCACCAAGAAGATAAAGGGGATAAGCACAATAATATTCCATAACGAAGACATAGTAAGGCATCCTCTTGTATCGAAGATCGTCAAAGCGTTCGAAAGATACAAGGACACTGATGAGGACAGCGCAGAATAGCTACGGGATAAATAAACAGGCCGGCCCCGCATTGCAGGGCCGGCCTTATTTATTGAAAGTCATCCAGGATATCAGCGTCCTGAAACTATAGCATCATATTTCTTGTATCCCTCCATATACTTCTCGTCAGTTGAGCTGAAGCGGTAGTAGATGTTCTTGAGGTACTCAGCGATGCTTGATTTGATGTTCTCATCCTTTGTAACCTCGAAAGCTTTCTCGAAAGGCTCGATTGCGCTCTTCAAAGCGGCCTCGAACTGCTCTACAAGAGCGGTATATTTGGCATCATCAAACTCATTCTGTGCCTCCTCCTGAAGTTCCAGTGCACGGTCATAATACATTACACCGATACCGATAAGTCCGAACTCATAGTCAGGATTGATCTCATTTGACTTCAGATAAGCTTCCTTTGCCTCATCATACTTGCCGAGCTGCTTGTAGATGTTGCCCTCTACATAATAAAGAGAAGCATTGTTAGGCTCATTCTCCTTAGCCTTGTCGATAAGAGAGAAAAGCTCGTCAGGATTGTCACCTGTTCCGATATAATAGTTGATCAGGCCGATGAGGATGCTCTGGTTCTGTGGGAAAGCTTCGAAACCTTTCTCGAATGTACTTACAGCTGCTGTAGTATCTGCAAGATTAAGCTGGCAGTCAGCGAGTTTAGCATATACCTCACCATCCTCGAAGTAACCGGCGTCTATACATTTGCCGAACCATGTGGCTGCATCCTTGTAATCCTTGATTGCCCAGGCAGTAAACCCAGCATTGTAGGCAGCGGTGGTATCAGTCTCATTTACCGGAGCTTCAGCAACTGCATCTGCAGCCTTTCCGAACGAAATGCTTGCAAGTCTGAGGCTGTCGAGCATATACCAGTTCATTCCGTCTGAAAGATATTTGGCGGAAATGTTCTTTATGCCGGCTACGATATCCTTTGTCTTGGAGCCCTTCTCATCCACCTTGTAAGCCTGATGATAAGCATCAAGTGCCTCAGCAAGAGGATCAGCAAATACAGGCTTTGTTACTTCAATGATTGCAAGCTGTCCAGCCGCATTGAAATAATAGTTTCTGGTAGGATATACCTGTTTGGTATACTGCTCACCGGAAAGTGTCACCTGCTCTGTAGAGACAGGCTTTTCACCACCCATAAGGAGGGTGAGTTCCTGAAGTCCGGCTCCGACCCACGCGTTGCCCATAGGTGCCTCGTAGGCATCGATATAAGCTGTAGCAAGCTTGATCCATGTAGCAGGCTTGATCGCCTTCTTCGGATTTTCTGCTGCAGCGGCAGCTGATTCGACAGCCTTCTTTGCATCTGCAGGTGACTTCACCTGAGCATCAGCCAGCTGCACAGTCAGAAGCACAGCCAAAGCGATAAGAATACGTTTCATTGTTCTAAATAAAGTTTATCAGTTAATATTAGTGTCTGTTGCACTGTTGTCAGTACCATCGGTCCGGCCGGTATCTTCAGCATTCTGGTCCTGTACTTCAACAGATACGGTTTCTTCTTCGTTCTTGCTGACAGCCGAAACCGCAGCAATAGCATCTCCGTCCTTGATGTTGATCAGACGTACTCCCTGGGTAGCCCGTCCTGCGACACGGATATCTGACATTGCCATGCGGATCGTAAGTCCTGAACGGTTGATGATCATAAGATCATTCTCATCCGTTACATTCTTGATAGCCACAAGTTTGCCGGTCTTCTCCGTGATATTGAGGGTCTTTACACCCTTGCCGCCCCTGCTGGTGATACGGTATTCTTCAAAATCAGTACGTTTTCCATAACCGTGTTCACTCACGACCAGGACAGTATGCGCTCCCGCATCTTCAGCCGAAGGATCGTAGCATACCATACCGATCACCTCGTCATCTTCTTCAATATTTATGCCCCGGACGCCTGAAGCCGTACGGCCGAGCGGTCTGGCATCGGTTTCATTGAACCTTACGCACCTGCCGTTGCGTCCTGCAAGCAGGATCTGGCAGTGTCCGTTGGTCATTGCTGCCTCAAGGAGTTCATCCCCGTCCCTGACAGTGATGGCATTCACTCCGTTTGCACGAGGGCGAGAGTAAGCTTCAAGAGAAGTCTTCTTGATGATTCCCCTCTTTGTGGCAAGGACAATATATGTATTGTTCACATATTCTTCATCCTTGAGATTTCGGACATTGATATATGCCTTGACCTGGTCTCCGGACTCGATGTTTATGACATTCTGGAGAGCACGGCCTTTGGATGCCCTTGACCCTTCAGGTATCTCATATACCTTGAGCCAGTAGCAGCGGCCGTTCTGGGTAAACAGGAGCATAGTGCTGTGCATATTCGCGACATAGATATGCTCGATGAAGTCTTCGTCCCTCGTGGTACTGCCCTTGATGCCTACACCTCCGCGGTTCTGTGTCCTGTATTCTGAAAGCGGAGTCCTCTTTATGTAACCGAGATGTGAAATGGTGATGACAACATCTTCGTTTGGATAGAAATCCTCAGGATTGAATTCCTCTGCAGAAAGAGCGATTTCGGTACGGCGCGCGTCGCCGAACTTTTCCTTGAGCTGACGTGTCTCGTCCTTGATGATCTCCATCTGCTTGTCATAGCTTGCCAGTACCTCTTCGCAATATGTGATGAATTTCATGAGCTCGTCGAACTCGTCCTGGAGCTTCTCCCTCTCTAGTCCGGTGAGCTGGCGGAGCCTCATCTCTACGATGGCCGACGCCTGTACATCAGTGAAGCCGAAGCGTGACATAAGCTCATCCTTGGCTTCGGAAACAGTCTTGGATGCCCTTATGATCTTTATTATCTCGTCAATATAGTCAAGTGCCTTGAGAAGTCCTTCAAGTATATGCGCACGTTTGCGGGCCTTGTCCAGGTCGAACTTCGTCCTGCGCACTATAACGTCATGCCTGTGGCGCACGAAATACTTGATCAGTTCCTTGAGGCTCAGTGTCCTAGGTCTGCCGTTGACAAGAGCGACATTGTTGACTGAGAAGCTTGCCTGGAGCTGGGTATATTTGAAGAGCATGTTGAGGACGACATTGGCATTGGCATCCTTCTTGAGCTTTATAACCACACGGACACCCTTTCTCGTCGTCTCGTCGTTTACATAGGCAATTCCCTCTATCTTCTTGGTCTCGACAAGTTCCGCGATCTTTTCGATCATTTCCCTCTTGTTGACCATATAAGGAATCTCGGTGACAACAATGGTCTCACGGCCGGATTCGCTCACCTCGATCTCGGTCTTGGAGCGGATCACAATCCTTCCGCGACCTGTCTCGAATGCATCTCTGATACCCTGACGGCCCTGGATTATACCTCCTGTAGGGAAATCCGGACCCTTTATATAGTGCATCAGTTCATCGACTGTGATGTCCGGATTGTCAATGTATGCACAGATGGCGTCGCAGCATTCTCCAAGATTATGCGGAGCCATATTTGTAGCCATACCGACAGCGATACCTGAGGATCCGTTCAGCAGTAGGAGCGGTGCCTTTGTAGGAAGGACAGTCGGCTCCTGGAGTGTGTCGTCGAAGTTGTTCTGGAAATCTACCGTATCCTTGTCAAGGTCTGCTAGGACCTCCCCTGTAAGCTTCTCAAGCTTTGCTTCCGTATATCGCATGGCTGCGACAGGGTCACCGTCCATAGAACCGAAGTTTCCCTGTCCGAAGACAAGAGGATAACGGAGGTTCCAGTTCTGGGCCATCCTGGCCATAGCCTCGTACACACTTGAATCTCCGTGCGGATGGAACTTACCCAGCACCTCACCGACGATCCTCGCTGATTTCTTCGTCTGGCCTGAATAAGAAAGGCCGAGACCGGCCATTCCGAACAGGACTCTCCTCTGCACCGGCTTAAGACCGTCCCTCACATCAGGAAGAGCTCTGGAGACTATCACCGACATCGAATAGTCTATATACGCGCTGCGCATCTGCTGGTCAATGTTGACAGTCTCGATCTTCCCGGTATTGATTACCTCATTTGTCTCGTTGTCCATATATGATATTTTCCTATTTTACATTATGCATAGTCTGCAAAGTTAAAAAAAAATATTAAATTAGCGAGATATTAATACGTATGTATGGAAATAAAGATATCAGACGAACTTAATGCGATAATCAACTTTGCCCGCGAAGAGGCGATGCGGACAGGAAGCTATGGGATCTCCCCTGACCATCTCTTCCTGGGCATCCTGCGCCACGGCAACAATACTGCATGCGAAATACTCAAGGCTCTCGGTATTGAGCCTGACGATTTCAAGAACTACATCGACAACCATGTGTTCACAAACGAACATATCCCCTACTCTGAGATTGACCATATATCATTTTCCAGAGGGGCTCAGAACATCCTGAGCATAACTATCCTTGAAGCCACCAGACTCAACTGCTCCGAGGCTTCCTCACAGCATCTTCTCCTTGCATTGTGCAGAAATACAGGAAGCTACGGACAGAGCTACCTCAGGGACTCAGGCGTTGACTACGGACGCATAATCTCATACATGGAGAAGAACAATCTTCTCGGACGGGAAGACGGTACATCCGACGGGCCGGCTGACGACAGCGAAGAAGGCCAGGCTGCAAAGGAAGAGACCAAGGACCAGCTTGAAACTTTCGGTACTGATCTGACCAAGGCGGCTGCAGACGGGAAACTTGATCCTGTAGAAGGCCGCGACAAGGAAATGGAAAGAGTGATGGAAGTGCTCGGCAGAAGGAAAAAGAACAATCCGATGCTTGTCGGAGCGCCGGGGTCAGGCAAGTCCGCCATTGTCGAGGGGATTGCAGAAAAGATCGCCTCAGGCAACGCACCGGCGTCCCTACTCGGGAAAAGGATCATTTCTCTCGACATGGCATCAGTAGTCGCCGGCACAAAATACAGGGGAGACTTTGAGAAAAGGCTAAAGGGTATCATAGATGAGATGAAGTCAAATCCTGACATAATACTCTTCATCGACGAATTCCACACTGTAGTCGGGGCAGGAGGTGCATCCGGAAGCCTGGATGCCGCCAATATCCTCAAACCGGCCCTTGCCCGCGGAGAAATAAGATGCATCGGGGCCACTACCTATGATGAATTCTCCCGTATAATAGAAAAAGACGGAGCTCTTGACAGGAGGTTCCAGAAAGTCACGGTAGATCCTACAGACGTCATCCAGACAAAGATGATACTGATGAGGCTGAAGGACAGATACGAAGCACACCACAATGTAGTATATTCAAAGGGAGCCATTGATGCATGCGTGGAACTGTCCGACCGGTATATACCCGACCGCTGCCTTCCTGACAAGGCCATAGATGCCATGGATGAAGCCGGGTCAAGGATACGTCTGCGTGCTGAGAACAGACTTGCACACCGCAGGATACATGCTGCGGAGAGTGCCTCCGCCCCGTATGTAACGGCTGAAGATGTGGCTGACGTAATATCGTCCATAACCGGTATCCCGGTCAACAAGGTCGCCGAATCAGAAGGCAACAAGCTCCTTCGGCTGAAATCCAGGCTGGAAGAAAGGATAATAGGACAGGACGAAGCCATCAGCACAGTTGTAAGGGCCATACAGAGGAACAGGGCGGGGATAAAAGATCCCGGCAAGCCGATCGGCACATTCCTTTTCATTGGTCCTACCGGAGTAGGAAAGACACAGCTTGCCAAATCTCTGGCAGAAATCATGTTTGACTCCAAGGACAACCTGATAAGGATAGACATGAGCGAATACATGGAGAAATTCACTGTATCAAGACTAATAGGAGCGCCTCCGGGATATGTAGGCTTCGACGAAGGCGGCCAGCTCAGCGAGGCTGTCAGACGGAAACCTTACAGTGTGGTCCTGCTTGACGAGATAGAAAAGGCACATCCTGACATATTCAACATACTTCTCCAGATACTGGATGAAGGACGTCTTACGGACAGCAACGGAAGAAGTGTCAGCTTCCGCAACACCATACTTATCATGACCTCCAACGTAGGAAGCCGGGAGCTGGATGAGTATGGAAGCGGAATTGGCTTCAGCCATTCCGGCAGAGACACTGAAGGAAGCAGGAAATCCATCCTTGACAAGGCGGTCAGAAGGATCTTCCCTCCAGAATTCCTCAAC